>JAXDQC010000162.1:0-6001 GCA_034668045.1 Betaproteobacteria bacterium | reverse complement strand
GATGACTTTCGTCGAGCGCATGGATTCGCCGGCGCCCAACACCTTCCGCATCTTCCTGCGCGAGGCCTGCGGCTTCGTCCTCGAGGCGCTCGGCAAGCCTTCCTCCAACGTGCCCTTCATCATGCCGCGGCGCGTCGCCGAGACGCCGGCCGACCGGCAGATCGACGACGCCACGGGCAGCGGCCCCTATGTCTTCGTCAAGGACCAGTTCAAGCCCGGCGACAAAGCCGTCTATCGGAAAAACGAGAAATACCAGCCGCGCCAGGAGCCGCCTTCCGGCACCGCGGGCGGCAAGCGCGTCTACGTCGATCGCATCGAGTGGAACCTGGCGCTGCGCGATGCGCAGTCGCAGGTCAACGCCCTGGTGAAAGGCGAGATCGACATCATCGAGCAGCCGGCCTTCGAGAGCTACGAGCCGCTGAAGGCGGACAAGAACATCCAGGTGGTGAACTCCAACCCGCTCGGCTTCCAGTACATGGGCCGCTTCAACCATCTGCACCCGCCGTTCAACAACCCGAAAGTTCGCCAGGCCGCGCTCGCCGCGTTCTCGCAGGAGCCGTTCCTGCGCGCCCAGATCGGCGTCAAGGAGATCTATCGCAGCTGCGCGTCGATGTTCACCTGCGGCACGCCCTACGGCAGCAGCAAGGGCAGCGAGGTGCAGTCGAAGTCGAATCTGAAGAAGGCGCAGGAGCTCCTGAAGGCCTCCGGCTACGACGGCACGCCGGTGGTGCTGATGAAGCCGACCGACCTGGCGGCGCTCGGCAAGCTCCCCGACGTGGCGGCGCAACTCCTGCGGCAGGCCGGCTTCAAGGTCGACCTGCAGGCGATGGACTGGAATACGCTGGTCGGCCGGCGCGCGAAGAAGGATCCGCCGCAGCAGGGCGGCTGGAACATGTTCTTCACCGCCTGGGTGGCGCCCGACATCTGGAACCCGCTCACCAATCCCGCGCTCGGCGCGCAGGGCGAAAAATCCTGGTTCGGCTGGCCCTCCGACCCGGCGATGGAGAAGCTGCGCGACGAGTTCGCGCGCGCCACCGACGAGGCGAAGAAGAAGGCGCTCGCCGAGCAGATCCAGACGCGCGCCTTCGAGATCGCCACGCACGCGCCCCTCGGCGAGTACATCAACCCGCTCGCCGCGCGCCGCAACATCAGCGGCTTCGTCACCGGGCCGGGCAATCTCTACTGGAACATTAGGAAGAACTGATCGCCTTCCTCGCCCGGCGGGTCCTCGCGACGATTCCCGTCCTGGGCGTCGTCGCGGTCCTGGTATTCCTGCTGCTGCGCCTGACGCCGGGAGATCCGGCGGCGATCCTCGCCGGCGACGCCGCCAACGCCGAGCAGATCGCTGCGATCCGCGTCAGCCTCGGCCTCGACCGGCCGCTCATCGTCCAGCTCGCGATCTGGATCGGCAAGCTGCTCGCCGGCGACCTCGGCCAGTCGTACTACTTCCGGATGGACGTGACGACGCTCGTCGCCCAGCGCCTCGAGCCGACGCTGGCGCTGACCGCGCTGACGATCCTGCTCGCCGTGCTCATCTCGATCCCGCTCGGCGTCATCGCCGCCTGGCGCCACGGCGGCTGGTTCGATCGCGCGCTCATGGGTTTTTCGGTGCTCGGCTTCTCGGTGCCGGTCTTCGTGCTCGCCTACCTGCTGATCTGGCTCGTCTCGCTGCAGCTCGGCTGGCTGCCGGTGCAGGGATATGCCCGCCTGGCGGATGGCTTCGTTCCATTCCTGCGGCATCTGATCCTGCCGGCCTTCACACTGTCGGTGATCTACATGGCGCTGATCGCCAGGGTGACTCGCGCAGCCGTGATCGAAGCGCTGGGGGAGGACTACATCCGCACGGCGCGGGCGAAGGGGCTGACGGAGCTGCGCGTGCTCGTGCGCCACGCGCTCGCCAATGCCGCCGTGCCGATCGTGACCGTGATCGGCATCGGCATAGCGCTGCTCATCGGCGGCGTCGTGGTGACCGAGTCGGTGTACGCCATTCCCGGGCTGGGGCGGCTCACCGTCGATGCGGTGCTGGCGCGCGACTTCCCCACCATCCAGGGACTGATCCTGTTTTTCTCGCTGGTCTACGTGCTCGTCAACCTGCTCGTCGACCTCTCCTATGTGTTCCTCGATCCGCGGATTCGCTACTAGATGGCGTGGCGCAACTGGTCGGTGCGGATCGGCGGCATCGCTCTCCTGCTTCTGCTCGCGATCGGCCTCGCCGCGCCCTGGCTGGGAACGGTGGACCCGTCGCTCTTCGATGCCGCCAGCCGCGACCTGCGACCGATGCAATCCGGCGAGATCACCACGTTCGAGGGCGAGACCCTGAAGCACCGCTTCCTCATGGGTTCGGACTCCTTCGGGCGAGACGTCTACAGCCGCGTCCTCTACGGCGCGCGCGTGTCGCTCATCATCGGCCTGTCCTGCGCGCTCGCCGCGCTCGCCTGCGGCATCGTCCTCGGCCTTGCCGCTGGCACGCTGCGCTGGCTCGACGGGCCGCTGATGCGCGTCATGGACGGCGTCATGGCGATCCCGGCGATCCTCATCGCCATCGCGCTGGTCGCGCTCTGGCGCGCCAGCCTGCCGGCGGTGATCCTCGCCATCGCCATTCCCGAGATCCCGCGCGTCACGCGCCTGGTCCGCTCGCTCGTGCTGACGATCCGCGAGGAGCCGTACGTCGAGGCGGCGGTGTCGCTCGGCACTTCCACCGCGAAGATCATGTTCGGCCACATCCTGCCCAACACCGCGGCGCCGCTCATCGTCCAGGGCACCTACATCGTCGCCTTCGCCATCCTCACCGAGGCCGCCCTCTCCTTCCTCGGCGTCGGCCTACCGCCCGACATCCCGACGTGGGGCAATATCATGGCCGAGGGCCGGGTGCAGTTCGTCGCCTACCCGCACAACGTTTTCTTCCCTGGCGTCTTCCTCGCCGTCACGGTGCTCGCCGTCAACATGCTGGGAGACGGCCTGCGCGACACGCTCGATCCGAAGATGGCCAAGCGCGTATGACGGTTCTCCAGGTTTCCAATCTGACGGTGACGCTGCCGGCGGGAGGGGACCGTCCGAAGGCCATCGAAGGCGTGAGCTTTGAAATTGAGAGAAATGAAATCCTCTGTCTGGTCGGCGAATCGGGCTCGGGCAAGTCGGTGATCGCCCAGGCGATCATGGGGCTGCTGCCGAAGAGCCTTCCCATCACTCACGGTGAAGTGCGGGTCGAAGGAAAGGCGCCCACGCGCGAGATGCGCGGTGCCCGCATGGCGATGATCTTCCAGGAGCCCATGAGCGCGCTCAACCCGGTGATGCGCTGCGGGGAGCAGATCGACGAGGTGTTCCGCGCCCATACGCGCCTTTCCGCCTCGGCCCGGAAAGGGAAATCCCTGTCCCTGCTGCGAGAGGTAGCGCTGTCCGATCCCGAACGCATCCGCGCCTCATACCCCCACCAGCTCTCCGGCGGCCAGCGCCAGCGCACCATGATCGCCATGGCGCTAGCCCTCGAGCCTGCGCTGCTGATCGCCGACGAGCCGACCACGGCGCTCGACGTCACCACCCAGGCGCAGATCCTGAAGCTGATTCTCGATCTGCAGAAAGCCCACGGGATGGCGGTGCTCTTCGTCACGCACGATTTCGGCGTCGTCGCCGAGATCGCGCATCGCGTCGCCGTGCTGCGCGAAGGGCGCCTGGTCGAGGTCGGCACTCGAAGCGAAGTGCTGACCCGCCCGCGCGACGACTACACGCGCATGCTGATCCATTCCGTGCCGACGCTGCAGCCGCGCGCCCGCACTTCGGCGCCGGCTGCCGCGACGGTGCTCGAGGCAAAAGCGCTGTCGAAGACCTACATCGATCGCCACTGGCTGCGCCGCAACCGCGAGGTCGCCGCCGTGTGGGACGTGGACCTGGTCGTGCGCAAGGGCGAGACGCTCGGCCTGGTCGGCGAGTCGGGCTCGGGCAAGAGCACGGTCGCGCGCTGCATCGCGCGCCTGATCGAGCCTTCGGGCGGCGAGATCCGCCTCGGCGGCACCGACCTCGCGCGCCTGCCGGCGCGCGCGCTGCGTCCGATGCGCCGGCGCGTGCAGGTGATCTTCCAGGACCCCTACCGCTCCCTCAACCCGCGCCGCAGCGTCGGCGAGGCGCTGATCGAAGGGCCGCTCAATTTCGGCGTGCCGCGCGCTCAGGCGCTCGAGCGGGCGCGGCGCCTGATGGAACTGGTACGCATGGATCCGCAGTCGCTGGCGCGCTATCCGCACCAGTTCTCGGGCGGGCAGCGCCAGCGCATCTGCATCGCGCGCGCTCTCGCCGTGGAGCCCGAGCTGCTGGTCGCCGACGAGCCGGTCTCGGCGCTCGACGTCTCGGTGCAGGCGCAAGTCCTCGCCCTGTTCGAGGAGATCCGCCAGCGGCTCGATCTCGCCATGCTCTTCATTACCCACGACCTGCGGGTTGCGGCGCAGGTTTGCGACCGCGTCGCGGTGATGCACGAGGGCCGCGTGGTGGAGTGCGGACCGGCCAGCGAGGTGCTGGTGCGGCCGCAGCACGCTTATACGCAGGCGCTGATCGCCGCGGCCCCCGGCCGCGGCTTCGCTTTCGCCAGCCAGTAAACTAGCGGCATGGACAGCCAAGCCTACGAGTTGCGGCGCGTGCAGCGCTGCGGCTCGACCAACAGCGAGCTACTCGCCGAGAAGAGTCTCGAGCGGCCGGTGCTCCTGCTCGCCGACGAGCAGACGGCCGGGCGCGGCCGCCGCGGCCGGCGCTGGCACAGCGCGCCGGGAGCCGGCCTCACCTTCTCGCTCGCGCTCGCGCTGCGCCGCCCATTGCGCGAGCTCGCGGCGCTGCCGCTGGTCGCCGGGGTCGCGGTGGCGCGCGCCCTGCATGCGCTCGGCGTCACGCGCGCGGCGCTCAAGTGGCCGAACGACATCGTCGTCGACGGCGCGAAGCTCGGCGGCATTCTGGTGGAGACGAAATCACTCGGCAGGGCGGTCAAAGCCGTCATCGGCGTCGGCATCAATCTGCGCGGCGCCGACGCGCTCGAGGCTCAGCTGCGGCGACCGGTTACTGCGCTGGAGCAATTCATTTCTGTGCCGGCCAAGGAAGGCCTTGCCAGGGCCATCGGCGACGCCCTGCTCGATTCTCTGGCGGCCTTCGACGCGCGCGGGCTGGACGCCGTGCGCGCCGATTGGGAGCGCCTAGACGCACACGCTGGTCAGAAGCTGCGCGTGCGGCTGGCCGACGGGCGTGTGCTCACCGGGGTGGCGAGCGGGCTGGATGTCGACGGCGCCCTGCGCCTCGCCACCCGCAGCGGCATGCGGGCGGTGCGAAGCGGCCGGGTCGTTTCTGCGAGGGCCGCATGATCCTCGCCATCGATGCCGGCAACTCGCGCGTAAAGTGGGGCTGGCACGACGACAGCGGCTGGACGAGCATCGCCACGGTCTCGCTGATCGAGTTCGCCGCCTCGAGCGACCACGTCAACCCGTTCTCGATGACGCACGACGATCCGGAGCGCATCGTCATCTCCAACGTCGCCGGCGACGGCGCGCACCAGCTGATCGTCAACTGGACCAGCATCTTCGACGCCGAGCCGCTCTGGCTACGCGCCGACACCGAGCGCTGCGGCGTGCGCAACCGCTACGAGAACCCCGAGCTGCTCGGCCCGGACCGCTGGGCGGCGCTGATCGCCGCGCGCGCTATCCACAATGGTGCGTGCCTGGTCGTCAATGCCGGCACCGCGACCACGGTCGATATGCTCGCCGAGGACGGAACTTTCCTCGGCGGCGCGATCCTGCCCGGCGTCGAGCTGATGCGCTTCGTGCTGCACGAGCACACCGGCAAGCTGCCGATCCAGGAGGGCAGCCACCGCGAGATGCCGCGCAACACCGTCGACGCGATCGAGACCGGCTGCCGCCATGCCCAGGCCGGCGCGGTCGAGCGCATGTACCGCGTGTTTCGCGACATCGCGCCTGCGCCCTTGTGCATCGTCGCCGGCGGCGCCGGCCGCGCGCTGGTCGACCAGCTGTCGATG
>JAXDQC010000161.1:0-2898 GCA_034668045.1 Betaproteobacteria bacterium | reverse complement strand
CGACACCGGATCGTCCACCGAGCTCGTGGTGCGCTCTGCCGCCTGATCCGCGCCGATGAGCGCGCGCGCCACCAGCTGGCCGGGGTCGCGGCCGCGCTCGAGGTACGCGACGGTTTCGGCTCCGAGCGCCAGCAGTACTTGCTGCACCGCGTCTTCAGAGAGCTCCTGCGGATCGCGGCAGGCGAGCGCGGATTGCCCGAACGCCGCGATGCGCTGCTGGTAGCGCAGGTGCGCGGCTTTGCGCGCCTCCTCGATCTTGCGCTCGCTCAGGTCGCGCGAGTTGACGACCAGGATCTCGCCCTCCGCGGTCTCGAGCACGGTGCGGCGCGCCTCGGCCGGGAAGGTGCTGCCGTCCTTTCGCCGGTAGGAGGTCTCGCCGCTGCACACGCGAATGCGCGCCAGCTCCGCGAACGAGGCGAGGATTTCCTCCAGGCTGCGGTCAGCGATGATCACCTCCGAGGTGCGCCCGATCAGCTCCTCGCGTTCATAGCCGAGCACGGCGCACGCCGTCTCGTTGAAATCGAGCAGCCGGCCGTCTTTCATGTCGACGAGGAAGAACATGTCGGCCGAGCGGTCGAGCGCGGTGCGAAAGCGCAGCAGCGCCGCCTGCGCCGCCTTCTGCGCGGTAATGTCCTGGCCGACGCCCCGGTAACCCCGGAACTGCCCTTCGGCGTCGTAGACTGGCTCGCCGCTGATCGAAAGCCACGCGCTGGTGCCGTCGGGGGCCTTGCGCTCCATCTCGAAATCGCGGAACGGCTCATGGCGCTCGAGCTGCGCGCGGTGCCGGTCCCAGTCGGCCTCGGTGAGGTTGAGCGCCGGCTGGTCCCAGCGCCTGCGGCCGAGGTAGGACGACGCCGCGAGGCCGGTGCGCGCACCCATGCGGCTCGACATGAAGGTGAGGCGGAACTCGCTGTCCTGCTCCCAGTACCAGTCGGAGGAGAGCTGGGTCAGGCTGCGGAAGCGCGCTTCGCTGTCCTCGAGCGCATGCTCGGCCGCCAGCCGCGCGCGGATGTCGCGGCCGACGGAAACGATGAGCCAGCGCTCGCCGGATTTCAGCGCCCGGCGCATCGATTCGAGCGGCAGCAGGCTGCCGTCCTTGCAGCGGTATCGGGTACGCGTGGAGTTTTCCACGCGCGGGTCGGCAATCAGCGCGTCGTACACGCGCTCGAGATCCCCGCGCTCGACCGGCAGCAGGTCCTGCGGCCCCATGCCGAGCATCTCGGCGCGGCTGTAGCCGAGCAGCCGGCAGATCGTGCGGTTGACGTCGATGTACTTCATCGTGGCGCGATCGACGACCACGATCATGTCGGCCGACGCGTCGATGGCAGCGCGAAAGCGCAGCAGCTCCTCTTCATCGCGCTTGCGTGCCGTGATGTCGCGCCCGATGCCGCGGTAGCCGCGAAAACGGCCCGCTTCGTCGTACACCGGCTCGCCGCTGATCGCCACCCAGCGCTCCTCGCCGGCGTCGTCCCGGCGCATGAGCTCGAGGTCGCGAAACGCCCGCCGCGCCTCGAGGTCGGCGCGATGCGCCGCCCAGTCGGTCTCGCTCAGATTGCCGATGTCGGCCTCCCAGCGCCGCCTTCCGAGAACGTCGAGCTCGGCGGAAACGTAGGTGAGGCGGTGCGTCGCGTCCTGCTCCCAGTAGTAGTCCGAGGACAGCCCGACCAGGCTGCGGAAGCGCGACTCGCTCTCGCGCAGCGAGCGGAAGGTTCTTGCCTGGATGGCGGCGAGCCGGACCAGGCGCGCAAGCACCGGAGCGTCGAAATCGTTCTTGTGCAGAAACTCGTAGGCCCCCGCGCCGAGCGCGGCTTCGCGGATGCCGGGCTCCTCGTTCGCCGTAAGGATGATCACCGGACGCTCGGTGGCCGCCGCGATTCGCTGCAGCGTCTCCAGCCCGCTCGAGTCGGGCAGCCCGAGGTCGGCGAGGATGAGGTCGAAAGTACCGGATGCCAGCGCCTGCAGCGCCTGCTGCAGCGTTGCGGCGGTCGTCAGCGCCGGGCGTCCGTCCAGGCCGGCGACGCAGCGGCGCACCAGCGCGGCGAAGTCAGGGTCGTCCTCGACCAGCAGGACGCTGACCGCCTGCACGGCAGGGTCGAATTCGGGCGCGGGTCTCATCGCGGGGGCTCACTTTGCTTGTTGCCCGAGCGCGCGACCATCGGGGAATTCCCTAGATCAGCGCCGTGAAATCTATCGCACTCATGGGCCGGGCGAAGAGGTAGCCCTGCCCCTGCTCGCAGCCGAACCGGCGCAGGAACGCCCTCTGCGCGTCGGTCTCGACGCCCTCGGCCACCACCGTGAACTCCAGCGTGTGCGCCATCTCTATGATCGTGCGCACGATGGCCGCGTCGGCGGGATCGTTCAGGGCGTCGGCGACGAAGGAGCGGTCGATCTTGAGCGCCGCCAGCGGTAGCCGCGTAAGGTAGGCGAGGCTCGAATAGCCGGTGCCGAAATCGTCGATTGCGGCACGAATTCCGCTGTCGCGCAGGGCATTCATCACACGCACGGCGTGATCCGGGTCCTCCATGAGCTGGCTTTCGGTGATCTCGATCTCGATCAGCGCCGGATCGACCCCGGCCGCCTCGACCAGCGATCGAATGCGCGTGTCGAGGTGCTGCTGGCGGAACTGGCGCGCGGACAGGTTCACGGCGACCGGCAATACCTTCAGCCCGGCGGCGAGCCAGGCCTTGATGTCCTCGCAGGCACGCCGGATGACCCACTCGCCCACCGGCAGGATGAGTCCCGTGTCCTCGAGCACCGGGATGAAGTGGGCCGGGGAAACCACGCCGCGTTTTGGGTGGTGCCAGCGCAGCAGCGCCTCGGCGCCGCAGGGACGTCCGCTCGCGAGGTCGATCTTCGGCTGGTACACGAGACCGAACTCGTTGCGCTCCAGCGCCCGGC
>JAXDQC010000160.1:0-45793 GCA_034668045.1 Betaproteobacteria bacterium | reverse complement strand
TCTGCTGCGCGCGCGCCGCCGGGCTCGCCACCACGGCGAATTTCCCCGGCAGCCGCTGCAGCAGCCAGTTCGCGACCCGCTCGGCCTGCTTGAGGCCCTTGGCGGTGAGCTTGCGCTCGAGATCGGCGCCGCCTTCTTCCGCCTCGGCGTGGCGCCAGAGGATGAGGTCCATGAGGCCGGGGAGTTTACGGTAAAATTATTTCAGTTCTAAGCGGCATGATTATCCGCATTTTTATTCGCAATTCTTATCCGGAAGGCGCGTAGCTCAGCTGGTTAGAGCACCACCTTGACATGGTGGGGGTCGTTGGTTCGAGTCCAATCGCGCCTACCATTCTTCCTATGATCCGACTGATCCTCTTCGGCCTCCTCTTCACCGCGACGAGCGTGCTGGCACAGTATCCGGTGCGCGCGGTAAAGATCGTCGTCACCATCCCGCCGGGCGGCGCGCCCGACATCGCCGCGCGCATCATCGGCCAGAAGATGTCGGAGCACTTCGGCCAGCCGGTGGTGATCGAGAACCGGCCCGGCGCGAACGGCAACGCCGCGGCGCAGGAAGTGGCGCGCGCTGCGCCCGACGGCTACACGCTCATCCTCGCTGCCGACAGCCTGATCACGATCAACCCGCATCTCTATTCAAAGATGCCGATTGATACGCTGAAAGACCTGGCGCCGGTGGCGAGCCTGGTTGCGAACCAATTCGTGCTGTCGGTCAACCCCGGCCTGCCGGTGAAGACGTTCCAGGAATTCATCGACTATGCGAAGAAGGCGAACCCGCCGCTCCACTACGGGTCGGGCGGCAACGGTAGCCAGCATCAGCTGACCATGGAGCTTCTCAAGGCGCGCGCCGGCATCGATCTCGTGCACGTGCCTTACAAGGGCGGGGCGCCCGCGACGACGGCGACGATGTCCGGCGAGGTGCAGGCGATGTTCGCCGGCACGTCGACTGCGCCGCAAATCAAGGCGGGCCGGCTGCGTGCGCTTGCCACCTCCGGCTCGAAGCGCTCGGCGGCCTTCCCCGAGCTGCCGACCATCGCCGAGTTCTATCCCGGCTTCGAGAATTCGATCTGGCTCGGCCTGTTCGGACCGAACGGCATTCCGGAGGAAGTCCTCGGCAAGCTGCGGCAGGAAGCGAAGCGCGCGCTCGAGCTGCCCGAGGTGCGCGACAAGCTGCACGTTGCGGGCGGGCTGGAGCCGTTCGTGAGTACCCCGCAGGAGTTCTCGGCGTTGATCCAGCGCGACTACAAGCGCTTCGGCGACCTTATCAAGCAGATCGGCATCAAGGCGGACTAGATCTTGAAGCTCTGGAGAGTCTCCGGAGCGAACAGGTCTTCCACCTTGATGCGCTTCCTGCTGACGCCCTGCTCGTAGCCGTATTGCAGGAACGCGTCCAGCGTCGGCCGGTTCGGCTCGACGCCGTAAGGCCAGAAATCCTCGCCGGCGATCTCGCGCCATTGGCGCACATGGTCGGGGATCCAGGGCAGCGGCAGATGCGAAAGGCCGAACTCGCTGACGCGCGCCATGCTGCGGCGCTTCGCCTCGAGGAACGCCTGGAAGAGATTCATCGCCAGCCAGCGGTTGCCTTCGTAGACGTCCCGGCGCAGGGCGAGGACGTGCATGATCGGGAAGATGCGCGTCTTCTTCCAGTACTCGACCTCGGCCGCGCGGTAGTCCTTGAACAGCCGCGTCCCGGGCACCTCGCGCGCCGACATCACCGCGTCGATGTCGCCCTTTTCCAGCAGGTCGACCAGCGAGCGATCCGGCATCGCCTTGATCGAGACGCCCTTGGGCAGCTGCAGCTGCACCTTCTCGACCCGGCCGGGCTCGCGCACGCCGGCCTGGAACCACTGGATCTTCGCGAGATCGACGCCGTAGTCGTGCGCAAGCATGCCTCGGACATAGATACCCGCGGTCTGCGCCCATTCCGGAATGCCGACGCGCTTGCCTTCCAGGTCCTTCGGCTTCTTGATGGGCGAATTCTCGGGCAGGTAGATCGCCGAGTGCCGGAAGACCCGGGAGAGGAACACCGGCACGCAGATGATCTCGGGCTTGTCTTCGGACATGAGCGAGATCACCTTGCCGAACGACATCTCGGAGGCCTGCCACTCGCGGAACTTGGTGAAGCGGTAGAAGATCTCCTCGATCGGCAGCTCGAGGGGGATGATGTCGATGCCGGTGGCGCGCACCTCGCCGCTGAGGACATCGCGCACGTGATCGTAGGGATTCATCGCGAGCGTGAGCGGAATATTCATCGTGATAGTATGAAGCCTCTCGTGTTCGATGCCTAACATCCGTCTCCCCGACGGCTCGCAGAAATCCTTTCCCGGGCCCGTAACCGCCGCCGAAGTCGCGAGTGCGATCGGCGCCGGCCTCGCGCGCGCCGCGCTCGCGGCGAAGGTGAACGGAAGGCTGGTCGACCTTTCGCACAAGATCGAGAGCGACGCTGACCTCGCCATCGTCACGCCCAAGAGCCCCGAGGGACTCGACATCCTGCGCCACTCCACCTCGCATCTGATGGCGCAGGCGGTGCAGGAGCTGTTCCCCGGCGCGCAAGTGACGATCGGGCCGGTGATCGAGAACGGCTTCTACTACGATTTCTCGTACAAGCGGCCGTTCACGCCCGAGGATCTGGTCGCCATCGAGAAGAAGATGGCCGACATCGTCAAGCAGGATCTGCCGGTGCACCGCAAGGTGATGGCGCGCGACGAGGCGGTGAAGTTCTTCCAGTCGATCGGCGAGAAATACAAGGCGGAGATCATCGCCGCGATCCCGGCCGGCGATCCCATCTCTCTTTACGGGCAGGGAAACTGGATCGACCTGTGCCGCGGGCCGCACGTCCCTTCGACCGGCAAGCTCAAGGTGTTCAAGCTGATGCGCGTCGCCGGCGCGTACTGGCGCGGCGACTCGAAGAACGAGATGCTCCAGCGCATCTACGGCACCGCCTGGGCGACGAAGGAGGAACAGGACGCCTACCTGAAGATGCTCGAGGAGGCGGAGAAGCGCGATCACCGCAACCTCGGCACGCAGCTCGACCTCTTCCACATGCAGCAGGAGGCGCCCGGGCTGGTTTTCTGGCACCCGAAGGGGTGGGTCATCTGGCAGCAGGTCGAGCAGTACATGCGGCGCGTGTATCGCGACAACGGCTACCAGGAAGTGCGCGGCCCGCAGATTCTCGACCGCAGCCTGTGGGAGAAGACCGGCCACTGGCAGAACTTCAAGGACAACATGTTCACGACTTCGTCGGAGAACCGCGACTACGCGGTGAAGCCGATGAACTGCCCGGGCCACATCCTCATCTTCAACAAGGGAATCCGCAGCTATCGCGAGCTGCCGCTGCGCTACGGCGAATTCGGCTCCTGCCACCGCAACGAGCCCTCGGGCGCGCTGCACGGCTTAATGAGGGTGAGAGGCTTTGTGCAGGACGACGGCCACATCTTCTGCACCGAGGCGCAGATCCTCCCCGAGTGCGAGGCCTTCACGTCGCTGCTGCAGAAGGTTTACCGGCACTTCGGCTTCACCGAGATCATCTACAAGGTGGCGACGCGGCCGAAGGCGCGCATCGGTTCGGACGAGGCGTGGGACAAGGCGGAAGCGGCGCTGAAAACCTCACTGGAAAAAAGCGGGCTGCAGTTCACCCTCTCTCCGGGAGAGGGCGCGTTCTACGGGCCGAAGATCGAGTATTCGCTCAAGGACGGCATCGGCCGCGTCTGGCAATGCGGCACCATGCAGGTCGACTTCAGCATGCCGGAGCGCCTCGGCGCGGAATATGTCGGCGAGGACAATGCGCGCCACACGCCGGTGATGCTGCATCGAGCGATCGTCGGCTCGTTGGAGCGATTCATCGGCATCCTGATCGAGCACTACGCCGGCGCGTTCCCGCTCTGGCTTTCGCCCCAGCAGGTGGTCGTCCTGAACATTACCGAGCGCGCGGCTGCTTACGCGCAGGGCGTAAAAGAAAAGCTTGTAGAACAGGGGTTTAGGGTGTTTTGCGATTTGCGAAACGAGAAAATTTCCTATAAGATTCGCGAACATAGCTTGCAGAAGCTGCCCTACCAACTAGTGGTGGGCGACAAGGAGATGCAAGCGAACACGGTGGCCGTGCGTACGCGCGGCGGCGAAGACCTCGGAGCGATGCCGCTCGAAGCCTTCACCGCTCGCCTCCAGGCAGAGGCGAAAGCGCAGTAAGCACGGCTGTTTTTTCGGCATTTAGAGGAGCTTTTCACACATCGCACTCGAAAGATCGCAACGCATCAACCGGGAAATCACCGCCCCGGAGGTGCGTCTGGTAGCGGAAAACGGTGATCAGCTCGGCATCAAGACAGTCACGGAGGCCCTGCGCCTCGCCGAGGAATCGAACGTCGACCTGGTGGAGATCGCGCCGCTCGCGGTGCCGCCGGTCTGCAAGCTGATGGATTACGGCAAGTTCCGTTACCGCGAGCAGAAGAAAGCGCACGAAGCCAAGCTCAAGCAGAAGCAGATCCAGGTCAAGGAAATCAAGTTCCGGCCGGGCACCGACGAGGGCGACTACAAGATCAAGCTCGGCAAGCTGATCCAGTTCCTCGACGAAGGCGACAAGGCGAAGGTGACGCTGCGCTTCCGCGGCCGCGAGATGGCGCACAAGGAGTTCGGCGAGCGGCTGCTGGAGCGGGTGCGAAAGGATCTCGACGCGGTGGGCCTGGTCGAGCAGTTCCCGCGGCTGGAAGGCCGCCAGATGGTGATGGTGATCGCGCCGAAGAAGAAGGGCGTACCGCCGCCGACGAAGCCGAAGGCGGAAGCAAAGCCGGAGAAGGCGGAAAAACCGAAGAAGGTCGCGGCAGCGAAGCCCGCTGCCGCTTAACAAGTGATTGCCGCGGCTTGAAAGTGCTCGCGTAGCGAGCCGCCCGGCGTCATACGAGAAGACGAAGGAGGGCATATGCCCAAGATGAAGAGCAAGCGGGGCGCCGCGAAGCGTTTCCGCGTCCGCGGCAGCGGCAGCATCAAGCGCGGCGGCGCCTACAAGCGCCACATCCTCACCAAGAAGAGCACCAAGCGGAAGCGCAATATGCGCCGGCGCAGCGGGGTCGACCACACCAACACGGCGGCGATCCGCAGCATGCTGCCGTACTCGGGCTAAGGAGCGCGCCATGCCAAGAGTCAAGCGAGGAGTAACGGCGCGCGCGCGCCACAAGAAGGTCCTCAAGCAGGCGAAGGGCTTCCGCGGCCGGCGCAAGAACGTCTACCGCATCGCCAAGCAGGCGGTAATGAAGGCGGGGCAGTACGCCTACCGCGACCGCCGCCAGAGAAAGCGCACGTTCCGCGCTTTGTGGATCACGCGCATCAACGCCGCAGTGCGCGAGCTCGGCATGTCCTACAGCGCCTTCATGGCCGGCCTGAAGCGGGCCAACATCGACATCGACCGCAAGGTTCTCGCCGATCTCGCCGTGATGGACAAGGCGGCCTTCGCGAAAATCGCGAGCCAGGTGAAAGCCAGCCTGGCGCACTGAAGTTGCAGGACCTCGAGGTCATCGTCGCGCAGGCGCTCGCCGACTTCAGCGCGGCGGGCGAACCTGCGTCGCTGGAAAACGCCAAGGCGCGCTCGCGCGCCGAGCTTTCGGTTTTCCAGAAGTCGCTGGGTTCTCTTCCTGCTGAAAACCGCAAGGCGGCGGGGGCGGCCTTCAACGCCGCCAAGCAGAAGATCGAAGCCGCCCTCGAGGCGCGCCGGGTGGAGCTCGCCGACGCGAAGCTCTCCGCCCGGCTCGCCGAGGACGCGCTCGACGTCACGCTGCCGGCGCGCGGCCGCGGCCGCGGCGGCGTCCACCCGGTGGTGCGCACCTGGCAGCGGATCGAGGCCATCTGGCGCTCGATCGGCTTCGACGTCGCCGAGGGGCCGGAGATCGAGACCGACTGGTACAACTTCACCGCGCTGAACAATCCCGAGAACCACCCGGCGCGCTCGATGCAGGACACGTTCTACGTCGACCTGAAGGACAAGGACGGGTTGCCGCTGCTCCTGCGCACGCACACCAGCCCGATGCAGGTGCGCTACGCGCGCATGCACAAGCCGCCGATCAAGGTGATCGCGCTCGGCCGCACCTACCGCGTCGACTCCGACGCGACCCACTCGCCGATGTTCCACCAGGTCGAGGGGCTGTGGATCGACGAGCACATCAGCTTCGCCGACCTGAAAGGCGTCTACACCGAGTTCCTGCGCCGCTTCTTCGAGAGCGACGATCTGGAGGTACGGTTCCGGCCGTCGTTCTTCCCGTTCACCGAGCCTTCGGCCGAGATCGACATGAAGCTCAAGGGCCGCTGGCTGGAGATCTCCGGCTCGGGACAGGTGCACCCGCAGGTGGTGAAGAACTTCGGCCTCGATCCGGAGAAATACATCGGCTTCGCTTTCGGCTCCGGCCTCGAGCGCCTGACGATGCTTCGCTACGGCATCGATGACTTGCGCTTGTTCTTCGACGGCGATCTGCGCTTTCTCGAGCAGTTCTCATGATCGTCCCCGAGAGCTGGCTGCGAAGCTTTTGCAATCCCAAGCTGCCGGGTGCGAAGCTCGCCGAGCGGCTGACGATGGCGGGCGTCGAGGTCGAGGCCTACCAGCCGGCGGTGCCGCCGATTGCCGGCGTGGTCGCCGCGGAAGTGCTGGCGGTCGACAAGCACCCGAACGCCGACAAGCTGACGGTCTGCAGCGTCGCGGCGGGCGGCGAACGCTATCGCGTGGTCTGCGGCGCGCCGAATGTGCGCGCCGGCATGCGGGTGCCGCTCGCCAAGGTGGGCGCGAAGCTGCCCGGCGGCGAGATCAAAAAATCGGCGATCCGCGGCGTCGAAAGCGAAGGCATGCTCTGCTCGGCGCGCGACCTCGGCCTGTCCGACGATCATTCCGGCCTGCTCGAGCTCGACGAGTGGGTCATGACGCTCAAGCTGACGCCGAACCGGGCCGATTGCCTGTCGATCCTCGGCGTGGCGCGCGAGGTGTCGGCGCTGACGGGTACCGCGTTGAAGCATCCCGAAGTGAAACCGGTCGCGAAGAAAAGCGCTGAAAAGCATGCCGTGCGAATTTCCGCGCCCGAAGGCTGCGGCAGGTTCGCCGGCCGCGTGATCCGCGCGGTGAATTCTTCCGCAAAAACTCCCGATTGGATGAAGCAGCGCCTGGAGCGCGCCGGGCAGCGGTCGATCTCGGCGCTGGTCGACGTCACCAACTACGTGATGCTCGAGCTCGGCCGGCCGCTGCACGTCTACGACCTCGACAAGCTGCGCGGCGCGATCGACGTGCGCTGGGGCCGCAAGGGCGAGAAAGTGCTGCTGCTCAACGGCCAGGAAGTCGAAGTCGACTCGTCGGTGCTGTGCATCACCGACGACTCGGGCGCCATCGGCCTCGCCGGCATCATGGGCGGCGAGAGCACCAAGGCCGACGAGGGAACGAAGAACATCTTCCTCGAGTCGGCGTTCTTTCACCCGGACGCGATCCAGGGCCGCGCGCGGCGCTTCAACTTTTCGAGCGACGCCTCGCACCGCTTCGAGCGCGGCGTCGATTTCGACAACAACGTCGACGGCATCGAGCGCGCCACGCGCCTCATCCTCGACCTCTGCGGCGGTGAGCCCGGCCCGACGGTCGACAAGGTGGCCCGCCTGCCGAAGCGCAAGCCGGTGGCGATGCGCGTCGCGCGCGCGCAGAAAGTCATCGGCGTTGCGATCGCGGCGAAGGAAATGGCCACGGTTTTTTCAAAACTGGGCTTTCAATTCAAGAAGAGACCGCAGGCGCTCACCGTCGTTCCGCCGAGCTATCGCTTCGACATCGCGATCGAGGAGGATTTGATCGAGGAAGTCGCTCGCATCCATGGCTTCGATCGCATCGAGGCGCATCCGCCGCGCGTCGCCGCGGTGCTGTCGAAGAGCCCCGAGACGAGGCGCAGCCTGCACGACCTGCGCGAGCGCCTGGCGGCGTGCGACTACCGCGAGGTGATCAACTTCAGCTTCGTCGAGCCGGCGTGGGAGGCCGATCTCGCGGGAGAAGCGAATCCCATCCGGCTCCTGAACCCGATCGCCAGCCAGCAATCGGTGATGCGCACGAGCCTGATCGGCTCGCTGCTCGACAAGATCAAGTACAACCACGACCGCAAGGTGCCGCGCATCCGCGTCTTCGAGGTCGGGCGCGTGTTCCTGCGCGATGCCGCGGCGCCGGACGGACCGCTCAGCGTCGCCGGCCTGCGCCAGCCGGTGCGCATCGGCGCCGCCGCCTTCGGCCCGCTCGCCGAGGAGCAGTGGGACGAGCCCGCGCGCACCGCTGATTTCTTCGACGTGAAGGCGGATGTCGAATCGCTCGCGGCGCCGTCGGCGTTGCGCTTCGAAGCCGCGCCGCATCCGGCTTTCCACCCCGGCCGCTCGGCGCGGATCCTGCTCGAGGGCACCGCCGTGGGGTCGATCGGCGAGCTGCATCCGAAATGGCAACAGAAATACGGCCTGCCGCAGGCGCCGGTGCTGTTCGAGATGGACGCCGAGCCTCTGACATCGGTCCCCTTGCCCCATCCCGGGGCGCTTTCCGACCAGCCGCCCGTGGTTCGGGACATCGCCCTGCTTTTCCCCGCCGGTACCCCCGTCCAGGGCGTTCTGGATGTGATCGAGGCCGAAAAACCCCCCATCGTGCGCTCCGTCCGGCTTTTCAGCCTCTACCGCGGCGCGAGCCTTCCCGCAGGGACAAAAAGCCTTGCGTTCCGGGTAGTTATGCAAGATACTGAACGAACCCTCACGGATACGGAAGCAGATGCTGCCCGCGACGCCCTGGTCAGCCTGCTGGGACGAAGATTCTCTGCAACTCTCCGTACATAAAAGGGAAAAAGGGATTCTGGGGAGCGAGCGATGACGTTGACGAAGGCCGAGCTGGCCGACCTGCTATTCGAGAAGGTCGGGCTGAACAAGCGCGAGGCCAAAGACATGGTCGAGGCGTTCTTCGAGGAGATCCGAGGGGCACTCGAGCGCGGCGAAAGCGTGAAGCTCTCCGGCTTCGGCAACTTCCAGTTGCGCGACAAGCCGCAGCGTCCCGGCCGCAATCCGAAGACCGGCGAGGAGATTCCCATCAGCGCCCGCCGCGTGGTCACCTTCCATGCCAGCCAGAAGCTGAAGGCCATGGTCGAGAAAGCCCGCCATGGAGCCAAGTCGCAGGAAAGCTGAGCTCCCGCCGATCCCCGCCAAGCGCTACTTCACCATCGGTGAGGTAAGCGACCTCTGCGGGGTGAAGCCGCACGTGCTGCGCTACTGGGAGCAGGAATTCACGCAGCTGAAGCCGGTCAAGCGGCGCGGCAACCGCCGCTACTACCAGCACCACGAAGTGCTGCTGATCCGGCGCATCCGCGAGCTGCTCTACGAGGAAGGCTTCACCATCAGCGGCGCGCGCAACCGCCTGGATAATTCACGCCTGGACAATTCACGCCTCGACAACGGCCGCCCCGACAGCGGCTTCCAGCACGAGGACAAGATCGATCCGCCGGTGGCGCCGCGCAACGGCGCCGTTCCCGGCGTCGATGTCTCCGCGATCAAGCGCGAGTTAAAAGCGGTTCTGGAGCAGCTAAGAGGATAAAATCCCGGTCCTCGGGGCGTAGCGCAGCCTGGTAGCGTACCTGCATGGGGTGCAGGTGGTCGCGAGTTCAAATCTCGCCGCCCCGACCAACTCCTAAGACGAGCCCCTCTGAGTCGCGTCTAGTTTGCTTCGCAGCACCGTCATCGTGGCCACAACATGCCGATGCTCCGCCAGAAGCATCTCGGCTCGCAGCTGCAGCCTTTCCATCTCTTCCAGCAGCGTTTCGGTCTCCACCTGCCGTGGAGATTCTGTTGGGCGAATGGATTTCATTTCAGGGGCCTTTCTTGCTGGCGGTGAGCTCGCGCAATTTCCGTCTGGTCATGCCGCCGGCGATAAGACGCTCAAAGGTGGCGGCGGAAACGGGTTTCCGCAATACGTCGTCGCACCCGGCGTCGAGCGCCAGCTGGTGGTCCATCATGCGGCTACTGGCTGTAATGCCGATGATCCGCATCTTTTGCAGCTCGGGATGCTTGCGCATCTCGCTGCAGACCCGCGCTCCATGACCATCGGGCAGGAGGAGGTCGAGAAAGACGATATCCGGCTGAAGTCGTAGCGCGATGCCGATTGCAGCCGTGGCGTTGATTGCGTAATCGCACTGGTGGCCCATGGTGTCGAATAGCAACGCGAGCGAACGGACGTGATCCAGGTTGTCATCGACAACCAGAATCCGGCACTGCGCTTTAGGCTCTCTCGCTTGTCGTACGGCGTTCATACGGCCTTGCTGGCAGACTTGGGAGGCGGCTACTTCTCTTCCGGCTTTTTCGCCTGTTCTGTGATGATGGCCACGAGCTTTTGCCGGTCGTGGATGAGGATGCGCGCCCTCTCGATGAGCCCGTCCATTTCCCTGATCAAGCGCGCAGTCTCGGCAGTCATCGCCAAGTCATCGGTTACTTGTTTGTCCGTCTCCATGGGTCGCGAATTTAACCCGGGTCGAACCGCGTTGCCAATCGGATGTCGTCGTTTTATTACAGCGAAGGTGATGAAAGACGAAGCTAGCTCGGCTTCACGCCTCGAATGAGCTGATCGAAGATTTCCGGCGCAACCGGTTTTGTCAGGACCTCGTCGCACCCCGCGGCTCGCGCCCGGTCGTGGTCCTTCTGGAAGTTGCTCCCCGTGATGGCGATGATCCGGACGTCTTTCAGGTCGGGGTGACCGCGGATCTGCCGCGCCATTTCTGCGCCGTGAATGTCGGGCAGCTTGAGATCGAGAATGACGACGCGCGGGCGTATCTGCTGAGCCAGGTGCAGGCCGGCGATGCCATTGATCGCATACTCGACCTTGTGACCCATGCAGCCAAGCAAGAGCGCGATCGAACGGGCGTTGTCGATGTCGTCTTCGACCACGAGAACCGGATGATCCAGCGCGCGCGCGCCAAACAAGTCATCCGATGCGCCGCCGGAAACGGGCTTGGCATTGCTGCCCTTCTGTGCCTGGAGATCCAATTGCATGACGACATTATTACGGAGAAACTGGCGAAAAGTTTCTCTGTAGTTGTCCTACGACAACCGTGTAGTTATTCGTCGCTGTGACGCGGCGTCAGATCCGACCGAGATGGTCGGCGAGCGGCTTCAGCAATTCCAGGACGTGTTCGGGCCGGTAGGGCTTGCTGACGTGATGGTCGAAGCCGGCGATGTGCGCCGCCATCTTGTCGGAGAACTTGCTCCACGCAGTGACGGCGATCAGCAGCAGGTCGTTGCCCCGGGTGCGACGCAGCTCCCTCGCGATGTCGTAGCCGGTCATCTTCGGCATGCCGATGTCGAGCAGGACCGCGTCGGGCTCGAAGTCGCGCACCGCCTCGAAAACGGCGTGGGCGTCGAAGACGCCGAGGACTTCGTAGTTTTCGGTCTCCAGCAGCATCCTGAGGGAGAGCACGGTGTCGCCGTCGTCGTCGGCGACCAGGACCTTGATCGCCCGCTGCGCACCCCGGCCTCCGGCGTGGGCGCCGGAGGAGAAATCCCGTCGCCGCCGCCGTTCTGGCCGCCGCCCGGGACGAAGCGCTGCTCGGAAACCCCCTGCATCATTCCGCCCGAAGTTACGATAAATTGCGGCCGGTTTCCATCACGCCGCGACGGAAATCACGCCCCCTGTCGATCGCCGGCGCGGTGAGCGAAGTGGTGAAGCAGTCGGGGCGTAGATTCGGGCCGATGTTCCGCATCGAGGCCCGGGAAAGCGTGTTGCGGGCCACCAGGGCGAGTCGCATCCTGATCTGCGTCCGCGCCTCGCGGCCGATCTTCAAGGTCGAGCAATACAGCGCGTCCGCGTATCTGAAGGAAATCGCCCTGCGGCCGTGGCTGAGGGTCGCGCTGGTCACCGCACGCGCCGACGTGCGCAGCGCCCATGAATACGGCGAGCTGCTGGCAAAGCAGCAGGGCGCGAACCTGCGCAGCTTCGCCGACGATGCAGCGGCGCTCGCCTGGCTGCAAGCCGTGGATCAATCCCAGGAGAAGCGGTAGAAGACGCCGCCGCCGCTCGAGCTGCCGGTCTCCGCGCGCAGCGACCAGCGCCGCGAAAGCGAGTAGTCCATCTTCACCAGGTTCGAGGCGACGGTGCCGATTCCCTGCTCGTAGCTGATGTAGAGCTTGTCCGAGAGCCGCTTGCCGACCGCGACCACGCGGTCGGCCGCCTCGCCGGTGCCGCGCAACGTCAGCTCGTCGAGGCCGAAGGCGCGCGCGATGCGCCGGTCGAGCGGCATCGCGTCGCCGCGCGCGAGCAGCGCGCCCGCCGCGACCTGCAGCATGCCGAGGTCGGCCTTGGTCGCATCGCTCGGCGGCCGGCCGAGCACCAGCCAGGAGATGCGCTCGCCTTCCGGGACCGGCGGCTGCGAGACGACCTGCACGCGCGGCGCTCGCACCGTGCCGCTGACCTGCACGCCGGCTTCGACGGCCAGATGGCGTCGCCAGGCAGTCACCTGCAGTGTTGGATTGTCGATCGGGCCGTCGAATATCAGGATGCCGGGATCGACCTCCAGCTTCTGGCCGTAGGCGAAGAAGGTGGCGTTGAGCGTCTGCACCTTGCCCCAGGCGCGCAGCTCCCCCTCCTCGGTGGTGGCGAAATCGAGATGGCCGATGAGCTTGCCTTCCAGCCCTTGGGCGCGGATCTCCAGGTTGTCGCCCAGGTCGAGGTGCACGTCGAGCTTGACCGGCAGCGGCCCGCGCCGCCGCGCCGCCGGGCGATCGCCGCCCGTGACCCGGACGTCATCGCCGAGCTTCGGCAGGCGCTCGCGCTGCACCTCGATCCGGCCGCGGTCGGCGCGCAGATCGCCGGAGAGCGCCAGGCGCTTGCCGTCGAAGTGCGCCTCGCCGCGGCCCGAGGCGACCAGGCCCAGCTCCGGCTGGTCGATGACGGTGAAGCGCGTCGCCGTCCAGGCAACGCGCGCCTCGCCGTCGGCGAGCCTGAGCGGCAGCGAGCCGCTGGCGGAGAGCTGGCCCTCGCCGCCGCGAATGACGAAGGAGTCGATCTGCAGGCGGTCGCCCTGCAGGCTCGCGCGCAGCTCGCCGTTCCTGAGGAAAACGCCGTAGGGCGGCAGCTCCAGCGCCAGCGCCTCGCCGCGCACTTCACCGCGCAGCAGCGGCTCGCCGAGCGTGCCGGTCGCCTTCAGCTCGGCGCTCAGCTTGCCTTCCAGGCGGCCATCGGCGAGCAGCGCGCGCGAGAGCAGGCGCACGTCGGCGAAGGCGATGCGTCCTTCCAGGGCCAGGGTCGATGCGGGACCGATGGCGAAGCCTTCCGCGTCGGCGGCGGGCGCGATCTCGCCGGCGGCATCGAGGTTGCCGAAGCGAGAAGCGGCTTGCGCGCGCAAGAGCACGCGGCTTTTCGCGAAGCGCGCATCGATGCTCGCCTCGCCCAAGCCGAGGTCGAGCGGCGATTCGCCGAGAAGCCGCAGGTCGCCGCCGGCGCGGCGCAGCCTGAGCGAGCCGTCGATGCGCGGCGCGGCGGCGATCGACCATTCGCCGTCCAGCGAGAGATCGCCGTCGACCCGAGCGCTCGCGCCGAGCGCGAGGATCAGCCAGTGGGCCGGCAGGCTGCGCAGTTCGCCGCGCGAAGCGAGCGCGCCGGGAGCCCAGCGCAGGTCCTCGACCAGCAGCCGTCCCTCGCCGACCAGCGCCTCGAGCCGGCCGAGCTGGAAGCGCTCGGCTGCGAAGCTCAATGCCGCGGGCCCGACGAGGCGCATCGGATACGCGCCGCGGTTGACGGCCGAGCGCAGCTCGCCGGCCCAGCCCTGTGCTCCCCAGCCGCCGCGCAGATCGGCTTCCAGGTCGAGATCGCGGCCACGCAACGCGACCGCGGCTTCGTGGCGCGACAGGCTGCCGGCTAGGCGGGCGGTGAGCGTTTCGAGCCGCGGCCCGTCGCCGATGCGCAGGCCCTCAGCGACGGCATCGAAGCGGCCTTGCGGCTCCTGCCACGATCCGGAGAGGACGCCGCTTGCGCGCACCTTTCCCTCGAGCCTCGGGTCGATCTCGGCGAGACGCGGTGCGTTCAGCGTCCAGACCAGCTCGTCGCCCGGCCGGCCGAAGGCGCCGTGCGCGCTCGCGCGCGTCGCGCCGAGCGTCGACTCGACCTCGGCGCGCGAGACGCCGCGCTTCGAGAGCGTCGCGTGGCCGCGGCTTTCCAGCGCCAGGCCGTTGAGCGTGCTCTGCGCGATCGACCAGCGCGCCTGGATATCGCGCTCGCCGCCGAGGCGGCCGGCGAGGCTGGCGCTGCCGCTGATCGAGCCGCGCGGATAGTCGCCGAACGCGGCAGGATCGAATCGCTTGAAGGCGAGCTCGGCGCGGAACGGCCAGCCGCGCAGAAGGTCGATGCGCCCCGAGCCGCTCACTTCGCCGCCCGAGGCGGCAGCGCGCAGGCGGCGGATATCGACGCGCGTGCCGCGCCGCACGACATGGGCGTCGAGATTCATGCCTTCCTGCGAAAGGTTGCCGTCGACCGATTGCA
Source organism: Betaproteobacteria bacterium (assembly GCA_034668045.1). Classification (GTDB taxonomy): domain Bacteria; phylum Pseudomonadota; class Gammaproteobacteria; order Burkholderiales; family SG8-39; genus SCGC-AG-212-J23. Next base: position 31,311 of record JAXDQC010000160.1, on the reverse strand, counting down.
GCTCGGTCGTCAGGGAGACCTCCAGCGGCCCGCGCAGCGAAGTGCGTCGCAGGTCCGAGCGCAGCGCGCGCAGATCGATGGCGCTCGCCTGCAGGAGGGCGTTGACGCGATCGACGTTCGCGTGCGCCTGTCCTTCGAGCCGACCGCCGCCGGCGAGGACGATGCGCAGATCTTCGAGGCGAAGGGCCGTGAAGTCGGCGGTGGCGAAGCGGGCATCGATGCTCGCGATCGGCACCCGCCCCTTGTCCAGCGCGCCCGCGCGAGGGTTGCGCGCCGCCAGGGTGCCGCGCAGCGCATCTGCCGCGAACGAAGAGCCGCTCAGCTCGAGCTCGAGCGCGGTGGCCGGCAGCGAGGCGTCGAAGCGGGCGAGATCGACCGGTCCGGCGCGGGCCCACAGCGCCTGCAAGGGATGCGGGGCGGACGGAGAGATCTCGGCGCGCGCCTCGATGGTCGTGCCGCTCTCCTGCGCCGTGAGCGAGACGCGGGCGCTCTCCAGCGTGCCCTGCAGCTCGGCCTTGACCGAAGCGGGAAAGCGCTCGTCGGCGAGGCGAAAGCTCGCGCGCGCAGAGATCGACGAGCCGGCGCCGATCGCCGCCTGCTCGACATGCACCGCCCGCAAGCCAAAGGTCGTGTCGCCGCGCCGCACCTCGACCAGGTCGATGTCCGCCGCGGCGAGCTGCACGCCGAAGGCGAGCACCGGCGGGCCGGAGCGCGGCGGCGGGTTCTCGGCGAGCTCGACCCGCAGGGAGGCGGCGCGCACCGGCGCGAGCGCGACCCGGCCCGCCAGCGCGGCGAGGAGGTCGACACGGCCGCCGGCCTCGCGCAGCTCGATGGTGAAGCCGTCGCTGCGGTAGGCGAGGCGGCCGAGATGCACCTCGCCGGCAAGCATGCCGGTCGCGTCCTCGATCGCGAGCGCTCCGCGGCTTGCGGCGGCGGCGCGCGCGAGCGCCCAGCGCAGGCCATCGTTGGTGCCGAGCAGCCACGCGCCGGCGGCGATCGCGCCGGCCATCAGCACGCCGAAGCCGAGCAGGACGAAGAGGAGCGCGCGCTTCATGGTCAGAAGTTGAAGCCCACCGAGAAGTGCACGCGATAGTCGCTCACGCGCTCGCCGTAGGCGAGGTCGGCGCGGATCGGGCCGATGGGCGTGCGCACCCGGGCGCCGATGCCGTAGCCGAGCGCGGGCGTGAAGCGCACGCCGCTGTCCCATGCGTCGCCGGCGTCGACGAACGCGGCGACGCCCCAGGCCTCGCCGATCCAGCGCGTGTACTCGGCGCTCGCCACCGCCAGGCGGCGGCCGCCGACGACCGCCGCCCCCTGCTGCACGCCGAGGCTCTCGAAGGCGTAGCCGCGCACGGTCAGGTCGCCGCCGGTGCGGAAGAGAAACGTGCTCGGGATTCCCTCGCGGGAGTTGGATGCCACGCCGCCTGCCTGCGCGCGCAGCAGCACATCGTCGCGCCGGCTGAGGGCGAAGAAGTACGAGCCCGAGGCGACGGCGCGCAGGAAGGCACGCGAAGCGAGCGGCCCGCCGGGCGTGCCGCCGACCTCGAAGCTGCCGAAGTAGCCGTTGCGCGGCGAGACGAGGTCGTCGGTATGGCGGAAGGTGCGGCGGTGGCCGAAGTAGACCGCGTAGCGCGTATCGGGCTGCTCGTCGAGCACGCGCTGCTCCTCCAGGTGCCAGGAGAGCAGCCACGCCGAGGGCGTGCGCTCGAAGCCGAAGTTGTGCGCCACGCCGATCGCGAATGCGCGTGTGCGCTCGTTCTGGATGTCCTGCTCGCGCGCGCTGGTGAAGAAGTTGTTCCACTGCGCGCCCGGGCGCGGCGGCGAATCGAAGTCGAGGCGCAGGTCCTGGATCTTCTGGTCGAGCTTGAGGGCGCTGCGGAAGCGCCAGGCGCTGTCGAAGATGTCCTGGTTGCTGTAGCTGATCTCGGCGCGCAGCCCGACGTCGGTGTTGTAGGAGAGGCCGGTCTCGAAGTGCTGCGAGCTGGTCTCGATCACCGAGACGCGCAGCGGCGCTGCCTCGGCGAGGCGCGGCTGCGGGTCGATGTCGGCCTGCACGCTGGCGAAGTAGCCGGTCTCGAGCAGGCGCCGCTGGTAGAGCAGCACCTTGTCGCGGTCATAGTCGTCGCCCGCCCTGATCGGGCTCAGGTTGCTGACCGCGGTTTGCGGGTAGCGGCGCGTGCCGCTGACCCGCAGCTCGCCGAAGCGAAACGGCGGGCCGCTGTCGATCTCGACCATCAGCGAGGCGCGGGCCGTCTGCGGATCGATGGTCGCGCGGCTGTCGGCGATGCTCGCCCCGGCATAGCGCCACGCCTGCATCTCGCGCACCGCCAGCCGCTTTGCCGCTTCCCAGTCGGCCTGGCGAAAGGGCTCGCCGCGGCGCAGGTTCCAGGCCTGGCGCACGCGCTTGAAAGCGGCTTTCGCGGCGGCGTCGTCGGTGGCGGGACCGCGGAAGCGGATTTCGACCTCGCCGACGCGCGTGCGCTCGCCGGGCTCGACCCGCACACGCACCACGCGCGGATCGACGCTCTCGTCGATGCGCGCATCGACGCGGGCGGCGAACCAGCCCTCGGTGGCGGCAGCCTCGCGCGCTTCCCGCACCGCGTCCTCGACGAGGCGGCGCAGCTGCTCGGCGCTCATCTGCGGATCGCGCTCCCAGTGCACGAGCGTCAGCCCGGCCTTCAGCATCTTCGCCAGCTCCTCGGGCGCCTCGACTTCGACGCGATAGCGCACCGCCGGCGAGGCAACCTGCGCGGCGGCTTCGCCCGTCCAGGCCATCGCGGCTGCGAGGGCGAGAAGGCCGACGGCAAAGCGCACGCTCGTTAGACAGTTCGGGGGGCTTCTGTTCAAACGGTAGAATCGGTCGCGTGAAAATTCTGGTCTCGAACGATGACGGGTATTTCGCGCCCGGCATTACGCTGCTCGCCGAGGCCCTGCGCCAACTGGGGGATGTCACCGTGGTGGCCCCCGAAAGGGACCGTTCCGGCGCCTCCAACTCCCTGACCCTCGACCGGCCGCTGACCGTGCGGCGGGCGCCCAACGGCTACTTCTCGGTCAACGGCACCCCCACCGACTGCGTCCACATCGCCGTCACCGGCCTGCTCGACTTCACGCCCGACGTGGTCGTCTCCGGGGTCAACCTCGGCGCCAACATGGGCGACGACACCATCTATTCGGGCACCGTCGCCGCCGCCGTGGAGGGCTACCTGCTCGGCATCCCCTCGCTGGCGGTGTCCCTCACCAGCAAGGCCGGCGAGCATTTCGACACCGCCATCGGCGTCGCGCTGCAGATGGTCGAGCGGCTGCGCCAGTCGCCCTTCGGCGAGCCCGTCCTGCTCAACGTCAACGTGCCCGACGTCGCGCCGGCGCAGCTTGGCGGCATCGAGGTGACGCGCCTGGGGAAGCGCCACAAGGCCGAGCCCGTGATCAAGCTGCAGACGCCGCGCGGCGAGACCGCGTACTGGATCGGCCCGGCGGGCGCCGCCGCGGACGCCGGCCCGGGAACCGACTTCCACGCGGTGGAAAGCCGCCGGGTCTCGGTGACGCCGCTGCGCATGGATCTCACCCACAGCAGCCAGCTCGCGCGCGCGAAGGAGTGGCTGGCGAAATGAAAAGCGCGCGCGCGCCGGGAATCGGCATGACCTCGCAGCGCACGCGCGAGCGCATGGTGCAGCGGCTGCGTGAGCGCGGCATCGCCGACGAGCGCGTGCTCTCGGCGATGGCGGCGGTGCCGCGCCACGTGTTCGTCGAGGAAGCGCTCGCCAGCCGCGCCTACGAGGACAGCGCGCTGCCGATCGGCTTCGGCCAGACCATTTCCCAGCCGTACGTGGTGGCGAAGGTGATCGAGATTCTTCTGCAGAAGAAAAACCCCAGGAAAGTGCTGGAGATCGGCACCGGCTGCGGTTACCAGGCCGCGGTGCTCGCGCACGTCTTCGAAGAGGTCTACTCGGTCGAGCGCCTCAAGGCGCTGCTCGAGCGAGCCCGCGCCAACCTGATCGGCCTGCGGCTTGCCAACCTGCGCCTGGCCTATGCCGACGGCGGCGACGGCTTGCCGGCAGCGGCACCGTTCGACGCCATCGTCGCCGCGGCGGCGGCGCGGCAGATTCCCGAGGCGCTGCGCGCCCAGCTCGCGCCCGGCGGCAGGATGATCCTGCCCCTGCATGGCGCCAACGGCGGGCAGCGCCTCGTGCTGATCGAGCGCACTGGCCGCGCGTTTCGCGAGTCGGAGCTCGACGCCGTGCATTTCGTGCCGTTCGAGGCCGGCAAGGCGTGAACCGCGCCGCCCTCGCGGTCGCCTTCATCGTTCTCGCGGGTTGCGCTTCGCAGAAGCCGGCGCCGGTCGTCGACCGCAAGCAGGCGCAGCCGCGGGCAAAGGCGCCCGCGCCGGCCGCCGCCAGGGCGGCGCCCGTGACGGAGGGCACCTATGTCGTGAAGAAGGGCGACACGCTCTACAGCATCGCCCTCGAGAATGGCGCCGACTATCGCGAGGTGGCGCAGTGGAACCGCCTCGACGATCCGACCAAGATCCAGGTCGGCCAGGTACTGCGCGTTACGCCGCCCGAGGATCGGAGCGTGCAGGTCGGGCGCGCGAAGATGCCCGAGCGCGGCGAGGCGCGGCCGCTCGACCTGCCGCCGCCGCAGGGAACCCAGGGACGCAAGCCGGCGGGCGCGGCGGAGAAAGCTACGCCCTCGCCGCAGGAAACGCCGGCGGCCACGGCGGCGGAGTTCATCTGGCCCGCGCGGGGCAAGGTCATCGCCGGCTTCGCCGAGCCGCGCCGCAAGGGCATCGACATCGACGGCAAGCTGGGCGACCCGGTGATCGCCGCGGCCGCGGGGCGGGTGACCTACACCGGGACCGGCATCCCGGGGCTCGGCAAGCTGGTCGTGATCAAGCACGACAACGGCTTCATCACCGTGTACGCGCACAACAGGGACATCCTGGTGAAGGAGCAGCAGGCGGTGAAGCGCGGCCAGAAGATCGCCGAGGTCGGCAACACCGACGCCGACCGGCCGAAGCTGCACTTCCAGATCCGCAAGGGCTCGGCCGCGGTCGACCCGATGCGCTACTTGCCCTCGCTCTGAGGTTTCGCGGCGGGCTTCGCTGCCTTGGGCGCCCGCGCGCGCAGCGCCTGCGCCAGATCGTTGACCGACGCGGCGTACATGGCGCTGCGGTTGTAGCGCGTGATGACGTAGAAGTTGCGAAAACCGAGCCTGACATCGCCCGCATCGAGCTCGACCAGTATTGCGGGCGAGTCTTCCAATCCGGACTTGTCGACCTGCACGCCCGCTTCCTGCCACTTCGCGACCGGCACCTTGGGCTCGAAGCCGCCGCTGACCAGCGGCTTCCAGGCGTCGCCGCTCACGCGCGCCGGCAGCAGCACCGGAGCGCCCTTGCGCCAGCCATGCTGCTTGAAATAGTTCGCGACGCTGCCGATCGCGTCGCTCGGGCTGCGGCGCAGGTCGACCGCGCCGCTCTTGTCGAAGTCAACGGCGTAGCGCCGCGCGCTGCTCGGCATGAACTGCGGCAGGCCCATCGCCCCGGCGTACGAGCCTCGCATGGCGAACACGTCCAGGTTGCTTTCACGGGCGAACAGCAGGTAGCTCTCCAGCTCTGCACGGAAGAAATTGGCGCGTGCCGGGTAGTCGAAGGCGAGCGTGCTCAGCGCGTCGACCACTCGCCAGCGGCCGGTGTTGCGGCCGTAGAACGTCTCGACGCCGATGATGGCGACGATGTATTCGGCAGGCACCCCGTAAGCGCGCTCGGCGCGCGCCAGCGAGGCGCGGTGGCTGCGCCAGAAGGCGACGCCGTCGGCGATGCGGCGCTCCTCGAGGAACGGCGCGCGGTACTCGCGCCAGGAGCGCGTCTTCTCGGCCGGCCGCTCGATCGCCTCGAGCACCGGCTCGGCGCGGCGCACGCGGGAGAAGAGGAAAGTCAGCTCGGCTTCGATGAAGCCGTGGCGCTGAACCAGGTCCTGGATGAACGCCCGCACCTCGGGCCGCTCGCCGTAAGGCTGCTGGGCGAGCGCAAGCGCAGGCGCGGCGAGGAGCGCGGCGAGGAGGGAGCGGATCACGTGACGCGCAAGGTGCGCACCAGGCGCTGCAGGCGAGCGATGCCCGCCGCGCTGCGTTGCGCGCCGTAGCGCAGGCCGATATAGAGCTCGCCGATGCGCAGGATGGTGCGCCGCGCGTCGGGTACCGAGCGCGCCGCGCGCGTCGTGTAATCGCGCGGCCCTTCGTGCGGCGCGCGCTCCCCGCCGCGCGCGGCGAGCTTGCGGCCGAAGGCGCGCCACGCCTTTTGCACCGGGTCCGGCCGCGCCAGGCGGCGCAGCGACCAGAGCAGCAGGCCGGCCGTGATCAGGCCGAGGATGCTGAAGAGCGCCGCGGTCAGCGCGCGCCAGTCCGCGTCGCGAATGCCGACCCATTGCATCAGGTCGCGCTGCCGCTCCGGGTTGTAGCCGAGCACCCACACGTTCCACTTGTGCGCGACCGCCTCCCAGCGGGAGCGCACGCTGCGCAGCCATTCCATGTGCGGCTGCATCATCAGCGGCATCCCAGCGTTTTCCGGCACGGCGCGCGCGACGCCGGAGTCGACGCGGCGCGGGAACGCCGCCGCGGTCGGGTCGACGCGCAGCCAGCCGCGTCCCGGGATGAAGACTTCGCTCCAGGCGTGCGCGTCCCACTGGCGCACGGTGACGATGCGATCGTAGGGATTGAGCTCGCCGCCCTGGTAGCCGGTGACGACGCGCGAAGGCACGCCCGCGGCGCGCATGAGGAAAGTGAAGGCCGAGGCGAAATGCTCGCAGAAGCCGGCGCGCGTATCGAACAGGAACTCGTCCACCGAATGCAGGCCGAGCAGCGGCGGCTCGAGCGTATAGGCGTAGCGGCCGGCGCGCAGGAACTCGATCGCGCGCTGCACGATCTCGGTCTCGTTGGCCGAGCTCGCCTGCCATTGCGCGGCGAGCGCCTGGGCGCGCGGATTGGAGCCCGGCGGGATGCGCATCGCGCGCGACAGACCGCCGCGCACCTCGGTGCGCAACGGCTCGGGCGCGATCACCGACGTGAGCTCGTAGCGCAGCCGCGTGCGCACGGGCGCCGTGGAGAGAAGCTGCCCGTCGAAGGTCATGCGCGCCCGCTCCGGCACGCTGGCCGCGGTCTCGAGCGCGAACAGCCAGTTGCGGTTGTGCGGCTCGAGCACTACCGAGTAGCGGTAGCTTGCGCGTCCCTCGCGCGCCTGCGGCGGCTGGCCGCGGAAGTCCGGGCCGATGCTCCAGGTGCGGCCGTCGAAATCCCACAGGACCGGGCCGCGCCAGTAGCGCAGCGCATGCAGCGGCGCCTCGCCCTCGAACTCGGCGCGGAAGGCGATGGCGTCGTACTGCGCGAGATTCGACAGCGTCCCCGGGCTCATCGTCTCGGACAGGCCGGTCATGCCGGAGTAGGCGTCCTGCGGCAGGCCCCACAGCGGGCCTTGCACGCGCGGGAAGAGGAGGAAGAGCACCAGCGCCGCCGGCACCGCCTGCGCGAGCAGGACCGCGGAGGTGCGCAGGTTGGCGCGCACCTCCCGCTGCGGCGCGGCAAGGCCGACCAGCGTCGCCGTGGTGGTGAGCAGCGCGAGCGTCATCAGGGCCGCGTTGAGGATCGACTGGGTGTAGAGGAAGTTGGTGATGACGAGGAAGTAGGCGAGGAACGCAGCCACCGCGGCATCGCGATGCGTGCGCGTCTCGAGCAGCTTCAGGCCGGAGAACACCACCAGCAGCAGGATGCCGGGCTGCCGGCCGAACAGGGTGCGAAACTCGATCCACATCGCGAGCAGCGTCACCGCGGCGACGCCGAGCACCAGCCAGCGCGAGGGCAGCGGCGCGCGATGCAGCGTGAAATACAGACGCCAGCCGTACAGGCACAGCGTCAGGAGCGTCAGCCACCACGGCGCCCGCAGCGTGTGCGGCGCGATCACGAGAGCGAACGAGCCGATCAGCCAGACGAGGTCGCGCGCGCTCACCGCGCGCAGCTCGGGAGCGAGGGGATGGGGCAGGGATTTCATGGCAGGCGAAACAACGCCAGCGCCTGCAGGCACGCGGTGCGGTGCGCGTCGCCACGCTCAGACGCGATGTGGAGCTCGGGCAGGCGCAATCCGTAGAGCGCGCCGCTGCGCTCGGCAGCGAGCACCCACCCCGTCATGCGCGAGAGGCGCGTCTCGATCGAGAGCGTCGCCGGCAGCAGCTGCCAGTCGAGCCAGAGCTCGGCGCCCGCCTCGCCGGCGAACTGCTTGGTGAGCATGTCATCGGTCCGGGCGACCGCTTTCCAGGCGACGTGCCGCGGCGAGTCGGACGGCTGGTAGCCGCGCAGGCCGGCGAAGTCGTCGTTGCCGGGGGTGGGCGAGCGCATGGCGCCGGTCGCTGCTTGGCCCCTGGCGGGCGGCAGCGGCGAGCGCTCCGGGCGCGGATAGACGAGGCAGCGTGCTTCCGGCTCGACGTAGCTCCAGGCGCGGAACAGACCGAGCGGAAAGCGCGTCTCGAGCATCACCCGGCCGATGGCGAGCCAGCCGCGGCTCGCCGCCGGAACCTGCAGCACGACTTCGCCGACGCCGCCGGCGGGGACGTCGAGCACGAGCTGCGCGCCGCCGCCCATGTGCCGCACCAGGATGGCGGGGCGGTCGAAGACGGCGCGGCCTTCGAGGTAGAGACGGAACTGGGCTGCGTCGCCGGCGAACACCGGCTCGACACGCCCGGCGCTGACCGCCAGGCGGGCGAGATTGCGCGCGGTCTGCACCATGCCGGCGATTCCCACGCCGGCGAGAAGGAAGGTCAGGCCGAAGCCGAGCGCGAGCGCATAGTTGATCGAGCCGATGAGCAGGATCGAAAGGGTGGCGGCGAACAGCCAGCCGAGGCGCGTCGGCACGATGTAAACCCGCCGGTGCACCAGCACGATCGTGCCGCGCTCCGGCGGCGTGAACCCCCACACCCAGTTGGCGAAGCGCGGGTTGCGCTCCAGCAGGCGCGTCATCATGCCGTCGGCCCGTCGTATTTCCAGCGTCCGCGCCACGCGGCGAGCACCAGGCGCGGATACTTCGCGCTGCCGAGGCTGCCGTTGTAGCGCGCCAGCGCGCGGAAGTAGTCGCCGCTCTCGGTGTCGACGTAGTGGCGCAGGATGGCGCAGCCGTAGGCGAGGTTGGTGCGCAGGTGGAAAAGGTTATGGCGCGGCTGGCCGACGAGCTTCACCCAGAACGGCATCACCTGCATGTAGCCGCGCGCGCCGGCGGTCGACACCGCGTATTTGCGGAAGCCGCTTTCCACCTCGATGATCCCCAGGACGAGCTGCGGATCGAGGCGGGCGCGCACCGCTTCGTAGTGGACCGTGCGCAGCAGCTCCAGGCGCTGCTTGCGATCGGGAATGCGCTTCTCCAGCCGCTTCTCCATCGTCGTCAGCCAGCGGTTGGCGTCTTCTTCCGAGCGGAAGTGCATGCTCGCCGCGGCGCGGTCGCTCACCTGGCTGGAAAGCCGCGCGCGCACGCTGTCGGCGAGCGGTTCGTACTTCTGCTCCCCCGCCAGCGCGGCCGGCGCGGCGGTGATGAGCGCGCTGAGGAGGAATCTCCTCACGCGAGTTTCGTGCGCAGCAGAGGCACGATGTCCGCCAGCGCCACGTCGCCCGGCTTCTCGTCGCGCCGTCCCTTGTACTCCGCATTGCCCGCGGCGAGGCCGCGCTCGGAGAGCACGACACGGTGCGGCACGCCGATCAGGTCCATGTCGGCGAACAGCACGCCGGGCCGTTCGTCGCGGTCATCGAGCAGCACATCGACGCCGCCGGCCCGGAGCTCGGCGTAGAGCCGGTCGGCCGCGGCGCGCACGGCCGGCGCCTTGTGATAGCCGATCGGCACCACGCAGACGGTGAACGGCGCGATCGGCGCGGGGAAGACGATGCCGCGCTCGTCGTGGTTCTGCTCGATCGCCGCGGCGACGACGCGGGTCACGCCGATGCCGTAGCAGCCCATCTCGAACGGCCGGTGCTCGCCTTTTTCGTCGAGGAACGTCGCCTTCATCGCCTCGGAGTATTTGGTGCGCAGCTGGAAGATGTGGCCGACCTCGATGCCGCGCACGATCTCGAGCTTGCCCTTGCCGTCCGGGCTGGGGTCGCCGTCGACGACGTTGCGCAGATCGGCGACCTGCGGCTCGGCGAGGTCGCGGCCCCAGTTCACGCCGGTGAGGTGGAAGCCTTCCTCGTTCGCGCCGCAGACGAAATCGCTCAGCAGCGCCACGCGCCGGTCGGCGACGATCTTCACGCTGCCGGCCTCGACCGGGCCGAGGTAACCCGCTTTTCCCAGCGTCCCTTCGATCTCTTTCTCGGTGGCAAAGCGGAAGGTGCCGATGACCTTCTGCGCCTTGATCTCGTTCAGCGCGTGGTCGCCGCGCAGCAGCAGCATGTGCAGCTGGTCGTCGTGCATCACCAGCACCGATTTGACCGTTTTCTTCAGGTCGATCTTCAGCAGCGCTGCCACGTCCTCGCAGGTCTTCTTGCCCGGCGTGGCGACTTTCTTCATCTCTTCCTTCGGCGCGCCGCGAGTGCCCGGTGCCACCGCTTCGGCCAGCTCGACGTTGGCGGCGTAGTCCGACTGCGGGGAGAAGGCGATCGCGTCCTCGCCGGAATCGGCGAGCACATGGAATTCATGCGAGCCGGTGCCGCCGATCGAGCCGGTGTCGGCGGCGACGGCGCGGAACTTGAGGCCGAGGCGCGAGAAGATGCGCGTGTACGTGTCGTGCATGACGCGGTATTCGCGCTGCAGGTCGTCGTAGCTCGCGTGGAAGGAGTAGCCGTCTTTCATCACGAACTCGCGCCCGCGCATGACGCCGAAGCGGGGCCGGCGCTCGTCGCGGAACTTGCTCTGGATCTGGTAGAAGTGCGCCGGCAGGCGCCGGTAGCTCTTCAGCTCCGAGCGCGCGAGGTCGGTGATCACTTCCTCGGAGGTCGGCTGGATGACGAAGTCGCGCTCGTGCCGGTCCTTGAAGCGCAGCAGCTCCGGGCCGTACTCGCCCCAGCGGCCGGATTCCTGCCACAGCTCGGCCGGCTGCACCACCGGCATGACGAGCTCGACCGCGCCGGCGCGGTTCATCTCCTCGCGCACCACCTGCTCGACCTTGCGCAGCACGCGCGTGCCCAGGGGCAGCCAGGTGTAGATGCCGGCGGACAGGCGCCGGATGAGGCTCGCGCGCAGCATCAGCCGATGGCTGACGATCTCCGCTTCCGCGGGGACTTCCTTCTGCGTGGCGATGAAAAAACCGGAGGTTTTCATGGGGCCCAGACGGCATTGTCTTTGCCGTTGGCCTGTGGAAAAATCGTTTCGGATTCTACACTTTAGGCGGTGCAGCCATGCTCGACAAGGAAGGCTACCGTCCGAACGTCGGCATCATCCTTGCCAACCAGAAAGACGAGGTGTTCTGGGGCAAGCGCATCCATCAGCACGCTTGGCAGTTTCCGCAGGGCGGCATCCAGCATGGCGAAACGCCGCTGCAGGCGATGTTCCGCGAGCTGGAGGAGGAGATCGGCCTGGCGCGCGAGCACGTGCGCATCCTCGGCCGCACGCGCGAGTGGCTGCGCTACGAGGTGCCGGAAAAATGGGCGCGCCGCGCGCCGCAGGAGGCGAACGGCGCGTACCGCGGACAGAAGCAGATCTGGTACCTGCTGCGCATGACGGGCCGCGATTGCGACGTCCGGCTGCGGGCGAGCGGCCATCCCGAGTTCGACGCCTGGCGCTGGCACGACTACTGGGTGCCGCTCGATGTAGTGATCGACTTCAAGCGCGAGGTCTACCGGCAGGCGCTTACCGAGCTGCATCGCTACCTGCACGCCGATCGCCGCGCGCGCACCCGGCATCCGCAACCGATGACCTAATGGGGACATAGCCGGCGGCAATCGGAAGTATTAGTTAAATCCATTTGATCTATTGCCCTGCGGGGCCTACGCTCGACCTTTTACCGTTGGAGGAAGCCATGAAAGCTCTCAAAGACACCAAGACCCACGACAACCTCAAGGCCGCTTTCGCCGGCGAATCGCAGGCCAACCGCCGCTACCTGTACTTCGCTGCGAAAGCCGACGTCGAGGGCCATAACGATGTCTCGGCGTTGTTCCGCTCCACCGCGGAAGGCGAGACCGGTCATGCGCACGGGCATCTGGAGTACCTCGAGTCGGTCGGCGACCCGGCGACCAACCTGCCGATCGGGCGCACGCGCGAGAACCTGAAGGCCGCGGTAGCGGGCGAGACGCATGAATACACCGACATGTACCCCGGCATGGCGAAGCAGGCGCGCAGCGAAGGCTTCACCGAGATCGCCGACTGGTTCGAGACCCTCGCGAAGGCCGAGCGCAGCCACGCCAACCGTTTCCAGAAGGCGCTGGACCAGCTCAGTGATTGAGCGGCAATCGCTCCTGTCGCTCGAGGCCTACGCCCGGGAGCGCGCCAGCTTCCGGGCCAAGGTCATCGAGCACAAGAAGAGCCGCACGGTGGCGCTCGGCGAGAACGTCACGCTGCTGTTCGAGGACGAGCTGACCGTCCGCTACCAGGTGCAGGAGATGCTGCGCATCGAGCGCATCTTCGAAGAAGACGGCATCCGCCACGAGCTCGACGCCTACAACCCGCTGGTTCCAGACGGCGGCAACTGGAAAGCGACGATGCTGATCGAGTATCCCGACGCCGACGAGCGCCGCCGCATGCTCGGGCGTCTCAAAGGCGTTGAGCGCCGCGTCTGGGTGCAGATCGGCGGCGAGCGGATCTACGCCATCGCCGACGAGGACCTGGAACGCGAGAACGAGGAGAAAACCTCGGCGGTCCATTTCCTGCGCTTCGAGCTCGGCCCCACGGCCGGCGCGCGCCTGCGCCAGGGGGCGACGCTCGCCATCGGCGTCGACCATCCGGCCTACCGCGCCGAGCTCGACCCGGTGCCGCAGGAAACCCGCGCCGCCCTGACGCGGGACCTCTCCTGAAGCGCATCCTCGCCGCGGCGGCGCTCGCCGTCGCCCTGGGCGGCTGCGATCCCAAGATCACGAGTGATTGGGAGCGCAAGAACGAAACGCTGGTCGACAAGCAGGAAGAGGATGCCGTGCCGGCCGCGCCGGCGTTCCCCGCGCGCGCGACGCTGCTCGAGTTCGAGGTCCGCGCCCCGCGCGACTTCCGCTACTACATCGACGGCGCGACCCTGAGCGTCGACGCGAAGGAGGTCGTGCGCTACGCCCTCGTGGCGCGCAGTCCGAGCGGCGTCGAGAACGTGACCTACGAGGCGCTGCGCTGCAAGACCGACGAGTACCGGGTCTATGCCCTCGGCCGCGCCGACGGCACCTGGGGCGGCAGGCCGGGCAACTGGCGGCCGATCGCGGAAAGCCGGCAGCCCCAGCACCGCATCCTGCAGCGGGAGTACTTCTGCCCGCAGAACAATCCGATCCGCAACGCCGACGAGGGCCGCCGCGCATTGCAGGACGGCGGCCATCCCTGGGCGAAGGGCTTCAGCGGCGACGCCGTGCGCGGGCTGGGTCGCTGAGCGCCGCTAGCCGCGGTCTTTGCGGCTGACGATCACCCCCGCGAGCACCAGGCCGATCGCGCTCGCCCCTCCGACCAGCAGCCAGTCTCGACGCCGCCAGCGAGCGCTGGCCGGCCGCGGCAACGCGCTCACGGCCTGCGTCGCGCTTTGCGGCGCCCAAGTGGTCGCCGCGCCGGTCATCGCTGCCAGCCGTTGCGTCGCTTCGAGCGAATCGAAGCTGGGGGCGATGCGCTGCGCCGGGGATTCCGCCGGCGCTGCTTCGGGCGACTTGTCGGCCTCGCGGTCACGGTTGATGGTCTGCGCCAGCACCACCGTGCGGGCATCGGCGTTGGCGAGCTGCGGGCCGGGAACGGTAGCGGCGCCGGGCGCAGTGCGGGGCGGCTGCGTGGCCGAGGTCGAGATCTGGCGCTCGCACTCGCGCAGGTCGCGCGCCACGTCCTGCGCGTCCTGGTAGCGCTCCTCGACCGGCTTGGCGAGCATCTTGGCGGCGATGAAATCGAGCATCTCGGGCACCGCCGAATTCACCGAGCTGGGCGGCGGCGGCACGAAGTTCACCGTCTGGTACATGAGCGCGGTGACGTTCTCGCCGCTGAAGGGCGCGGCGCCGCACAGCATCTCGTAGAGGATCACGCCGAGCGAAAAGATGTCGGAGCGGTGGTCGGCGCGCTTGCCGATCACCTGCTCGGGCGACATGTACTTCGGCGAGCCGAGCAGCATGCCGGTCTGCGTCAGCTCGCTCGCGGCGCGGCGCCGGGCGATGCCGAAGTCGGTGATCTTCGCCGGCCCGTTGGGCACCACCATGATATTGGCGGGCTTGATGTCGCGGTGTACGACGCCGCGCTGGTGCGCATAGGCGAGCCCCTCGGCGATCTGCGCCGCGATCGACACCGCCTGGGCGGTGGCGACCTTCTGGCCTTCGCCCATGAGCGAGCGCAGCTCGACGCCCTCGATGTATTCCATCGCCATGAACATCACTTCGCCGGACTTGCCGACGTCGTGCACGGTGACGATGTTGGGATGGTTGAGGCCGGCGGCGGCGCGCGCCTCCTGGTAGAAGCGCGCTTCGTAGCGGTCCGCGCCGTCCTGCTCGAGGGTCATGTTGACGGTCTTCACCGCCACCGTGCGCTCGAGCACCGAATCGGTCGCCTTGTAGACGATGCCCATCGCGCCCCGGCCGAGCTCCGACAGAATGACGTAGCGGCCGAGCTTGGGCGCTTCCATCGGGGCGCTTATTTTTTTTCCTTCAGGGAGCGGAAGATCGGCCCCCACACGGGGTGACCCGCTTCCGCGGGCGAGAGCTGCAGCCCCGGATCCAGGGTGAGCGCCTTGCGAAACTCCTCGCGGCAGGCTGCAACGCGGTTGTTCGCGCAATGAATGAACGCAAGGTGCTTGTAGGCATTGACCTGATCCTTCGGCGGCAGGCCGCGCTCGAGCGCGACCTGCAGGCTCTTCGCCGACCCATCATAGTCGCCATCGTCGAACTGCTTCAGGCCGACGCTGAACGTGGCCGCCTCGCCCTTCACGCCGCGGAAGATGGGCCCCCAGACCGGGTGGCCAGCCTCCGCCGGGGCGAGGGCAAGGTTCGGCTCGGCAGCGAGCGCTCTGCGGAACTCGTCTCGGCACGGCCCGGCGCGTCCCGTCGAACAATGGATGAAGGCGAGGTGTTTGTGCGCGTCGGCGCGCTCGCGGTCGTTCAGCCCCAGGTCGAGCGCCGCCTGCAGGCTCTTCGCCGCGGCGAGATGCTGCCCGTCGTCGTACTGGCGCACCCCTTCAGCGAGCGCCGAGCGCCCCTTGCTGAACGACAGCATCTCCTGCAGCTGCGCGCAGCCCGAGAGCGTCGCGACCAGAATGCCTGCGACGGCGGCCCGGGTCATTTGAGGCGGGGTCATTTGAAGCGGTGGCGGATGCGCACGATCTCGCCCGCCTTCAGCTGCACCTTCTGCACGTGTGTCGGCGAGCCGGTATTGCGAATCTCGAGGGTGTGCGCGCCCGGCGGCAGGTCGAACGCCTTGAGTCCGGTGCTGATGCCGCGGCTCTTGCCGTCGATGACGACTTCACCCCAGGGGGTGACAACGAGCTCGAGCTTGCCGGGTCCCCCGGCGAGCGCTTTCGCAGACCTGGCCTTCTCGGGCTTCTTGTCGACGCTGGCCACGGCCTGCTTTTTCGCCGCCGGCGCGGGCTTCTCCGCCGCCGGCGCCGCCTTTTCCTGCGCCAGCGCGGGTTTCTGCGCGGGCGCCGCTTTTTCGGCGGCCGGCGCGCTCGCCTGCGGCGACGGGGCGGCCGCGGGCTTCTCGAACAGGCTGCGCGCCGCAACGCCGCCGGCAATGATGAAGAGCACGATGACCGGCGCCGCCAGCAGCGCCGAGCGCCGCAAGCCGAACGGGCCGACGCCGCGCACCCAGTTGCGCAAGCCGCCGTGGCCGGCCTGCTCCATGGTGTCGGAGAGGCGGCGCATGGTCGGCGTGCCGCCTACCGAGTACACCTCGTGATCGCGCACGTGCTTGTCGGTGCGCGAGCCTTCATGGCGGAACAGGCTCGCGTAGTCGCGCGAAAGGCAGGAGACGACCTCGTAGAACGAGCGTGAGACCAGCAGCTGGCCGGGGCGCGCGAAGCTCATCACCCGCTGCGCAACATTGATGCCGTCGCCGAGGATGTTGACCTGACCGTTGAGATCCTTGACCAGGCGCACCGGGCCGAGGTTGACCCCCATGCGCACGCCGAGCGTCTGCGCCACGTCGCGCATCGAGATCGACGCAAACAGCGCATCCTCCGGATCGCCAAGAAAGGTGACCGCGGCGCCGTCGCCGGTATCGAGGATGATGCGGTCGCGTGGCGCCACTTCTTCCAGCGCGCGCCCGAGCGCTGCGTTGAACGCGTGCTTGATCTGAAGCTGATCGGCGACCGGTTTCTTCGAGTACTCGACGATATCGAGGAAGAGCACGCTGCAGACCAGCGTGCGGCCGGAGCTCTCCATCGGGTATCCGCCTATGCGGCGTGCTTCGCCGCGATGCGGCCTATTTTACGCGCATGCCGGGCTTGGCCCCGGCGTCGGGGGAAATGAGGAATATCCCCGGTTCCTGCTCGGCAGACGCGGCGAGCACCATCCCCTCGGAGACGCCGAACTTCATCTTGCGGGGGGCGAGGTTGGCGACCACGACGGTGAGGCGGCCCTCGAGCTTTTCCGGGGCGTAGGCGGACTTGATGCCGGCGAAGACGGTGCGTGTTCCCTCGCCCAGATCGAGCGTCAGCTTGAGGAGCTTGTCGGCTCCCTCCACTGCCTCGGCCTTGGCGATGCGCGCGACCCGGAGATCGAGCTTGTTGAAGTCGTCGATTGAGATGGTGTTTTCCACGGGGTTCTTTTCCTCGGCAATCTGGAACAGCGCATCGAGCTGCTTCTCCTCGACGCGGGTAACGAGATGCTTGAAAGGCGCGATGCGCTCCGGCAGCACTTCCGCGTCACTCCAGGTGAAGTCGCGCCCGAGCCCGAACAGCTCGCGCGCGACCCTGGATGCGGCCGCCGGGACAACGGGCGCAAGCAGCACGGTCAGCACTTTGAATCCCTGCAGCGCGCGCGAGCAGACGTCCTGCAGCTCCGCTTTCCTGGAGGGCTCCTTGGCGAGATTCCAGGGCTGCTTCGCATCGAAGGCCTGATTGATGCGATCGGCCGCCGTCATCACGTCGCGGATCGCCTTGCCGAATTCCCGGCCTTCGTAGGCTTCCTGCGCCAGGACGGCCTGAGCTCTCGCGCCTTCGATCAGGGGTTTCGTGTCGCCCTGGTACTTCAACTCTCCGTCGAAATGCTTGGCGATGAAGCTGGCGGCGCGGCTGGCGATGTTGACGTACTTGCCGACGAGGTCGCTGTTCACCCGGGCGAGGAAATCTTCCGGGTTGAAGTCGAGGTCCTCGACGTTGGCGTTGAGCTTGGCGGCGATGTAGTAGCGCAGCCACTCGGGGTTCATGCCGATCTCGAGGTAGCGCAGCGGGCTGATGCCGGTGCCGCGCGACTTGGACATCTTGTCGCCCGAGACGGTGATGAAGCCATGCACGTTGATCTGGTCGGGCGTCTTGTAGCCCGAGAATTCCAGCATCGCCGGCCAGAACAGCGTGTGGAAGTAGATGATGTCCTTGCCGATGAAATGGATCATCTCGGTCCGGGAACCGGGCCTGACCATCTCGTCGAAGTCGAGTTTCTCCCTGGCGCAGTAGTTCTTCAGACTGGCGAAGTAGCCCACCGGGGCGTCGAGCCAGACGTACAGGTATTTTTCCTCGGCAATGTCCGGGATGCGAATGCCGAAGTAAGGCGCATCGCGGGAGATGTCCCAGTCGATCAGCGCCTTGTCGCCGACCCCTTCGAGCCATTCCTTGGCTTTGTTGACGACCTGCGACTGCAGCCTTCCCTTGCTGTTGACCCACTCGCCGAGATATTTCCTGCAGGCCGGGTCCGAGAGGCGAAAGAAATGGTGCTCCGAGCTGCGAAGCTCGGGCTTGGCACCGGAGAGGGCCGAATAAGGATTGCGCAGCGCTGTCGGTGCATAGACCGAGCTGCAGTTCTCGCACGCATCGCCGTACTGATCTTTCGTGCCGCAGACCGGACACTCGCCCTTGATGTAGCGATCGGCGAGAAACATCTTCTTGATCGGGTCGTAGAACTGCTCCACCGGCTTCGTGTAGATCAGGTTCTTCGACTTGAGACGCCGGTAGATGCCTTGCGAGAGCTCGGTGTTCTCGGCCGAGTGGGTCGAATGCCAGTTGTCGAATTTGATGTGGAAGCCGTCGAGGTATTGCTTTCGGCCGCCGGCGATCTCGGCGACGAACTGCGCGGGCGATTTCCCGGCTTTCTCCGCCGCCAGCATGATCGGCGCGCCGTGCGCGTCGTCGGCGCCCATGAAATGCACCTCGTGTCCCTGCATCCGCTGGAAGCGCACCCAGATGTCGGCCTGGATGTATTCCATGATGTGGCCGATGTGGAACGGGCCGTTCGCATAGGGCAAGGCAGTGGTGACGAAGAGCGTGCGCGAGGCCATGAGGGACGGCGATTTTAGCTTACACTTCAAGCATGTCTGTGAATGAAAGCAGCGTGCAGGACGCGCTTCGCAAGCTCGTCGATCCCAACACCGGCAAGGACTTCGTCGCCACCCGCTCGGCGCGCAACATCAAGATCTCCGGCAGCGACGTCTCGCTCGACATCGAGCTCGGCTATCCGGGCAAGAGCCAGTACGAGCCGATCCGCCGGCAGGTGATCCAGGCGCTGAAAGCCGCGGGCGCCGGCAACGTGGCCGTGAAGGTGAGCTCCAAAGTGGTCGCGCACGCGGTGCAGCGCGGCGTCAAGCTCGTGCCCGGGATCAAGAACATCATCGCCGTCGCCTCGGGCAAGGGCGGCGTCGGCAAGTCGACCACCGCGGTGAACCTCGCGCTCGCGCTGGCTGCCGAAGGCGCGTCGGTGGGCATGCTCGACGCGGACATCTACGGCCCCTCGCAGCCGATGATGCTCGGCATCGCCGGCCGGCCGGAGTCGAAGGACGGCAAGCGCATCGAGCCGATGGAAGGGCATGGCCTGCAGGCGAGCTCGATCGGTTTCCTCATCGATACCGACACGCCGATGGTCTGGCGCGGGCCGATGGTCACCCAGGCGCTCGAGCAACTGCTCAAGGATACGAACTGGCGCGAGCTCGACTACCTGGTGGTCGACCTGCCGCCGGGCACCGGCGACATCCAGCTCACGCTCGCGCAGAAAGTGCCGGTCACCGGCGCGGTGATCGTGACCACGCCCCAGGACATCGCCCTTATCGACGCGCGCAAGGGGCTGAAGATGTTCGAGAAGGTCGGCATCCCGATCCTCGGCGTGGTGGAGAACATGTCGTTCCACATCTGCTCGCAGTGCGGCCACGAGAGCCACATCTTCGGCCAGGGCGGCGCCGAGCGGATGTCGAAGGACTACAAGACCGAGGTCCTCGGCCAGCTGCCGCTCGACGAGTCGATCCAGCGGCAGGCCGACTCTGGCCGGCCGACCGTCGTCTCCGAGCCCGACGGCAAGATCGCCGAGATCTACCTCAGAATCGCGCGCCGCATCGCGGTCAAGATCGCCGAGTCGCAGCGCGACATGACCTCGAAATTCCCCAATATCGTGGTGCAGAACACCTAGAAGCAGGTGCCCTTGTCTTCGGGGCGCCAAGGGTTGCTGAAGGTGCTGAGCGACTCGAGGAACACCACCAGGTCCGACTGCTCGGCCGCCGTCAGCTTCCTCGGTTCGATCTCGCGCGAGCCGGTCTCGGAGTAGTGCCGCACCGCCTGGGCGAGCGTCGCGACCTCGCCGTGATGGCCGTAGGGCGCGGTCAGCAGCAGGTGGCGCAGCGTCGGCACCTTGAAGGTGCCGTTGCGGCCCGGATCGGCGCGGCCGGTTGCGGCCAGCTTCGAGAAGCCGTTGTCGTGCAGCTCGCCGTTCGTGAAGTTGGGGCCGCTATGGCAGCTGCTGCAATTTCCCTTGCCGACAAAGATCTTCGCGCCGCGCTGCGCCACCTCGGAATAGACCCAGGGCTGGATGCGCTCGCCGCGCGCCAGCGCGTTGCGAAAGCGGTCGAAGGGTGTCGGCGGCGTCTCGAAGGTTTCCACCAGAGCGCCCAGCGCCCTGCCGAGGTCCGCCAGCACGGCCTGGTCGTCGCTCGCGGACGGCGCCGCGCCGAACGCCTTCTCGTATCTGCAGGCGAGTTGCGGGTCCTTGCGCACCAGCTCCGCGACATGGCGGGGACTCGCGCCCAGCTCCCGCGGGTCGAGGATCGGACGGATGCTCTGCGCCCAGAGCCGGTCGGTCGCACCGTCCCAGCCGAACGAGCGGCCGAGGCGAAGGTTCATGAGCGTCGGGGTGTTGCGGTCGACCTCGGCGAGCGCTGCGCCGCGGGTGCGGTTGTCGGTCCAGTTGCGCTCCGGCACGTGGCAGGTGTTGCAGGCGAACTTGCCGGCGGGGGAGAGGCGCTTGTCGAAGAACAGGATTTCGCCGAGGTAGATGGCGTCGCGCTGGCCGGAAGCGCGGTTGGTCGGATCGCTCGTCGCGGCTGCCGGCCACGGCCCGTGCGCGAGGATTGCCCGGATCTCGCTGTCGGTGAACGACGCATCGTCGCCGGCGATGCCGGCCGTCGCCAGCAGCGCCAGCGCGCCCAGGACCGCCGCCTTTGCACCCGCTTTCGTCCCCAACTGCACGGGATATCATAGACCCGTGAGCGTGAAATCCGACAAGTGGATCCGCCGGATGGCGGCGAAGGGGATGATCGAGCCCTTCGAGCCGGGGCAGGTCAAGGAGCACGGCGGCAAGAAGGTCGTGTCCTACGGCACCTCGAGCTACGGCTACGACATCCGCTGCTCGGCCGAATTCAAGATCTTCACCACTATCAACTCGACCATCGTCGACCCGAAGCAATTCGACGAGAAGAACTTCGTCGACTACCGGGGCGACGTCTGCATCATCCCGCCCAACTCATTCGCCCTGGCGCGCACGGTCGAGTTCTTCCGCATCCCGCGCAACGTCCTCACGATCTGCCTCGGTAAGTCGACCTATGCCCGCTGCGGCATCATCGTCAACGTCACGCCCCTGGAGCCGGAGTGGGAGGGGCACGTCACGCTGGAATTCTCCAACACCACGCCGCTTCCCGCCCGCGTCTACGCCAACGAGGGCGTCGCGCAGGTGATCTTCCTCGAGTCCGACGAGGTCTGCGAGACCTCCTACAAGGACCGCGGCGGCAAGTACCAGGGGCAAAAAGGCGTGACCTTGCCGCGCATTTAGTTGCGCGGATTGTTGGTCTACTACAGGTTGTGGTCAGGGGTCCCCGGACACCCCATTAGGACCGTAAAAAACTTTGTCGAAGCCCTTGACTCCCGGGGGGTCATCCCTATAATCGGCCGGAGTTTTTTCGTTTTTGAGGAGCAGGAGGTCATCATGAGAAGCAACAAGATTTGCTACCGCGTGTACGACGTTTCCGTACGCGACATTCCCGAAGGTTAGTTTCCCGAGCGAGGAGATTTTGATGGGGGACCGCCCTAGCAGCATCCGCAGCAGAAGCACCGCAGTCGCCAGGCAGCAGCAGCCGCAAGAGCAGCTCTTCGATACGCACCCCGAGGTCAGTCTCGACTTCGAGATCGTGCGCCAAGCCGCCCGGCAGAAATACACCCGACCGTTCCTGATCGTCGACACCGCCATCGTGCGGGCCAAGGCGAGGCGCTTTCGCGCCGCCATGCCGCGCGTGCGGCCGCACTACGCGGTCAAGGCCAATCCGGACCGGCGCGTGCTGAAGGTGCTCGCCCAGGAGGGCTGCGGCTTCGAGATCGCCTCGACCGCCGAGCTCGACCTGCTGATCTCGCTCGGGGTCAACCCCGCCGAGGTCTTCTTCTCCAACCCGGTCAAGTCGCGGGAGTCGATCGCTTACGCCGCCGCCAAGGGCGTCGAGTGGTTTGTGGTCGACAGCCTGGACGAGATGCGGCGAGTGTTCGAGACCAAGCCCGGCGCCAGGCAGTACCTGCGCATCGCCACGCCCAACATCGGCAGCGACTGGCCGCTTTCGGGCAAGTTCGGCGCCGGCGCCGCCGACGCGCGCGAGATCATCGCCGCGGCCGCCAAGCTGGGCGCCGACCTGGCTGGCATCACCTTCCACGTCGGCTCGCAGTGCCGCAACCCGGAGAACTGGCGCGTCGCCCTGGAAAAGGCGCGGAGCCTGTTCGACCTCATGACCAAGGTTGGTCTCAAGCCGCGCCTGCTCAACATCGGTGGCGGCTACCCGGTGCGGCACGTCAGGCCCATTCCCTCGATCGAGGTGATCGGCGAGGTCGTGAACGAGGGCCTGAAGGCCTTCCCGGACGACGTGCAGGTCATCGCCGAGCCGGGCCGCTACCTGGTCTCGGACGCCGGCTACTTCGTCTGCCGCGTCCTGGGAACGGCGACGCGCGCCGGCAAGCGCTGGATGCACTGGGACGCCGGCCTCTTCGGCGGCGTCATCGAGGCGTCCGAGGGGTTGAGGTATCGCATCCGCACCGACCGCTCGGGCCCCGACGTCAACTGGACAGTGGGCGGGCCGACCTGCGACTCGGTCGACATCGTCATGCGGGAGGAGCCGCTGCCTTCGGACCTGCAGGAGGGTGACTTCGTGTACATCCGCAACGCGGGGGCGTACACGACCGCCTATGCCAGCCAGTTCAACGGCTTCCCCCTGCCGGAAGTCCGAACGTTCGAGTCGAAGAGCTAGGGCTTTTCGTACAGCACGAAATCGAAGCGCATGCCGTTTGCCGCGGTGTGCGCTTCGCGCTGGCTCTCCCGCCATTGCGAACGGTCGTAGTCAGGGAACCAGGTATCGCCGGGGAAGTCCTGCTTGATCTCGGTCATGATCAGGCCGCTCGCCGCCGGCAGGGCCTCCTTGAAGATCTGCGTGCCGCCGATCACGCAGGCGACCGGCTCGCCAGCGCACAGCGCGAGCGCCGCGTCGAGCGAGCTCGCCACCGCCGCCCCGGGCGCGTCGTAGCCTGCCTGGCGCGTGATGACGATGTTCTCCCGCCCGGGGAGGGGTCCCTTGAGCGATTCCCAGGTCTTGCGCCCCATGATGACGGGATGGCCAAGGGTGACTTTCTTGAAGTGCTTCAGGTCTTCGGGCAGGTGCCAAGGTAGCTTGCCGTTGGCGCCTATGATTCCATTTGCGGCCACGGCAGCAACGAGGTAGAGCTTGGTCATGGGCGAATGGTAATCCGCGCGAGATTACGAGCGACGCTGCGCGTCGCATGCGCGACGACGCTCCTGCTCGGCGGCTGCGCGCTGATCGAGCCCCAGGGCAGCGATGCCGTCGATCGCCTGGTCGCGGAGGTTCTGGGCGTGGCGCGCGCCCCGGCCGCCGAACAAAAGGCAGCCTTGGCGAGCGCGCAAGCGGTGTTCGGCAGCGATACCAGCGCCGTCAATCGCCTGCGCCTCGGCACGCTGCTCGCCGTTCTGCCGCCGCCGCTACGCGACGACGCGCGAGCGAGCGAGCTGCTCGAGCCCCTCGCCAACCCCTCGCGGCCAGGCTATGGGCGCTTCGCCGCGCTTCTGATCAGCCAGATCGCCGACCGTCAGCGCCTTGCCCGGGAGCTTGAGCGCGTCGGCCGCGATTCCGAGCGCGCGGCGCGCGAAAGGGAGCGCGCCGACAAGGATCGCGACAAGCGCGAAGAGGCGCTGCGCCAGCAGATCGAGGCGATGCAGTCCATCGAGCGCGGCATCCTGGAGCGGCAGGAGAAGTTGCGCCGGCCGCGCTAGGCAGCGGGCTTCAACGCGGGCGCGAATGCCCAGCGGCGCGCCCAGGCGATCGCTAGCGCGCAGGCGAGGGCGAGCACGCCGAGGACATAGAACCCCGGCACCAGCCCGTAGCGGTCGGCGATGACCCCCATGATGAGGGGGGTGCTGAAATGGGAAAGGCTCCAGCCCAGGCCCCCCAGGGCGAGCGCGGAGCCGCGCTCCTCCGGGCGGCTCGCCTCGGAAATCGTGATCTGGAAGTAGAGCGTCATGGCCGCCGATCCGGCACCGACCAGGAAGAGGCAGAGCGCGATCGGCAGGAAATGGTTCCAGGCCGGCAGGAAGCCGATCGAGGCCGCGACGAGCACACCGCACACGACCGGCCAGAGCGTCTGCGGGCCGCTGCGCACGAAGCGGGCGACGAAGAGGCTGGCAGCAATCGAGCCGACCGCGCGCAGGGCGAGCAGCAGGCCGGAGCTTTCTGCCGCGTAGCCGAAGCTCGTCAGCAGCAGCGGAAAGAACGAGATCGAGAGTGAAAAGGGCAGCGCCGAGAGGTAGGCGCACAGGACCGAGTACTGGATGATCCGGTGCCGCAGGAGCGGCCAGTACGCGGCGAGGACGCCCGTGGTGCGTCGCTCGCGCGCCGGCCCCGGGTGCGTCGCCAGGCCGGCGAAAAACGAGATCAGGCCGACGACCGCGAGCGCCGCAAACGTCGCCTTGAAGCCCAGCGCGGCGAGGGAAAAGCCGGAGAGCGCGGTGCCCAGGATCTGGCCGGTGTTGGTGACGGCGTTGAGGCGCCCGAGCTGCACGCCGCGCGTCCCGGACATCTCGCTCGCCATTGCCCAGGTGGCCGGCCAGAAGGCGGCGCGGGAAAGGATCAGCACCAGCTGGCCCAGGAGCAGCATCCAGAAGCCCTGCGCGAAGACGAACCAGAGGCCGCCGGCCACGGTCGCCCAGCACGAGCCGAGCATGATGCGGCGGCCGCCGATGCGGTCGGTATAGGCGCCGCCGACGAGGTTGAGCGGCGCCTGGGCGATGACCGGGGCGGCGAACAGCGCGCCGATCTCGGCGTTCGACAGCCCCTGGGAGTAGGCGTAGAGGGGGACCGCCAGCCAGGTCATGCCGAGGCCGAAATTCCACGCCAGGGAAGCGAAGAAGAACACCCGGCCGATTATCCGTAAGCTGGAGCCCCGGATTTCGACCAACGACCATGCGGTTCGCTCTCGCCCTCGCGTTCCTCGCTCTTCCCGGCCTTGCCGCCGCGGCCGGCTGCAAAGCCCGGTCCGGCGAGAAGACCGTCGCCCTGGTCGAGCTCTACACCTCGGAAGGCTGCAATTCGTGCCCGCCGGCCGACCGGTGGCTCTCCGGCCTCGCCGGCCGCGGCTATGGCGCCGAGCGGGTGGTGCCGCTCGCGCTGCACGTCGACTACTGGGACTACATCGGCTGGAAGGACCCCTACGCGAAACGCGAGTTCTCGCAGCGCCAGCGCAAGCTGAGCCAACTCCAGCGCATGGCGCTCGTCTATACGCCGCAGGTCGTGCTGCAGGGCCGGGATTTCCCCCGCTGGGGCTCGGGGGTCTTCGACGCGACGGTGGCGGCGATCAACGCGCGCCCGGCGAAAGCCCGCATCGCCCTCGAAATCCTCGGCCGGACCAGCGCCGCGCTCGATGCGCAAGCGCGCGCCGAGCTCGCCGATCCGGCCCAGTCGGGCCATGCGGCGCTCTATCTCGCGGTCTACGAGAACCGCCTCAGCAGCCGGATTACCGCAGGGGAGAACAGCGGCCGTACGCTCACGCACGATCACGTCGTGCTGGAGTGGCAGGGCCCGTTCGCGTTCGGTCCCGGCGGGACGGTTTCGGAGCGTCGCGCGCTAACCTTGCTGCCGAAAGGCGTGCCCGAGCGCTCGGGCGTGGTCGGTTTCGTGCAGGACCGGCGCACCGGCGAGGTCCTGCAGGCGCTCCTGCTTTCCTCCTGCTAAGGCCGCGATTTTCCTTTAGTATTCGCGCGCAAGGCCCTGCCCAGGTGGGGGGTCGGGGCTTACAAGGAGCGTCCATGCAAGCGACGCAGATCCGGCAAAAGGACGGCGTCTTTTACTTCGTCAGCTATCGCGCCAAGGACCTGCTGGCGAAGGTTCGCTTCATCAGCCGCTTCTATGGCGACGGCGAAGAAATCGCGCCTACGCGCATCGCCGAGGACGACGATATCGCGCAGTTCATCGCCAAGATCGAGCGCAACGACCACGCCTTCCAGCGCGCCCTGTCGCGCTCGAAGGTGCGCCAGCTGAAGAACTTCTACGAGACCGCGATTTCGCAGCCGCCGATCCCCGGCACGGTCCTGCTCTTCACCTCGGAGCGCCTCACCTTCCGCGGCGACAGCGAAGGCGGCACGGGCTCGCTGAATGAGCCCGCCAGGTACCTGATCATCGACGGCCAGCACCGCCTGGCGGCGCTGCGCTTCTACCTGAACGAGCGCCCCGACGACGCGAACACCATCAACGTGCCGTGCATCATCTTCGACGGGCGCAGCGAGGATTTCGCCACCGAGATGTTCGTCATCATCAACTCGACGCCGACGCGCATCAACAAGAGCCACCTGGTCGACCTCTACGAGCACGTCTCGTTCGCCGCCCCCGACCGCAAGTTCGCGGCACGCCTGGTCGAGAAGCTCTACGGCGAAGGCGACAGCCCGCTGCGCTACCGCATCAACCGCCTCGGCGGCCGCAGCCAGCGCGACAAGTGGGTGCTGCAGGCCGAGCTCTTCAACGAGCTGCACCGCTGGGTGCGCGGCCGCTGGCGCTCGATCCAGCTCGCCGGCGGCAGCTCGAAGGAGGTGCCGCGCTATTACGCTGTCATCCGCGATTTCTTCAAGGCGGCGCGTAGCGTGTTCGGCGACTCGGTCTGGGGCAAGGACACCTACATGGTCACCAAGCCGGTGACCATCAAGGCCATGGTGCGCGTGTGCGCGGACCTCGCCCGCGACGACGCCGAGCCGGAAGCCGGCCGCGTCGCGCGCTGGGAGCAACGCCTCGGCCCCTGGGGCGAGATGGCGCGCCAGTTCCGCGAGGAAGGCTTCTACGAGCGCTTCCCCGCCAAGGGCGAAGTGGAGCGCGTCACGCGTGTGCATCGAGACCTTGCCCGCGCCGCGGGCATCGAAACCGGGCGCAAGTAGTCACTCACGCGCCGGGATGGCCGGTTCGGAATAGCAACGGGCCTGACCTGTTTGCTGCGATATGAGACTCCTTTCCGCCCTCGCTTTCATCACCCTGACATTGACGGGCTGCGTCAGCATGGACGCGTCGGAATGCCGCGACGCGAACTGGTACGACATCGGCTTCCGCGACGGCCTGGTCGGCATGCAGCGAATGGACGTGGCGTACGACCAGCAATGCGGCAGGCACGGCGCCAAGCTGGACGTCCTTGCCTATGCCAAAGGCTGGCAGGAAGGCGTCTGGGAGTTCGACAACCGCAAGGCGCATGGCGGCGAGGAGTAGCGCGCTGGTCGTTCTCTGCCTGCTGCTGGCGGGCTGCGCGGCGATGACCGAGAGCGAATGCCGCGGCGCCGACTGGTACCAGGTCGGCTACCGCGACGCGGACCCCTATGGCCTGCGGCCGCAGTTCTATCTCTACGAATATCAGTGCCGCGCCTGGGTACAAGCCCCGGAGGCGGACTACATGCGCGGCTGGGTCGACGGCTACCGCGAATGGAACACGCGCGTCCACGGCAGCGAGTGCTGCGGCGCGCGCTAGACCACGCCTGCGCTCCTGAGCGCTGCGATTTCCGGTTCCGGGTAACCAAGCTCCGCGAGGATGGCGGGCGTGTGCTCGCCCAGCGCCGGCACCGGATCCAGGCGAGGCTCGAATCCCGAAATGTTGAACGGCGGCTTCAGGAGGTCGAGCTCGCCCGCCGGCGAGCCGACCTTCGCCCACCGGCCGCGTGCCTGCAGCTGCGGATGACGCCAGAACTGGCCCATGTCGTTCAGCCGGGCGTTGGCGATATCGGCGGCCTCCAGCCGTTCGATGATTTCCCCGGTTTTCAACGTCGCGAAGACTTTGTCGATTTCCGCGTGCATCGCCTCGCGGTTACGGAACCTCGCCGGGCTGGTTGAAAAGCGGGCGTCGCTCCGGAGCGCGCTTTTCTCCAGCACCCGATCGCAGAAAGCGGCGAACTCGCGCTCGTTTTGCACGCTGAGGAAGACGGTCTCGCCGTCGCCGGTCTTGAAGGGCCCGTAGGGCACGATCGTCGCGTGGTGGGCGCCCGAGCGGGGCGGAGGCGTGCCCCCGTACGCTGCAAAGAGCGCCGGGAAGCCCATCCATTCGCCCAGCGCCTCGAGCATCGTCACGTCGATGGTGGCGCCTTCGCCATTGCGGCCGCGGCGCACCAGCGCGGCGAGGATCGAGGAAAAGGCGTACATGCCGGCGGCGATGTCGGCTGCGGGGATGCCGGCTTTCGCGGGGGAGTCGGCGCTGCCGGTGACGGAGAGCAGGCCGGCCTCGCACTGCACGAGCAGATCGTAGGCCTTCTTCGACGCGTAGGGGCCGGTCGGTCCGTAGCCGGAAATGCCGCACCAGATGAGGCGCGGCTGCTTCGTCCGCAGCTCCTGCGAGCCGAGGCCGAGGCGCTCCACCGCCCCGGGCGCGAGGTTGTGGAGAAACACGTCGGCCTTCTCGATCAGGCGCGCGAGGATTGCCTTCGCCTGCGGCTGCTTGACGTCGAGGGTCAGGCTTTCCTTCGAGCGGTTGACCCAGACGAAATGCGACGAGAGTCCCTTGACCGTGGTGTCGTAGGCGCGGGCCGAATCTCCACCGACGGGACGCTCGACCTTGATGACGCGCGCGCCGAGCTCGGCGAGCTGGCGCGTGGCGAAAGGCCCGGCGATGACCTGCTCCAGCGCCACCACCGTGATTCCCTCGAGCGGCCTCATGAGAACGTGACCTCGAGCCCTTTGAAACCGGTGACCTCGGTGCGCCACGTTTCACCGGCAGCAACCGGATGCGCGTCGGTCAGCACGCCCGTGGTGATGATTTCGCCGGCGCGCAGCGGCGGCGCGTCGGGCTGCTCCTCGAGCAGCTTGACCAGATGGGCGAGCGAAAGGAGCGGGCTGCCGAGCACGTTGGCGCCGATGCCCTGGTCGACGAGGCGCTCACCATTGAAGAGCCGCGCCTCGACCAGCGGCAGTTTCTCGGCCGGTGCGAGCGGCTGCGGCGGACCGACGATCAGCCTGCCGTGCAGGCCGTTGTCCGCCGTGCAGTCGGCGATCGTCACCTTCCAGGCGGGGTGGTGGCATCGCACGATCTCCACCGAGTGCGCCATCCACTCGATGCAAGCGACGAGATCTTCTCCCGGCGCCGGCGCCTTCTTCAGCAGGAAGGCGATTTCGGGCTCGATGCGAGGCTGAACCAGGCCCTCGAGGTCGACGCTCGCTTGGTTGCCCGGCGCCCGGATGAGGGTGCGGTCGTAGACCATGCCCCACAGCGGCTCGTGCACGCCATAGCGGTCCCAGAGCGTGCGATTGGTGAAGCCGATCTTGCGCCCGATGGGCTTCCAGCCCTGCGCCATTCGGTGCGCGTGCAGGCGGAGCGCCGCGGCATAGCCGGCGACCGGTGTCAGGCCGCGATAGCGCTCGCTGAAGGGCGCTACTTCGCGCGGCGCTTTGTGCAACTCGATCAACTCTTCTGCGAGGGTCATGGCAGGTTGCGATTTGACTGCCTGCGTGCCACATTAGGCAAGTTATGGAACCTTGGCTGGCATGGGGGGTGCTCGGCCTGGCGCTCGTCATCGCCGAGCTCCTCACCGGAACGTTCTACCTGCTGATGCTCGGGGTCGCAGCGTTCGGCGGCGCCGGCGTCGCGGCCATGGGCCAGCCCTTTGCCGTGCAGGTCATCGTCGCTTTCGTCGTCGCCGCCGCCGGTTGCTACGGCGTTCACGCCTACCGGGCGAACAACCGGTCGCAGCAGATGCCGTCGATCGACGCCGGCATGCCGGCGAACTTCGAGAATTGGACCGATGCCGGCGCGCGCCTCGCGCGGGTGCGCTATCGCGGCGCGAGCTGGGATGCGCGCGTCGAGGGCGCCGACCCGCTCGAGCCCGGCGCCACCGTCTACGTACTCGCTACCGATGGCAATACGCTCAAAGTCGCCAAGAGCCGTCCCGCCTAGCGCGCCGGCCAACATGGCGAGCGCATCTCATGCACAGGGAGGATCGACCATGTTCTGGAAGCTCGCTGCCGCCATAGCGGCCGCCGTCATCGCCACGCAGATCCCGGGCCTCGCCGGGTACTGGTTCTGGATCCTGCTTCTCGGCGTGATCGTCGCTTTCGTCATCGAGGGCGTGCGCATCGTGCCGCAGCAGAGCGCGTGGGTGGTCGAGCGCTTCGGCCGCTATCACATGACGCTCGAGCCCGGCCTCAACCTGATCATCCCGTTCCTCGATCGCGTCGCCTATGTCCACTCGCTGAAGGAAGTGCCGCTCGACATTCCGGAGCAGGTGTGCATCACCAAGGACAACACCCAGCTCGCGGTAGACGGCGTCCTCTACTACCAGGTGACCGACCCGCGCCTGGCCTCCTACGGCTCGTCGAACTACATCGCCGCCATCACCCAGCTCGCGCAGACTACGCTGCGCAGCGTGATCGGCAAGATGGAGCTCGACAAGAGCTTCGAGTCGCGCGAGGACATCAACCGCCTCATCGTCGCGGCACTCGACGAGGCGGGGCGCAACTGGGGTATCAAGGTGCTGCGCTACGAGATCAAGAGCATCACGCCGCCGGAGTCGATCCTGCGCGCGATGCAGGCGCAGATCACCGCCGAGCGCGAAAAGCGCGCGCTGATCGCCAAATCCGAGGGCGAGCGGCAGCAGCAGATCAACATCGCCGACGGCAAGCGGCAGGCCGCGATCCTCGAGTCCGAGGGCGAGAAGCAGGGGGCGATCAATCGGGCGCAGGGCGAGGCGACGGCGATCCGAGTCATCGCCGAGGCGAACGCGGCCGGAGTGCGCGCGGTTGCCGAGGCGATCGCCGACAAGGGCGGTATGGATGCGGCCAACCTCAAGGTGGCGACGCAGTACGTCGAGGCTTTCGCCGGGCTGGCGAAAACCTCAAACACGCTCATCATCCCGTCGACCACTAGCGATGTGGCGGGCTTCGTCGCCACCGCGATGAGCGTCCTCGACCGCGCGCGCCCGGCGAAGAGCGCCTAGTCGACCTGCGCGCCGGACTGCTTCACCACTTTCCCTAGCCGCGGGATCTCGTCGCGCATCAGGGCGGTGAGCTCCTCCGGGCGCATGCCGCCCGGCTCGAGGCCCACGTCGTTCAGCTTCTTCACGTTTTCCGGCATGCGCAGGATCTTCGCCGTCTCGGCGTGCAGGCGGGCGACGATGTCCTTCGGCGTGCCGGCAGGGGCGTACATCGCCTGCCAGGAGCTGATGTCGTAACCGGCGAGGCCGGCCTCGGCGAGTGTCGGCACTTCGGGCGCGACGAACGATCGCTTCGTCGACGTGACGGCGAGCGCCTTCAGCCTTCCCGCCTTCTCGGGCGGATAGGCGGTGGTGATGTTCTCGAAG
>JAXDQC010000159.1:0-23346 GCA_034668045.1 Betaproteobacteria bacterium | reverse complement strand
TGATCCTCGAGATCGACGAAGAGCGCCGCCGCATCTCCCTCGGCATGAAGCAGTGCATGCCGAACCCGTGGGAAGATTTCGCCCGCGAGTACAAGAAGGGCGACAAGGTCAAAGGCCAGATCAAGTCGATCACCGACTTCGGCGTCTTCGTCGGCCTGCCCGGCGGCATCGACGGCCTGGTGCACCTCTCCGACCTCTCCTGGTCGGCAACGGGCGAGGAGGCGGTCAAGAACTTCAAGAAGAGCGAGGAAGTCGAGGCGGTGGTGCTCTCCATCGACGTCGAGCGCGAGCGCATCTCGCTCGGCATCAAGCAGCTCGAGGGCGACCCGTTCACCAACTTCGTCGCCAGCCACGAGAAGAACAGCGTCGTCGAGGGTTTGGTGAAGTCGGTCGACGCCAAGGGCGCGGTGGTGGATATCGGCGGTGCCGAGGGCTACCTGCGCGCTTCCGAGTTCTCGCGCGACCGCATCGAGGATCTGCGCACGCACCTGAAGGAAGGCGACAAGGTGAATGCGATGATCATCAACGTCGATCGCAAGAACCGCTCGATCAACCTGTCGGTGAAGGCGAAGGATCTGTCCGAGGAGACCGATGCGATGAAGCAGCTGCGCACCGAGAACGCGGCGGCCAGCGCCGGCGCGACCAACCTCGGCGCTCTGCTGCGCGCGAAGCTGGACAAGGGCGACAAGGGCGGCGACAAGGGCGGCTCGACTCCGCAGCAATAGCGCGGCGGCAGACGGAAAAAAACGAGGGACGGGGATGGGTGGAATGACCAAGTCGGAACTGATCGCGCGCCTCGCCCAGCGCTATTCGCAGCTGGTCGCCAAGGACGCCGAGTACGCGGTGAAGATGGTCCTCGACGCGATGACGCAGGCGCTGCTGGCCGGCAACCGCATCGAGATCCGCGGCTTCGGCAGCTTCGGCCTGAACTACCGCCCGCCGCGCACCGGCCGCAACCCCAAGTCGGGCGAAAAGGTGCAGGTGCCCGAGAAGTACGTGCCGCACTTCAAGGCCGGCAAGGAGCTGCGCGAGCGCGTCGACGCGGCGAATGCGGACGCCGCGGCCGCCCCGCAGGAGCGCGCTTCCCAGCCGGCGCGGTGACCTCAGGTGAAAATTTTCACCTGGGCGGTCCGCCTGGTGGTGTTCGTCCTGCTGGCGGCCTTCGCCGCCAAGAACGCCGACCTGGTCACGCTGCGTTTCTACTTCGACCTGGCGCTGCAGGCGCCCCTGGTGCTGGTGCTGTTCGGCTTCTTCGCCGCCGGCGCGCTGTTCGGCATGCTGGCGCTGATCGGCACGCTGATGCGCCAGCGGCGCGAGATCGCGCGGCTGAAGAAGCAGGCTGACGCGCCGGCGCCGCCGCCGGTGGCGGGACTCTAGCCGTGGAATTCGACTACTGGTGGCTGCTCGGGCTGCTGCCGCTGTTCTTCGGCTTCGGCTGGATGGCGGCGCGCATCGACATCCGCCACCTGCTGCAGGAATCGCGCGCGCTGCCGCGCTCCTACTTCAAGGGCCTCAACTTCCTGCTCAACGAGCAGCCCGACAAGGCGATCGAGGCCTTCATCGAGGTGGTGAAGGTCGATCCCGAGACGATCGAGCTGCACTTCGCGCTGGGGAGCCTGTTCCGGCGCCGCGGCGAGTATGACCGCGCCATCCGCATGCACCAGAACCTGCTCGAGCGCGTCGGTCTTGCCGACGAGCAGAAGGTGACGGCGCTGCTCGAGCTCGGCCAGGACTACCTGAAGGCGGGGATCCTCGACCGCGCCGAGGAAGCCTTCAAGAAGCTGCAGCCGACGCGCCACGCCGGGGCGGCGCGTCGTCATCTGCTTGAAATCTACGAGCTGGAAAAAGACTGGTCGCGCGCGCTCGCGATGGCGCAGGAGATCGGCCCGGACGGCGCCGGGCCGCGGCAGATGGCGCAGTACCATTGCGAGCTGGCGGCGGCCGCGGTGGCGGCGCAGCCCGATGTGGCGCGCGGCCATCTCGAGACGGCGCTGGACGAGAACCGCAAGTGCGTGCGCGCCAGCCTGCAGCTGGGCGACCTGGAGAGGGAGGGCGGCAACCTGGAGAAGGCCATCGAGCAGTGGAAGCGCATCGAGTCCCAGGATCCGGCCTATCTCGCGCTCGCGGCGCAGCGCCTCGCCGAGACGCATCGCGACGCCGACCGCGCCGAGGAAGGGGTGCGGCTGCTGGCCGGCTATCTCGAGCGCTACCCGTCGCTCGACCTGCTCGACACGGTGTTCCAGCTCATCCTGGAAGCGAAGGGCGCCGACGAAGCCTACCGGCTGGTGCGCGACGAGCTGCGGCGCAACCCGACCCTGCTCGGCCTCGACCGCCTGCTGGAAGCGCAGATCGTCAGCGCCGGCGCGCCGGGGCAGCGCCGCGACCTCGAGCTGGTGCGCAGCCTCGTGCACGGCCACACCCGCCGCCTCGCCCGCTACCGCTGCGAGAGCTGCGGCTTCAAGGCGCGGCAGTTCTATTGGCGCTGCCCGGCCTGCGGCGGCTGGGAAACCTATCCTCCAAGACGGACGGAAGAGTTTGAGCTGACGCCATGAAAGTGACGGTCATTGGAACCGGCTATGTAGGACTGGTGACGGGTGCCTGCCTCGCCGACGCCGGCAATACGGTGTTTTGCCTCGATCTCGACGAGAAGAAGATCGCGCGCCTGAACGCCGGCGAGATTCCGATCTTCGAGCCGGGGCTGGACGCGATCGTCAGGCGCAACGAGCAGGCCGGGCGGCTGCAGTTCTCCACCGATGTCGCGGCGAGCGTCGCGCACGGCGAGATCCAGATCATCGCCGTCGGCACGCCGCCCTCGGAGGACGGCTCGGCCGACATGCAGCACGTCATCTCCGCGGCCCGCTCGGTGGGCCGCCATATGGACGGCTACAAGGTGGTCGTCACCAAGTCGACGGTGCCAGTGGGCACCGCCGACAGAGTCAAGCAGGCGATCATCGAAGAGCAGAAGAAGCGCGGTCGCGGCAGCGATTTCACCGTCGTCTCGAACCCCGAGTTCCTCAAGGAGGGCGCCGCGGTCGAGGACTTCATGCGGCCCGACCGGATCATCGTCGGCTCCGACGATGTGCGTGCGATCGGCCTGCTGCGCCAGCTCTACGCGCCGTTCCAGCGCAACCGCGAGCGCATCATCATCATGGGCGTGCGCTCGGCGGAGCTCACCAAGTACGCGGCGAACTCGATGCTGGCGGCGCGCATCTCATTCATGAACGAGCTCGCCAACCTCGCCGAGGTGATCGGCGCCGACATCGAGGAGGTGCGCCGCGGCATCGGCTCCGATCCGCGCATCGGCTACCAGTTCCTCTATGCCGGCGCGGGCTTCGGCGGCTCGTGTTTCCCGAAAGACGTGAAGGCGCTGCAGAGAAGCGCGCAGGAGGCGGGCAAGCCGCTGCGGCTGATGCACGCCGTCGAGGAAGTGAACGAGGCGCAGAAGCACGTGCTGGCGGAAAAGATCAAGAAGCACTTCGGCGGCAACCTGCGGGGAAAGGCGATTGCGCTGTGGGGCCTCGCCTTCAAGGCCAACACCGATGACATGCGCGAAGCGCCCAGCGTCGCGTTGATCGGCGACCTGGTGCGCGAGGGCGCCTCGGTAAGGGCCTACGACCCGGCCGCTCGCCATGAAGCCAGAAAACTGTTGTCAGGCCAGAAACAAGTCGTGATCGTCGACACCGCGGACGCGGCGCTGGAAGGCGCCGACGCGCTCGCCATCGTCACCGAGTGGCAGGAATTCCGCAGCCCCGACTTCGCCGCGATCA
The DNA here is from genome assembly GCA_034668045.1 of Betaproteobacteria bacterium. Taxonomy (GTDB): domain Bacteria; phylum Pseudomonadota; class Gammaproteobacteria; order Burkholderiales; family SG8-39; genus SCGC-AG-212-J23. Next base: position 19,579 of record JAXDQC010000159.1, on the reverse strand, counting down.
AGGCGAAGCTCAAGTCGCCGGCGATCTTCGACGGCCGCAACCTCTACGATCCCGCCGCTCTCAAGGCGCAGGGAATCGCCTACTACCCGATCGGAAGGCGGACCTGAAAGCCCCCGACACATCGAAGGCGCGCGTGCTGGTGGTCGGCGACGTAATGCTCGACCGCTACTGGTACGGCGACGCCTCGCGTATCTCGCCCGAGGCGCCGGTGCCGGTGCTGCTCTTCCGCGAGGAAGAGTTCCGGTTGGGCGGCGCGGCCAACGTCGCGGCGAACTGTGCCGCGCTAGGCGCACGCACGCGCCTGCTCTCGGTCGTCGGCCGCGACGATGCCGGCAGGCGCCTGGAGAAACTGCTGAAGGCGAAGCGCGTCGCCGCCAGCCTGCATCGCGACGCGCGCGTCCATACCACGCAGAAGCTGCGCATCATCGCCCGCCGCCAGCAGCTCTTGCGCATCGACATGGAGAAGCCGCCGTCGACGGAAGTGCTGGCCTCCAAGCTGGCCGATTTCCGCGCCGCGCTCAAGGACTGCGACGTTCTGCTGCTCTCCGACTACGGCAAGGGCGGGCTCGAGCACATCGGCGTCATGATCCGCGAGGCGCGCAAGGCCGGGAAGATCGTGCTGGTCGACCCCAAGGGCGACGACTACGTGCGCTACAAGGGCGCGACCATGCTGACGCCGAACCTGGGGGAGCTGCGCCAGGTGGTGGGGACGTGGCAGAACGAGAAGGATCTCGCCGCCCGCGCCAACGCGCTGCGCGAGAAGCTCAAGCTCGACGCGCTGCTGCTCACTCGCGGCGAAGATGGCATGAACCTGTTTCGCGGCAAGAAAAATCTGCACGTGAAGGCCGAAAAGCATGAAGTCTCGGACGTCACCGGCGCCGGCGACACCGTCATCGCGACCCTGGCGGTGATGCTCGCCGCGCGGCAGACGATGGAGGCTGCCGTGCGCGCCGCCAACCGCGCCGGCGGCATCAAGGTGACCAAGTTCGGCACCGCCGAGGTGACGCTGCAGGAGATTTTCGGAAAATGAGCGGCCGATGAGCTACTACGTCGTCACCGGCGCCGCCGGGTTCATCGGCTCGCGGCTGGTCGCCGGGCTCAACCGCCGCGGCATCCGGGAAATCATCGCCGTCGACAATCTCGCGCAAAGCAGCAAGTTCACCAACCTCGCTGCCTGCGACATCGCCGACTACGTCGACCAGGCCCACTTTTTTTCCACTTTGGAAAACCTGGAAGGAAGCGTCGAGGCGATCTTCCACCAGGGCGCGTGCTCCGACACCATGGAGAGCGACGGCCGCTTCATGATGGAGAACAACTACGCCTACTCGCGCACGCTGCTCGACTGGTGCCAGGACGAGGAAGTGCCGTTCCTCTACGCCTCTTCCGCCTCGGTCTACGGCGCCGGCCCGGACTTCCGCGAGGAGCGGCGCTGCGAGAAGCCGCTCAACGTCTACGGCTACTCGAAGTTCCTCTTCGACCAGGTCGTGCGCGAAAGGCTGGCAGAGGCAAGCTCGCAGGTCGCCGGCCTGCGCTATTTCAACGTCTACGGCCCGAACGAGACCCACAAGGGCCGCATGGCCTCGGTCGCCCTGCATGCCCACCAGCAGCTGCATACCGAGGGCCGGGTCAAGCTGTTCGTCGGCTCGGGCGGCTATACGGAGGGCGAGCAGCGCCGCGACTTCATCTACGTCGACGATGTCGTCGCCGTGAATCTCTGGCTGCTCGAGCGCCGCGACGTCTCGGGCATCTTCAACTGCGGCACCGGCCGCGCGCAGAGCTTCAACCGCCTGGCCGTCGCGGTCATCAACGCGGTGAACCGGACGAGCCTGACGCTGCACGAGATCGTCGCCAAGGGGCTGATCGAGTACGTGCCGTTCCCCGAGGCGCTGAAAGGCAAGTACCAGAGCTTCACGGAAGCCGACATGGCGCGCCTGCGCGCCGCCGGCTATCCGGGGGAGTTCATGAACGTCGAGCAGGGCGTAGCTGCGTACGTGAAGGAGCTGCAAGCCAAGTGAAACGCACCATCGAAGACTTCATCGGCGACACGCCGCTCGTCCGGCTGCAACGCCTGGACGCGGAATCGCAGAAGAACAGGAATGTCATCCTGGCCAAGCTGGAAGGCGACAACCCGGCGGGCTCGGTCAAGGACCGGCCGGCGATCTCGATGATCCGCCACGCCGAGAAGCGCGGCGACATCAAGCCGGGCGACGTGCTGATCGAACCGACCTCGGGCAACACCGGCATCGCCCTCGCCATGGCGGCGGCGATCCGCGGCTACAGGATGATCCTGATCATGCCCGAGCACCTGTCGGTCGAGCGCCGCCAGACGATGCGCGCCTTCGGCGCCGAGATCGTCCTCACGCCGCAGAAGGGCGGCATGGAAGGCGCTCGCGACCTGGCGGAGAAGATGGTGAAAGAGGGCAAGGGCACGATGCTCGACCAGTTCGCCAACCCCGACAACCCGCGCATCCACTACGAGACCACCGGGCCGGAGATCTGGCGCGACACCGAAGGCAAGATCACCCACTTCGTCTCGAGCATGGGCACCACCGGCACGATCATGGGCTGCTCGCGCTTCTTCAAGGAGAAGAACGCGAAGATCGAGATCGTCGGTTGCCAGCCGCAGGAGGGCTCGCAGATCCCCGGCATCCGCAAGTGGCCCGAGGCCTACCTGCCGAAGATCTACGACAAGGCGCGCGTCGACCGCATCGAGTACGTGAGCCAGGGCGAAGCGGAGGAGATGACGCGGCGCATGGCGAGGGAAGAAGGAATCTTCGGCGGTATTTCGTCCGGCGGCGCGATGCACGTCGCGCTGCGCATCGCCAAGGACCTCAAGAACGCCGTGATCGTGACGATCGTCTGCGACCGCGGCGACCGATACCTGACGACCGGCGTATTCCCGGACTGATGACCCCGGTCCTCGCCTTCGACATCGAGACGGTTCCTGATGTCGCCGGCATCCGCAAGCTGTTCGAGCTGCCGGACGATCTGCCCGACGCAGAGGTGGCCGAGGTGGCCTTCCAGAAGCGGCGTGTGGCTTCCGGCAACGATTTCCTGCAGCCGCACCTGCAGCGCGTGGTGGTCATCTCGTGCGTGCTGCGCGACGACGAAGGCTTGCGCGTCTTCTCGGTTGGCGAGCCCGACGTCGGCGAGAAGGAAACGATCCAGCGCTTCTTCGAGGGCATCAACAAGTACGTGCCGCAGATCGTCTCCTGGAACGGCCGCGGCTTCGACCTGCCGGTGCTGGTGGCGCGCGGCCTGATTCACGGCGTCGCCGCCGCCTGCTTCTGGGATACCGGCGCGGACAACAAGGACTTCCGCTACAGCAACTACATCAGCCGCTTCCACGACCGGCACCTCGACCTCATGGACGTGCTCGCCATGTATGGTTTCCGCGGCTCGCCGCTCGACGACCTGGCGCGGCTTTCCGGCTTCCCTGGGAAGGTCGGCATGGGCGGCAGCGAAGTCTGGCCGGCGTTCCAGAGGGGCGAGCTGCGCGAGCTGCGCGACTATTGCGAAGCCGACGTCGCCAACACGTACCTCCTCTACCTGCGCTTCCAGATGATGCGCTGCGTCCACACTCCCCAGCGCTACGCCGAGGAATGCGCCCTGCTGCGCAACCTGCTCGAGAAGCGCTCCGAGCCGCACTGGCAGAAGTTTCTCTCGCTCTGGAAAGCCTGAAGCTCCACATCGACGCCCTCGACAACGAGGGCCGCGGCGTCGCGCGCAACGCGGAGGGCAAGGTGGTGTTCGTCGAGGGCGCGCTGCCGGGCGAGGACGCCGAGGTGCGGATCTTCAAGCAGGGCCGCAAGTTCGACGTCGCCGCGGCCACCTCGATCGCCAATCACAGCCCCGGCCGGCGCGAGCCGCGCTGCGCGCACTTCGGCGTCTGCGGCGGCTGCGCCACGCAGCATGCCGACGAGCGCACGCAGATGGCGGCGAAGCAGCGCTGGCTGGAGGATTGCCTCGAGCGCATCGGCAAGGTGAAGCCCGAGACGCTACTGCCCATCGTCTACGGCGAGGAGTGGGGCTACCGGCACCGCGCGCGCCTTTCGGTGCGGCGGGTCGAGAAGAAGGGCGGCGTACTGGTGGGCTTCCGCGAGCGGCGCTCGACCTACATCGCCGACATGCGCGAATGCCCGGTGCTGCCGGACAGAGTCTCCAGCCTTTTGCCTCACCTTAGGGCACTCGTTGAAAGCCTCTCCGTGCGCGAAAGGGTGCCGCAGATCGAGGTCGCGGTCGGCGACGACGAGGTTGCGCTGGTTTTCCGGCATTTACTGCCATTGCAGGAAACCGATCATGACGAGTTAAGGAAATTTGCCAAGCAGCACCAGGTGCTCGTCTGGCTGCAGCCCGGCGGCCCCGAGTCCGCGTATCCCTTCGAGCCGAAGGAGAGCGACCTCTATTACAGCCTGCCGGAATTCGGCCTGAAGCTGCACTTCCGGCCGACCGAATTCACGCAGATCAATCCGGCGGTGAATCGCATCCTGGTGTCCAAGGCAGTGCAGCTCCTCGACCCGCATCCCGGCGAGCGCATCGGCGATCTCTTCTGCGGCCTGGGAAACTTCAGCCTGCCGCTGGCGACGCGCGGCGCCGAGGTGATCGGGCTGGAGGGCAGCCGCGAGCTCATCGAGCGCGCGCGCGCCAACGCGCTCGCCAATGGCGTGGTCGCGCAATTCGAGGTCGCCGATCTTTTCAAGCAGGGACTGGCGCCCTTCGGACGCTTCGATAAATTGCTGCTCGATCCGCCGCGCGAAGGCGCGATCGAGATCGTCAAGGCGCTGCCGCGCGAATGGCCGCGGCGGATCGTCTATGTCTCGTGCGACCCCGCAACCCTGGCGCGCGATGCGGAAGTACTGGTTCACACGCAGGGATTTCGCCTCGCGGCGGCGGGGGTCGCCAACATGTTCCCGCACACCGCGCACGTCGAGAGCATTACACTATTCGAACGATGATCCGCGCCCTGGTTTTATTCCTGCTCGCATCGCCGGTTTTCGCCGCGCCCAAAATCGACAACCTCAGCGTCAAGGCGAACAGCAAGTCTCCCGAGGTTGAAATCGCGATCGTCGTGACGAAATCCGGCGGCAACTGCGACGTGCGGGTCGACTTCGGCGACGGTCAGGGCCGCACCCTCGACTTCGGCCTGGCCACGACCCGTACCCTGAAGTACACCTATCGCAAGGGCGGCAACTACAAGGTCGCGGCCAAGGGCGCCGGCAAGTCGCCCTGCGAAGGCGCGCGCGAAGTCGCCGTCAGCGTCGCCGGCCCGGTGGAGAAGAAAGCCGCCGAGAAGAAGGCCGAGAAGAAGAAGGCGGAAAAGAAAAAGGCGGACAAGAAGTCCGCCCCGAAGAAGGAAGAGCCTAAGTAAGGTTCAGTCGCGCTCGCCGCCGAAGATGCCGAGCAGCTGCAGCAGGCTCGAGAAGATGTTGTAGGCCGCGACGTAGAGCGAGAGCGTCGCCGAGACGTAGTTGGTCTCGCCGCCGCGCACGATCTGGTTCACCTGCCACAGGATCACCAGCGAGCTGAACAGGATGAACGCGCCCAGCAGCACCAGGTGCAGCAGCGGGCTGGCGAAGAAGATGTTGGCGACCACGGCGAGCATGATCACGATCGCGCCGACCATGAGGAAATTTCCCATCACGCCGAAATCGCGCTTCGAGCTCGTGGCGATGCCGGCCATGGCGAAGAACACCGCCGCCGTGCCGCCCGCGGCCATCATCACCAGCTGCACGCCGTTGCCCAGGCCGAGCACGAACTTGAGCAGGGGCCCGAGCAGCAGGCCCATGAACAGCGTGAAGCCGAGCAGCAGGCCGACGCCGAGGCCGCTGTTGCGGTTCTTCTCGATGGCGAAGATCCAGAGATAGAAGATGCCCAGGATGGCGATCGACGAGACGATCGGGTTGGTGCGCATGAACGACAGGTCGAGGTTCGTGCCCAAGGCCGCGCCGATGGCGGTCGGCACCAGGGTGGCGGCAAGCAGCAGATAGGTGTTGCGCAGGACCCGCTGGCCGCCGCCGACGGCGACTTCCTGCGCCGCCTCGTAGGCTACCGGGACCGTCTCTTCGCCCGTGCGTACTGGTTTCAGTTCCATGGTTCCTCCGTTCTTATAAGTATCTGCCTATAGACTACCAAACCCGCCTGAAGTTTCAACGGCTTGGGCTAAAATGCGGGCCCAACAGGGTTTTTTCAAGGGAAGCGACGAAATGAAACGCAAATACGGAGCGGCTCGTAGCCGCGAGACGCTCGCCGAGCAGCGCATGCGCGAGGCCGCCAAGGCCTCGGGCGACAACAGCCACAACTACGGCTCGATCTCCCGCAAAGGCTCACCGACCCGCGGCAAGAAGCGCAGCCGCTAGTCAGTAAACTGAGCCGGCGCCGGAGAGTTGGCAGAGCGGTCGAATGCGGCGGTCTTGAAAACCGCTAGTCCGCAAGGGCTCGGGGGTTCGAATCCCTCACTCTCCGCCAAAGAAAATTGGCGCCACGCCGGGGGAGTGGTTAGTATTTGACCATCGCACCATGCAAACCCTGCTGGTCGACGATCATCCCCTCATCCACCAAACCCTATCCGCCATGCTGCGCAAGGCGGTCGGGGACCACGCGATCGTGCATTCCGCGGAGACCCTGGAGGCCGGGCTCGACTGCGCGCGCCAGAACGAGATCGACCTCGTGCTGTTCGACCTCGGCCTGCCCGGCTATTCGGGAATCGAGGCATTGAAGCGCATGCGCGAGCGCTGCCCGGCGGCGAAGATCATCGTCGTTTCGGCGAGCGACGATCCGGAGTCCATCCAGGCGGCCTTCAAGGCCGGCGCGGTCGGCTACATCCCGAAGAGCTCCAGTCCGCCGACGATCGTCGCGGCGTTGCGCCTCGTCTGTGAAGGCGGAACCTATATTCCACCGCAAGCGCTCGATATTCCGGATTCGCATCCGGAACTGAGCGAGCGGCAGCTCGAGGTCCTGCGGCTGATCCTCAGAGGATTGTCGAACCGCGACATCGCCAAGCGCCTGCACATCGCCGAGAACACGGTGAAGCATCACGTCGCCGTGGTGTACGAGGCGCTCGGCGCCTGCTCGCGCGCGGAAGCTATTACCGCTGCGTTACGGCGCGGCTACAAACCCGCGCCATAAAAGCAATAGCACTATCGTATTAGCACTGCTGGGCGATGTACCGCCTCGCACGCTCCGCTATCGTGACGCCAAGGGAGGGGATTTCTTGGCAGCGGTTCTGGAGACGGCAGGCGAGCGCGCGGCCGGCGCGCTGACGCCTGAGGGCTTTGTCTGGGTGCTTGGCAGCCTTTGCCATGTCAACCACCGCCCTTTTGACGCGCGTCTCCTGCTGCAGCGCTTCCCCCAGCCGCACACGCGCTCGCAACTGCTCGAGGCCGCGCAGGCCCTCGGCTTCAGGACCGGCGAAATGGCCCTGACGGCAAAGGCGGTCTCCAGGCTGCGCCAGCCCGCGCTCAGCTTCCTGAGAGGTGACAAGCCGATTCCGGTCATCCTCGCCAAGGCGGACGGCGACCGAATCCTCTATTTCGAGCCGGGCAGCCAGGAGCCGAGAACCTGCCCCTTGTCCGCGCTCGGCGAGCGCTTTGATGCCACGCTGGTGGCCCTGCACTGCGAGGCGGCGAATCAGCCCGGCCAGGCCGAAACCGGCGCGCCGGCGTTCGGCTTCCGCTGGTTCGCGCGCGAGCTGCTGCGCCACCGTGGTGTCTGGCGAGACGTGTTGCTCGCTTCGCTGTTCATCCAGCTCATCGGCCTGACGACGCCGATCTTCACGCAGGTGATCATCGACAAGGTGGTGGTCCACCAGACGACCAGCACGCTGGTCGTGGTCGCCGTCGCGCTCGGCATGTTCATGCTCTTCAACGCCGGCATGAGCTGGCTGCGCCAGTACATGGTGCTGCACACCGGCAACCGCGTCGATGCCGTCCTCGGCAGCCTCGTCTTCCGCCATCTCCTGCGGCTGCACATGCCGTATTTCGAGAACCGGCCTACCGGCACGCTGGTCGCGCGGCTGCACGCGGTCGAGACGATCCGCGAGTTCATCGCCGGCGCGGCGGTGAGCCTGCTGCTCGATCTGCCGTTCCTGGTCATCTTCCTCGCGGTCATGTTCGCCTACAGCTGGCAGCTGACGCTGATCGCGCTGGCGTTGCTCAGCATCATCGCCGCGGTCAGCGTCGGCGTGACGCCGCTCCTGCGCGCGCGGCTTAACCAGCAGTTCCTGCTCGGCGCGCGCAACCAGGCCTTCGTCACCGAGTACGTCTCGGGCATGGAGACGGTGAAGGCGCTGCAGATGGAGCCGCGCCTCGAAGCACGCTACGACGAGCTGCTCGCCACCTATCTCGCTGCGGGTTTTCGCACCCGCCAGGTATCGAACACCTACAACGTCGTCGCCAACGGCCTGGAGCAGGCGATGACGCTCGCCATCCTGTGCGTCGGCGCGCTGCTCGTGATGCGCAACGACGGCTTCACCATCGGCATGCTGGTCGCCTTCCAGATGTTCGCCAGCCGCATGTCGCAGCCGATGCTGCGCCTCGCCAGCATCTGGCAGGAATTCCAGAACGCGGCGATCAGCGTCAAGCGCCTCGGCGACGTGATGGACGCGCCCGCCGAGCCGCATTCGCTGCTGCCGAGCCGCGCCGCCGGCGGCCGCGCCGAAATCCGCATCCGCGACCTGAGCTTTCGCTACTCGCCCGAGCGGCCGTGGCTGTTCCGCAATTTCAGTCTCGCGATCACGCCCGGCAAGCTCACCGTCCTCACCGGGCCTTCGGGCTGCGGCAAGAGCACGCTGGCGAAGCTGCTGATGGGCTTCTACCAGCCGATGGACGGGTCGATCGCCATCGACGGCCGCGACCTGCGACACCTGGCGGCGAACGAGCTGCGCCAGTACTTCGGCATGGTGCCGCAGGAGACCTTCCTCTTCTCCGGCACGATCTACGAGAACCTGATCGCCGCCCAGCCCCACGCCGGGCTCGACGACGTGGTGCAGGCCTGTCGGATCGCCGAGATCCACGACGTCATCGAGAAGCTGCCGAAGGGCTACCAGACCGAGATCGGCGAGCACGGCGTCGGCCTCTCCGGCGGGCAGAAGCAGCGCCTGGCGATCGCGCGCGCGGTATTGAAGCGCACCCAGGTGATGCTGTTCGACGAAGCGACGAGCAACCTCGACTCGCAGACCGCCGAGCGCTTCGCCCAGACGGTCAACAAGCTGAAGGGCAGCGCCACCATCATCTTCATCGCTCACCAGATCCCCAAGGGCCTGGCGGTCGATGAGGTCATCACCGTCGGCGCCGAGCGCCCCGGACAGATCCGAGCAGTGGAAAAGGAGTAGCGATGTCCTACATGTACGATCTCATCGATCACGTCGCCGCGGTCAAGGCCTGCGGCGAGCAGCTCGGCTTTCGCGCCGCGGTCGGCATTTCCAACCTCGCGCTCGACATCGAGAAGAGCGGCATACACGTTCGCTTCCAGCCGCGATTCGTCTACCTGGACGAGAAGCGCGGCGGCTTCAACTACACGCCTTATTTCCGGCCGGGCGTCCTCGGCTTCTGCGGCTGGCTGCCGTACTTCAACAAAGTATGGCCGATCGCCCTCGACAAGCTCGCCTTCAAGGAATTCGTCCGCGAGCGCGGCTTGCGCACGCCACAGTGGTGGACAAGCAGTGCTCGCGACGTCACCGACTTCATCGTCAAGGCGAAATCGGGCTCGTTCGGTCAGGGCATGCGCGGCCCGTTCCGCGCCCTGGACGGAAGCGGAGAAGTCCAAGCTCTTCGGGACGGCGAGTTCTACGAGCGCCTCATCGCTGGCACGATCGTCAAGGCCTGGTACTGGAACGCCGAGCCGCGTTGCCTCGAGCTTCAGCCGCAGCCTCGCCTCACCGGCGACGGCAAGCGCTCGATCCGCGAGCTGATCGTCGCCTACCTCGGGCAGGCTGACCCGAAGGCTGATCGCTGGATGAAGTACCAGGTCGGCTTCAGCCAGCTCTTCGCCTGGCAGGGCAAGACGCTCGACAGCGTTCTCGCCGCAGGCGAGAGCGTGATCGCCAGCATCCGCTACGCCTCGACCTTGCAGCAGGCGCATCAGGACAACCGCAATGTCCTGGCCATCCACGCCGACGCGCCGCTTGGCCAGGAGCTGCGCGACATCGGCGAGACGCTACGGCAGGCGATTCCCGAGGAGCTGCGCCAGGGTGTCCTCTTCACCGTCGATGGCGTGCTCGACGACGACGGCAAGCTCTGGCTGCTCGAGATGAATCCCAATCCGACCATCCACCCCGATGTCTACCCGGCGATGATGAAGAGCGTCCTCTCGCTCAAGGTCTCGGAGATGCCGAGCTTCAGCGAGAACAAGGACGATCCGGCGTTCAAGGGCGGGCTGGTGTGGGCGCGGCCGCAGCTCGGACCGTCGGCAAGCGATCGGCGGTAACGCGAATGAACCGACCGACAAGGTTTGTCGCCATCGTCGCAATCCTGGGCCTACAGGCGCTGTTGGCAGATGTAGTGGCGCAAGCGCCGGCGGTCGCGAGATATGAGGACTACTACACCTTCAAGAACGGCAAACCATACACCCTCGACCCCTACATCTGGGCTTACACGAATGCATTCGCAGAGCGTTTTCGCATGCCCAAGGAATGGATCGATCCGGGGCTTAAGGGCGCGCTCGCAGTTGCATGGCGGATGACCAGCGTTGGCAACATCAATTGCGGGTACGGAGGCAAAGAGGAGAACTGCTGGAGACCACTCGATTGTCAGTTGGATACCTACTACGACAGCTCCATCGAACTGCCGTGGAACTATCCCGATGTTGTGCGCGACAACCTGATGCCGGGTATCTCATCGGCTGAGTTTCTCCAGGATCTGACGGATTCCAAGCGGATGCGGAGGTACGTGGACAAGCAGGACCCGAACAGACCGCGAGGGCCAATGAGTGCCGGCGGCTCGATCGAGTTTGGAAACAACACTCAGCTCAACAATGGACCCTCCACCGTCGTCCTTTTCGATCGAGCGTACGAGTCTGGAGTTGCTCTTGTCAGTCGCGTCGGCCCCGGGGTCTGTCCGCCAAAGAGTCCCGGCGACGCCGTTATTCGTTTTCTCTCCCGTGGCGACATGGAGAGTTACCGCAAGGGGCAACTCGCGCTGAAAGACGTTCGGGCCGTTCACAAGATCGACTTGCCGGAGTCCTTCTTAGCCCGCCTTCGTCCTGCCTATGCCAGCCAGAACAAGCCGAACGAAGATTTCATGAACAACCAGATCCGTCAGTTCTTCAATGGTCGGCTGGGAACTTCAGTACCCACCAATCGCTAGCGCAAGCGCCGCCGAACTTCTAGGGAGAGACGCGAAATGCCTGACCTCAGCGCACAGCAAAAAGAGTTCGTCCAAACGGGAAGCACGATGGCGGTCGTGGGGTACGGGGACGTACCGCCGGGAGGCAATTGGAATCCCGTGGAGGGCGTCCAAGCAAATACCGCGAGCGGCTTCCAAGCGCAGGTGTACGTCAATACGACCACCAACCAGCTGTGGGTCGCCGTGGCGGGAACGAACGACGCCAAGGACGTCGCAGCTTGGCCTGGCGCGCAGGTTGGCTGGTCCGCGGCGCCGGATCAATTCAAGGACGCGCTGACTTTCGGCAAGGCCGTCGAGAACCTTGTAGGGCCCGGCGGCACCTATGCAGGGTTTAGCGTCAACACATCCGGCCACTCGTGGGGAGAGTTGCTGTCTCAGCTATTGACTTACACGTTCGGCTGGAATGGGGTTGGGTTCGACGGTCCGGGTGCCGGCGCGGTCATTTCAAGCAGCGGCTTTACAAGCGAGGCCGCCAGCCAGGGCATTACGCCGGTCGGAGGCACGAATTTCATTTCCTGCAATACGGCAGGATTGATAAATATCGGCGGGTTTCCACTCTTTGGCGGCGGTTTTATCGGATCTCTCGGTCCCGATATCGCCGGCACCCAAAGTTGCACGGTTGAAGTCAGCAACTCGCTAGCGTCGGGATTGATTGCGTTGATGATCACCGTCGCGAGTTCGAACCCGCTTCTCGGTTGGCTGGTGACGAAGATAGTTGAAGGGGTCTTGTTGCATGACATGAAAGCAAACATCAATCCCGCCGTTCAGTCAGGCAACTTTTCCGTCAATGGCCAACCCGCGGGCACAAGCGCGCCGACGCCAGCGACCTACTCCGACGAATTCGGCAACTCCCTTAGCACGGTTACGGACGGGAATGGAAATGTCGTGACCGATACGAACGGGAACATTGTCTATTCGGCGCAATTGGTCGCCGAGAATGGAGTCAAATCAAGCATCCAATTCACCGGTGGCGGACAGGTGCTGTCGATCAGCGACCCGAGCCTTCCGTCGAGTGGATCCGTTAGCAACGCGATTACGGTGACCATCAACCCGAATCCAGTTGCGGGCCAAGGTCAAAGCAGCGGTTCATCGGGCGAGAGTTCTGCCGTGGGCAACGGCGGCTTGCTGATCAGCTCCGCTGGAGCTACGGTGACAATGCCCGCGAGTTCTGTCGACCAGAGTTCAAACGGCAATCTTGCCGAGACGACGAAAGCCGGAATCGTCGCCGACGTCGAACCGGGGCGCCTGAAACCACTCTCCGAAAGTCCGGCTACCGGCACCGCAGATCATCTCGAAGCGCCGCCAGCGTTCGGCACTGATTCAGGTGGAATCTCGCTGAACACCGGCTCCCAGGGCGGTGCGCAGCAGGTCTACGTCGATCCTCTGATCCTCGATCTGAATGGCGACGGCGTCAAGCTTACCGACTACGGGTCGAACCCGGTGCTCTTCGACACGGATCACGATGGTGGAAGCCTCGAGCAGACCGGATGGGTGGATGCCAACGACGGCATTGTCGTTCGCGATCTGAATGGAAACGGCGTCATCGATGGTATCCACGAGACGCTCTCCGAGTACTACAACGGAACGGTCGGCACCGGGGGAAATCCGGGCAGCAAACCCTTCGCAAACGGTCTTGCTGCGCTGAAGAGCCTTGATTCGAACTCCGACAATGTCTTTACCTCTGCAGATACGAGCTGGAACAGCCTACGCGTCTGGGTTGATGCCAACCATGACGGCAAGACTGACGCTGGTGAGCTGAAGACATTTGGCGAGCTGGGGATTACCTCAATCAGTCTGGCAGGCACTGGCCAATCGGGACTGGTAAGGGACGGTAACGAAGTACTTGCCACGAGTAGCTTCGTCATCAACGGGCAGTCACACGAAGCCCTCGCAGCGAACTTCCTTGCCAATCCCAATGGCCACACGTTCACTACGAGCGGCAGTGGGACGGTCGTGAATACGCAAGCGGGCGGCGGAGCGGCGGCAGTAGCTACCTATGTGTCCCACTCGCCGACAGGCGAGACCGTCGATGTCGCGGCGAAGGGTGTGCAGAACGCATACGGTTCGAGTGGCGACGACACGCTCATCGGCGACGCGAACAACAACTGGCTGGGCGGCAGTGAAGGGAGCGACACGTTCAGCGCCGGTGCCGGCGATGATGTGCTTCTTATCGACGCGATGGACCTGCAGGCCAACATTCATGCCGGCGCAGGTGTCGATATTGCGCAGGTCGTAGGTGATCAAGGTGTGACGTTCAACCTCGCGCAAGCAGAGGTGGAAATCGCGCAAGGCGGCCGAGGAAATGATGTCTTGATCGGCGGCGGTTTCTATTCCGTATTTGTCCGCGGTGGTGATGGTGACGACATCATCGTCGGCGGCGGAGCGAACGACGCGCTCTCCGGTGAGAACGGTGACGACGTCGTTGATGGAGGCGCGGGCAACGACATCATCCGCGGCCATCGGGGCCGGGACATCCTGCTCGGTGGCACTGGCGACGACATGGCCGACGGCGGGCAGGATGACGACGTCATTTCCGGGGGCAGCGGCAACGACGTCCTTACCGGTGGCCAGGGTGATGACGAGATCGACGGCGGGACGGGCACTGACGTCGCTCAGTTCTCCGGCTCCTTCTCCGAGTATCGCTATACGCGTACCGACCAGGGCCTGTGGGTTTCGGATACCGTTTCCGGCCGCGACGGAACAGACCTGCTAAAGAATGTCGAGAAGGCGAATTTCCGTGACATCTCGCTGATTGACATCCCGTCCAACACGGCGACGGGACTTGTCAGCCCCATGCCGGTGAAGGACGTCCTGACCAAGGACAAGAACGGCGCTGCGCTTCAGCGCGGGGCAGCGTCTTACACATTCACGCAGGCGCAACTCCTCGGCAACGATGTCGACTTCCAGGGCGGCGCGCTCACCATCACTGCGTTCTCCGACGCGCAAGGCGGCACGGTCGCGATCAACGGCAACGGCGACATCGTCTTCACGGCGACTGCCGGATTCACCGGCGTGATGGGCTTCAAGTACACGATCAAGGATTCGCAGAACAACAATGCCGCGACGGTGATCGACCTCGGTACCGGCGCAACGGCACAGATGAAGGCCGCGGTCTATCTCAAGACCAGTGACATGCCGTCCGACCCGTTGGTCACAGACCAGTGGTACCTCACTGAAGCAAGCATCCTCCCGGTGTGGAAGGACTACACCGGCAAGGGCGTTCGCGTCGGCCAGTTCGAGCCCGGCGGCGATTTTGCCGTCGACAAGGAAATCTTCGACTACCGTCATCCCGATCTGCAGGGCAACGTCGATTCGGTTTGGCTCGCCAACCCGGTCGCGGGCCAGCGTGCCGGCGAAGGCAGCGGGGACAAGTTCTCGACGCATGCCACGTTGGTCGCGGGCGTCATCGCTGCGGACAACAACGGCGAGGGCGCCGTCGGCGTCGCCTATGACGCGACGATCGCCGGGCATTGGCTCGGAAACGGACAGACCGACTATACGGGGCTGTTGCACTTCTTCAGGTACGACGTAGCAAACAACAGTTGGACTACGCAGCCCTCTTTTGCCGGCAACTTCGATTTCAACGGTTTTAGCACGCAGGCGCTTGCCATTCTCACGGCTGAGCACTATGGACGGAGCGGACTCGGCACTGTAATCGTCACTGGTGCGGGGAACGATCGCGCGACGGGCGGCAACGCCAACAACTCGAACATCAGCAACAATCGCTTTGCGATCGAGGTTGGCGCGATCAACGCCACCACGGACCTTGGCACGTTGCAGGTTGGGCAGGCGCCTTTCTCGAACCCGGGCGCGAGCATTCTCGTCTCGGCGCCGGGCTCGAACATCGCCAGTACCAGCCGCCTGATCCAGAACGAGAACGGCTCGGTCTTCGGCACCGACTACCAGACCGCGCAGGGCACGAGCTTCGCCACGCCGATCGTCAGCGGCATTGTCGCGCTCATGCTGCAGGCGAACCCGGAACTCGGCTATCGGGACATCCAGGCCATCCTCGCTCTCACCGCGAAGAAGGTCACCGACGTCAACACCACCTGGCAGGACAACCACGCGACCGGATGGAACGGCGGGGCGATGCACGTCAGCCACGACTACGGCTTCGGCGAGGTCGACGCGCGCGCGGCGGTGCGCCTGGCGGAGACGTGGACGCGGCAGAGCACCATTGCCAACGAGGTTTCAGTGTCGGGTTTCGTCAACGGCGGCAATTTCGCCATCCCCGATGACGGGGGGACCAACTACGTAATCGCGCCGTTCAACAATATGGCTGCCGGCGTGGTCGTCGAGCATGCTGAAGTGACAGTCAACCTCACGCATCAGCAAGCGGGCGATCTCATCATCAAGCTGATTTCGCCGACCGGCACGGAATCGATCCTGATGAACCGACCCGGCAAGGCGCCAGGCAGCGCGGCGAGCGTTCGCGGTGACACGACGTTCGCCGGATCCAGCACGCTAAGCAGCTACACCTTCATGTCGACGCGCGACTGGGGCGAACTGAGCGGCGGCAACTGGACTGTGCAGATCATCGATGCCGCGACCGGCCAGACGGGGACAGTAGGCAGCGTCTCCCTGACGCTATCCGGACGTACCGCGACGAGCGACGACACGTTCGTCTACACCGATGAGTACGCGTCAGTCGCGGGCAGCAGCGGCCGTAGCACCCTTGCCGATGCGGGCAGCGGGCGCGACACCATCAACGCGTCCGCAGTCACCGGCGCGACGACGATCAACCTAGCCACCGGTTCGGCCAGCATCGGCGGCACGGGACTGACCATCAGCAGCCCGGGCAGCATCGAGAACGTTTTCACCGGCGACGGCAACGACGCCATCACGGGCAACAGTGCTGCCAACCTGCTCGGTGCGGGACGGGGCAGCAACACGCTGACCGGCGGCTCGGGCCTCGACGTCTTCGTCGTGCAGCGCCGCACCAATGCCAGCGATACGATCACCGACTTCGACGCCGCCGGCGGCGAGCGCATCCTGCTGGCCAACTTCGACGGCAAGCAGTTCTCCGATCTCGGGTTCACGCAACAAGGCGCAAACGTCAGCGTCTCGCTCGGCGACGGGCAGACCCTGACCCTGAACAACACGACTGTGGCCGCGCTCGGCACCGGCCATTTCGAGTTTCAGGAATCTTTCCAAGCGCCGCGCAGCTACGTCGATAGCGGCGTCACGCTCGGCCTTCCTTCGGGCAGTACGATCAACGGCGACGCGAACGCCAATGTGCTCGTCGGCACGAGCCAGGCGGACACCATCAACGGTCTGGGCGGGGACGACGAGATCCACGGCGGCTTGGGTAACGATGTACTTGATGGCGGCGCGGGAAGCGACAAACTCTACGGGGAGGGCGGCGCCGACACGATTTACTTGGATGGCGACAGCACGCCGACGGTGGGGCTCTCCAGCGGCATCGGCGTCATCTATAACGGCGGAGCGGCGTTCGGTGGCTCCGGCACGGACACGTTCGTGGTTCGGGCAGCCGGCGACAATCTGATCGCTGACTTCGAGCTTGACGACCCGAACGAGAAGATCGACCTGCGGCCCATTGGCGTTCAGTCGTTCCAGGAATTGAGCATGAGCTCAAGGGTCGCCGTCAGCGGCGTCCAGATGGACACGAAGGTGACGTACAACGGCCAAGCGATAGTGACCTTGGTGGGGGTCATGCCGGGACAGCTCGACGCCTCGCATTTCATCTTCGCCGGCACGCCGCCGACGCCGCCGGGAGCTGGCAGCGACACGCTGATCGGCGACGCGGGCGGCACAGTCCTCGACGGTGCGGGCGGCGCGGACACGATGGAAGGCCGGACCGGCGACGACACCTACATCGTCGACAACGCCGGAGACCAGGTGCTCGAGGAAGCCGGCGGCGGCTTCGACACCGTCCGCTCGAGCGTCTCCTATACCTTGCCGGAAGAGGTGGAGAACCTCGTCCTCACCGGCAGCGACAACATCAACGGCACCGGCAATGCGCAGCGCAACCGCATCGTCGGCAACAGCGGCAACAACATCCTCGACGGCGGCGAAGGATCCGACCAGCTGATCGGGGGCGCTGGCAACGACACCTATGTGCTGGACGACGGCTCCGACGCAGTGATCGAGCAGGAAGGCGAGGGAACCGACACGGTGCAGTCGTCGGTCTCGTTCACGCTCTCGAACAACGTCGAGAACCTGACGCTGACTGGCAGCGACGCGATCAACGCCACCGGCAACAGCCTGGACAACACGCTGACCGGCAACGCCAACGACAACAAGCTCGACGGCGCGGCTGGCGCGGACACGATGGCCGGCGGCGCGGGCAACGACACCTATCTCGTCGACAACGCCGGCGACACGGTGACCGAGGCGGTCGACCAGGGCATCGATACGGTCGTCAGCAGCATCAACAACTTTACGCTCGGCGCCAACGTGGAGAACCTGACGTTCGCGATTGGCGTGACGAGCGGCACCGGCAACGCGCTCGACAATGGCATCGTCGGCAACAGCGGCAACAACACGCTGACGGCCCTTGGCGGCAATGACTACCTCGACGGCGGCGCCGGCAACGACACGATGGTCGGCGGGACGGGCAACGACACATACGTCGTCGACAGCGCAAGCGACGTGGTGACCGAGGCGGCGGGCGAAGGCACCGACACGGTGCTGAGCTCTGTCACGCTCACCCTGGCGGCGAACGTCGAGAATCTAACCCTCACTGGCACGAGCGCGATCAACGGCGCTGGCAACGCGCTCGCCAACGTACTCGTCGGCAATTCGGCCGCTAACGTCCTTACCGGCGGCGCAGGCGACGATACCTACTACATCGGCGCTGGCGACAGCGTGGTCGAGAACGCGAGCGAAGGCACAGACACCGTGTATTCGTCGGTGACTTTCACGCTCGGCGCCAACGTCGAAAACCTGACGCTGACGGGCGCCGCGAATATCAATGCGACAGGCAACGGCGGTGGCAATGTCCTCACCGGGAACCTGGGCAACAACGTTCTGACGGGTCTCGGCGGTGCGGACACACTGACGGGCGGCCAGGGGAACGACTCGCTGATCGGTGGGGCGGGCAGCGACACATACGAGTTCACTGGCGTCTTTGGGCACGACACCATCACCGACAATGACGCCACGGCGGGCAACGCGGACCTCATACGTTTCGGCGCGGATATCGCACCGACTTACGTCGTGCTGAGCCGGTCCGGGCAAAACCTGGTCCTCGCCGTCGGGTCGAACGACGTTACGGTACAGAACTGGTATGCGTCTGCCGCGGACAAGGTCGAACTCGTGCAATTCGCGAACGGCGCCATATGGGACGTGAACGCGTTGCGAGCGGCGACCAATTTGGCGCCCCAGCTCGCGAACGCGGTCGCCGACCAGAATGCCACCGAGGACCTCGCCTTCAGCTTTACGGTGCCGACGAGCACCTTCTCGGATGCCGATGCGGTCATCGGCGACACGCTTTCGTACAGCGCGAGCCTGCAGAGCGGTGCGGCTCTGCCGTCGTGGCTTTCGTTCAACGCGTCGACCCGGACTTTCTCCGGCACGCCATCGGCGCCCCAGCTGGGAGCGATCGACGTGCGCGTCACCGCCACCGATGCAGTTGGCGCGACGGTTTCGGACGTTTTCCGCCTCACGGTGTCCCACCTGAACCATGCGCCTACCGTGGCGAACCCGATCGCCGACCAGAACGCGACGGAAGACAGCGCGTTCACGTTCGTCGTGCCCGCGAATGCATTCGCGGACGTGGATGCCGGCGATGCGCTTACCTACACCGCAACGCGCGCGGACGGAACGGCGCTACCGGCCTGGCTGACATTCGACGCCGCGACGCGTACTTTCTCTGGGACTCCGCTCAATGCGAATGTGGGCACCGTGGACGTCAAGGTGACCGCGACCGACGCCGTAGGTGCTTCGGTGTCGGATGTGTTCGGCCTCAACGTGGCGAACACGAACGATGCGCCGACCAACATTGCGCTGTCGGCGAACACGGTGGCCGAGAACTCGGCCAATGCCACTGTCGGCACCCTTTCGACCACCGACGTGGACGCCGGCGACACCTTTACCTACAGCATCCAGCCTGGCGGCGACGGCGCGCAGTTCGTCATCTCTGGCAATTCGCTGAAGGTTGGATCGACCGCGCTCGACTATGAGGCCGGCGCGATCCGCAGCGTGACCGTGCGCACGACCGACGCGGGGGGCGCCTTCGTCGACAAGACCTTTACGGTCAACGTCACGAACGTCAACGA
>JAXDQC010000158.1:0-5106 GCA_034668045.1 Betaproteobacteria bacterium | reverse complement strand
TCTCACTGGAACCAAATATGGCTGCGGCGTTGCGCAGTGCGGCGCCTGCACGGTCCACATCGACGGCGCACCGGTGCGCTCCTGCGCGTTCCCGGTCAGCGCGGCGGTCGGCAAGAAGATCACCACCATCGAAGGCCTGGCCCAGGGGAACACGCTGCACAAGGTGCAGCAGGCCTGGATCCAGCACGACGTGCCGCAATGCGGCTACTGCCAGTCGGGCATGATCATGGCCGTCGCGGCGCTCCTGAAGGAGAAGCCCAAGCCCACCGACGCGGACATCAACGCCGCGATCACCAACATCTGTCGCTGCGGCACCTTCCAGCAGGTGCGCGAAGCGATCCATACCGCCGCGAAGACGGCATAAGGGGGACGCCATGAAAATTTCCCGTCGCTCCTTCATCGTTTCCTCCGCCGCCGTCGGCGGCGGCCTGGCCCTCGGCCTGCGCCTTCCCTTCGGCGGTCCCACGATCGCGCGCGCGCAGGACGGCTCGCCCGAAATCGGTGTCTGGGTCGCGATCGCGCCCGACGACACCGTCAACATCCGCGTCGTGCGCTCCGAGATGGGGCAGGGCACGATCACCGGCCTCGCGCAGCTTGTTGCCGAGGAACTGGAGTGCAACTGGTCCAAGGTCAGGATCGAGTACCCGACGCCGGGCGAGAGCGTGAAGCGCAAGCGCGCCTGGGGCGAGTTCTCCACCGGCGGCAGCCGCGGCATCCGCGAGTCGCACCAGTACGTTCGCCAGGGCGGCGCCGCAGCGCGCACGATGCTCATCCAGGCAGCGGCCACCCAGTGGAACGTCCCGGCCGCGGAATGCACCGCCTCCAATAGCGTCATCACGCACGGCCCGTCCAAGCGCAAGGTCCGCTACGGCCAGGTGGCCGAGGCCGCGGCGCGCCTCGAGGTGCCGAAGGAAGTGAAGCTGAAGGATCCGAAGGACTGGAAGATCGTCGGCAAGCCGGTCAAGCGCCTCGACACCCGCGACAAGGTGAACGGCAAGATGGTCTACGGCATCGACGTCAAGCTGCCGGGGATGCTGAACGCCGCGATCAAGGAATGCCCGGTGTTCGGCGGCAAGGTGAAGAGCTTCGACGCCGCCAAGGTCGAAGGCATGAAGGGCGTGAAGAAGGTCGTGAAGGTCGGCGACAACGCCGTTGCAGTGGTGGCCGACAGCTGGTGGATCGCGAAGACCGCGCTCGACGCGCTGCCGATCGTCTGGGACGAAGGCGACAACGCCAAGGTCTCGAGCGCCACCATCGCCGAGCAGCTCAAGGCGGGCCTCGACGCCGAGCAGGCTTTCGTCGGCAACCAGAACGGCAACGCGAAAGAGGCGCTTGCCGGTGCGGCCAAGAAGGTCGAGTCGGTCTACGCCTACCCGTACCAGAACCATGTCTGCATGGAGCCGATGAACATCACGGTGCGCTACACGCCGGAGAAGTGCGAGGCGTGGGGCCCGACGCAGAACGGCGAGGGCGCGTTCGCGGCGATCCTGGCGGCATCGGGACTGCCGGCCGACAAGGTCGACGTCTACAAGACCATGCTGGGCGGCGGCTTCGGCCGGCGTGGCTCGTATCCGGACGATTACGTGACGCAGGCGGTGCTCATCGCCAAGCAGATGCCCGGCACGCCGATCAAGATGCTCTGGTCGCGCGAGGAGGACATGCAGCATGGCCGCTATCACCCGATCATGCAGTGCAAGCTGGTCGGCGGCCTGGATTCGAGCGGCAACCTGACCGGCCTGCACATGCGCCTCTCGGGGCAGTCGATCCTCGCCTCGGTGCGCCCGGAAGTCGTCCAGGCGCAAAAGGGCAGGGACCCGCTCAGCTTCCAGGGCGTCTTCGAGAGCGGCGAGCACGCGTTCAGCTACACCGTGCCGAACCTGCTCATCGACCATGCCATGCGCAACCCGCATGTGCCGCCGGGCTTCTGGCGCGGCGTCAACATCAACCAGAACGCGATCTTCATCGAGTGCTTCATGGACGAGATGGCGGAGGCGGCGGGGCAGGACGCGCTCGAATTCCGCCGCAAGCTGCTGTCCAAGAACCCGCGCGGCCTGGGCGTGCTCAACGCCGCGGCGGAGAAGATCGGCTGGAGCAAGCCGGCGCCCAAGGGCCGCTTCCGCGGCCTCGCGGTGCTGAAGGCGTTCAACAGCTATGTGGCGGGCGCGGCGGAGATCTCGGTGACCGGCGGCAACAAGGTGAAAGTGCATCGCCTGGTCGGCGCCACCGATCCCGGCTACGCGGTCAACACGGCGCAGATCGAGCGCCAGGTCGCGGGCTCGTTCGTCTACGGCCTGTCGGCGCTCTTCATGCAGGAGTGCACGGTCAAGGACGGCCGCATCGAGCAGTCGAACTTCCATGACTACAACTCGATGCGCATCGCGCAGATGCCGCGAGTAGAGTCGGTCATCATGCCGACCGGCGGCGACGTCTGGGGCGGCATCGGCGAGCCGACGATCTGCGTCGCCGCGCCGGCGGTGCTGAACGCGTTCTACCGCGCCACCGGCAAGCGCCTGCGCACGGTGCCGCTGAAGAACCACGGCGTCGAGATGGTGTGAGGATCCTGCTCCTTTTCCTCCCATTCATTTTCATTGGGGAGGTTTCAGGAGCAGGCAATCCCGAGAAAGGCCGTGCGATCGTCGCCAGCCGGCAGTTGGGACTGTGCCTGCTCTGCCATAGCGGGCCGTTTCCCGAAGAGCGCTTCCAGGGCAACCTCGCGCCGGACCTGCGCGGGGTGGGAGCGCGCTTGAGCGAGGATCAGTTGCGGCAGCGGTTGGTCGACCCGGCGCGCTTCAATCCGAAGACGATCATGCCGGCCTATGCCAAGACCGAGGGGCTGACCCGCGTGGCGCCCTCGCTACGCGGCAAGACGCTTCTGACGACGGAGCAGATCGAGGACGTTGTTTCTTATCTCATGACCCTCAAGTGACTAGTCGCCGCGATTTTTTGTTTTTTTCTTCATGCATCTTGGTTTCTGGTGAGGCGGCGGCGCAGCTACCACCCAACATCGAGGCGCTGCGCAGAGCCGCACTGGAAGACGCGGTGCGCAAGACGGTGGGCGGGGCGCAGGTGCGCAACGGCAAGGTCAAGCTCGACTTGCCGCCGTTGATCGACAACGGCAACACGGTGCCGCTTTCGGTCTCGGTCGACAGCCCGATGACCGCCGCCGACCACGTCACGGCGATCCATGTCTTCACGGAGAGGAACCCGCAGCCGTACGTCATGAGCGCGCATCTGGGGCCGCGCGCCGGCCGCGCCCGTATCTCGACTCGCATCCGCATCGCCGACACCGGGCGCGTGATCGCCATCGCGCAGCTCTCGGATGGCTCCTACTGGTCGGACACGGTCTCGGTCGTGGTCACGCTCTCCGCCTGCCTCGAGGACGGGTTGATCTGATGGCCGGGCGCGTCGTCGTCACCGTTCCGGAGAGCGCGAAGCGCGGCGCGGTGATCGAGATCCGAACCCTCGCCGGCCACGTGATGGAGAACGGCTTTCGCCGCACCGAGCGCGGCGTGCTGATCCCGCGCGACATCATCAGCCGGTTCGTCTGCACCTATAACGGCGTCGAGGTCTTCAGCGCCGAGCTGCATCCGGCCATGGCGGCCAATCCGCTGATCACCTTCACCACCGTCGCCACCGAGAGCGGCACGCTGGAATTCAAGTGGACCGGCGACAACGGCTATGCCGTGACGGAGTCGGCGAAGATCAGCGTCGCTTGAGGGTCGCTCTCGCGGCGCTCGCCTTCCTGCTGTTGTCGGCGGAGATTCCCCTCGCCGACCGGCGCTCGGGCTACGAGTTCATGGGCCGCGAGACGCGCGCCATGCAGGACGACGACGCGACCAACCCGGCGCTGCTCTGGGTGCTGGACGGCGAAGCGCTCTTCAAGGGGAATTGCTCGGGCTGCCATGCCGACCTGAAGGGGGTTGCTGCGCGGTATCCGAAAGCCGGCGTCAGCCTCGACCAGCAGATCAACCGCTGCCTCAAGACCAAGCCGTTCCCCTATGAGAGCCGGGAGCTGCTGGCCCTCACGGTGTACGTTGCGAAGCAATCCCGGGGCATGCCGATCGAGATGGAATGGAACGAGACCAATCGTCCGTTCCTCGAGGCCGGCAAGGCCTTTTTCAACCGGCGCCAGGGACAGCTCAACCTCGCCTGCGCGCAATGCCACGACGACAACTGGGGCAAGCAGCTCTCGGGCAGCACCATCCCCCAGGCGCATCCCACCGGCTATCCGATCTACCGCCTGGAATGGCAGGGCATGGGATCGCTGCAGCGCCGCTTCCGCAACTGCCTGATCGGCGTGCGCGCCGAGCCCTATCCCTACGGCGCGAAGGAGCTGGTCGAGCTCGAGATGTTCCTGATGTGGCGGGCGCGCGGCATGAAGGTCGAGACGCCGGCGGTCAGACCCTAGAAAAGCTTCGCCAGCTTCTCTTTGGTCGGGGCGAGGACGACGCCCTTTTCGCAGACGATACCGGTGATGAGCTCGGCGGGCGTGATGTCGAACGCGGGGTTGCGCACCGAGACGCCTTCCGGAGCCCAGCGCGCGCCGCGATAGCCGGTGACCTCGCCGGCCGGCCGTTCCTCGATGGGTATTTCTTTTCCGGAAGAAATCTTCCAGTCGAAAGTCGAGAGAGGAGCAACGACGTAAAACGGAATGCCGTGGCGCTTTGCCAGCACGGCGAGCGCGTAGGTGCCGATCTTGTTGGCGGTGTCGCCGTTGGCGGCGATCCGGTCGGCGCCGACGACGATCACGTCGACTTCGCCGCGGCTAATCAGGTGGCCGGCCATGCTGTCGGTGATGAGCGTGCAGGGAATGCCTTCCTGCACCATCTCCCACGCCGTCAGCCTGGCACCCTGCAGGTAGGGGCGCGTCTCATTGGCGATGACGTTGAGAATCTTGCTCTTGGCAGACCGGATGACCCCCAGCGCCGTTCCATACCCGGCGGTGGCCAACGCTCCCGCGTTGCAGTGGGTCATGACTCGTGCGCGATCGGGAATGAGTGCCGCGCCAAGCTTGCCCATGGCGCGGTTCGCCGCCAGGTCTTCGTCGTAGATCGCTTTCGCTTCGGCTTCGAGGTTTTTCGCCGTGCGCATGCGCTCAAGCGCCCA
>JAXDQC010000157.1:0-7121 GCA_034668045.1 Betaproteobacteria bacterium | reverse complement strand
TCAACGTCACCTCGGTGGTCGGCGCGGCCGGCAACGCCGGGCAGGCGAACTACGCGGCGGCGAAGGCGGGCGTGGTGGGCATGACCAAATCGCTCGCGCGCGAGCTCGGCAGCCGCAACATCACGGTCAACTGCGTCGCGCCGGGATTCATCGACACCGACATGACGCGCGCGCTGCCGGAGGAGAGCCGCAAGGCGCTGCTCGCGCAGATCCCGCTCGGCCGGCTCGGCAGCACCGCGGAGGTGGCCGCTGCCGTGGCCTACCTCGCTTCACCCGCCGCCGGCTACGTGACAGGCTCGGTCCTGCACGTCAACGGCGGCATGTACATGTCGTAAAATACGCCCCCTTTCGGGAAGGAGCATTGATGGACAACTTCGAACAGCGCGTCAGAAAAATCATCGCCGAGCAGCTGGGCGTGAACGAAGCCGAGATCAAGAACGAGTCCTCGTTCGTCGACGACCTCGGCGCGGATTCGCTCGACACCGTCGAGCTGGTGATGGCGCTGGAGGAGGAGTTCGAGACCGAGATTCCCGACGAGGAAGCGGAGAAGATCACCACCGTTCAGCAGGCGGTCGACTACGTCAAGGCGCACTCCAAGAGCTAAGTGAAATCCGAGTGACCCGTCGCAGAGTCGTCGTCACGGGGCTCGGCATCGTCTGCCCCATCGGTAATTCGGTCCAGGAAGCCTGGGCCGCCGCCGTCGCCGGCAAGCCCGGCATCACGCGCATCACGCGCTTCGACCCCTCGCGCCTCTCCAGCCAGATCGCCGGCGAGGTGAAGGGCTTCGACGTCTCGCCCTACATGGACGCGAAGGAAGCGCGCCGCATGGACCAGTTCATCCACTACGGCATGGCGGCGGGACTGCAGGCGTGGCGCGACTGCGGGCTGAAGGTGACCGAAGAGAACGCCGAGCGAGTCGGCATCAACTTCGGCTCGGGCATCGGCGGCCTGCCGCTGATCGAGACCATGCACGACGAGCTGAAGGAGCGCGGGCCGCGCCGCATCTCGCCGTTCTTCATCCCCGGCAGCATCATCAACATGATCGCCGGCCTGCTGTCGATCGACATCGGCGCCAAGGGCCCGAACCTGGCCATGGTCACCGCCTGCACCACGTCGACGAATTGCATCGGCGAGGCCTCGAAGTCGATCCGCTACGGCGACGCCGACGTGATGGTCGCCGGCGGCGCCGAAGCGGTGGTCACCGAGCTCGCGATCGGCGGCTTCGCCTCGGCGCGGGCGCTCTCGACGCGCAACGACGATCCCGCCACGGCGAGCCGCCCCTGGGACAAGGATCGCGACGGCTTCGTGCTGGGCGAGGGCGCCGGCGCGATGGTGCTCGAGGAGTACGAGCATGCCAAAGCGCGCGGCGCGCGCATCTACTGCGAGGTCGTGGGCTACGGCGTGTCCGCCGACGCGTTCCACATGACCGCGCCGCCAGAAGACGGCGACGGCGGCTTCCGCGCCATGCGCAACGCACTCAAGGACGCCGGCCTGGCGAGCACCGAGGTCAACTACATCAACGCGCACGGGACGTCGACGCCGCTCGGCGATGTCGCCGAAACCCGGGCGATCAAGAAGCTGCTGGGCGAGCGGGCATCGAAAGTCGCGGTCAATTCCACCAAGTCGATGACCGGGCATCTGCTCGGCGCTGCGGGCGGCGTGGAGGCGGTGTTCAGCGCGCTCGCGATCCGCGACCAGGTCTCGCCGCCGACCATCAACCTTCACACGCCGGATCCGGACTGCGACCTCGACTACGTGCCGAACACGGCGCGCCAAATGCAAATAAGGATTGCGCTCTCCAACTCGTTCGGCTTCGGCGGCACCAACGGCACGCTCGTGCTGGCGCGCTGCTCCTGAGCCTTGCTCCAAGCGTGAGCGCTCCCGTCCTGCGGCTCGCGCTCGCTCCTTCCATCCGTCTCGCGGTTGCCATCCTGGCGCTCCACGCGGCCGCCGCGGCTTGCGTCCTGGCGGCGCTGCCGGGCCTCTACGGCGGGCTGCTCGCGCTCGCGTTCGTCGCGCTGGGCCTCGCCGCGGCCTGGAGCCGGGCGCTGCTGCGCTCGGGCGCCTCGGTGCGCGCGATCGAGATCGCCGGCGCGTCGCTCGCGCTCGAGCTCGCGAGCGGCGAGAAGCGGTCCGCCGAGGTGGCCGGGCGGCGCTATGTCAGCCGGCTTGCGGTGACCCTGCCGCTGCGCCGGCCCCGCCGCACGATCCTCGTCACGGCGGACATGCTGCCGGCGGCGGATTTCCGGCGCCTGCGCATCTGGGCGCTCTGGGGAAAGTTGCCCGGCGTGGCCGCCGCGCAACTGCCGGCCTGATACCGTCCGTCAGACAGCGCCGGAAACAGCGAAACTATTTCCAGGTGCGTGTGTCTGTGGCACATAGGCGTTGCAGTCGCAGGCGGGGTGGGGAGCCCTGGTGAGCGACCGCGAGATCGACAGGCAGCTGGTCACGCGGGCGCAGCAAGGCGACAAGCAGGCGTTCAATCTGCTGGTCGAGAAGTATCAGCGCAAGCTGGCGCGGCTGCTGTCTCGCTTCATCCGCGATCCGGCCGAGGTCGAAGATGTGACGCAGGAAGCGTTCATCAAGGCCTACCGGGCGCTCCCCGCATTCCGAGGCGACAGCGCGTTCTATACGTGGCTGTACAGGATCGGCATCAACACGGCGAAGAATTACCTCATGGCCATGGGCCGGCGGGCGCCGACGTCGACCGAAGTCGAGGCCGAGGATGCCGAGGGCTTCGAGGAAGGCGAGCAGTTGCGGGACATCAACACGCCGGAGAGCCTGTTGCTGTCCAACGAAATCGCGGAGACGGTGAACTCCACGATCGAAGAACTGCCAGAGGAGTTGCGCCGGGCGATTCAGATGCGCGAGCTGGAAGGCATGAGCTACGAGGACATCGCGCAGGCCATGGATTGCCCGATCGGCACCGTCCGCTCGCGCATCTTCCGCGCGCGAGAGGCGATCGCCGAGCGGCTGCGACCGCTTCTCGATACGCGGAAGGACAAAAGATGGTAGATGGTGATGGACGAAAGGCTGGCGGGGGCATGAAAGACAGGATTTCAGCATTGATGGACGGCGAGCTCGCTGAGCGCGAGGCCGCCGAGACGATTGCCGCGCTCACGAGCGACGCCGGGGCGCGCAGCGCCTGGAGTACCTATCATCTGATCGGCGACGCGCTGCGCGAGGGTCATTCGGTGCGCGCGCCGCGGCGCCCCGCCGCCAACGCGCCGTTCTGGCGCGTCGCCCTCCCGGCGACGGCCGTAGCCGCGGCGGTTGCCCTGGTCTCGTGGGTGGCCTTCGGCCCCGTGCAGCAGAGCCAGCCCGCGCAGGTCGCGCCGGTAGCCCAGGCGCCCGCGACGATACCGCCGCCCCGCGCGGCCAACGACTACCTTCTCGCGCACCAGGGCTTCTCGCCGCGCGTGGCGCTGCAGGGAATGACCGCCTACGTGCGCACCGTCTCCGATCCGGCCGAGGAGCCGCGCCGGTGATGCTGGGCAGGATCGTGGTCGCCGCCGCGATCCTGGTCGCGGGCGCCGCACACGCGCAATCGCCGGAGACGCTGTCCTGGCTGCGCAAGATGTACGACGCCTCCCAGAAGCTTTCCTATACCGGCACTTTCGTCTACCAGCAGGGCGCGCGCAGCGAGACTTCCCGCATCACGCGCTACGGCGCCGGCGACATCGAGCGGCTCGAGGTGCTCGATGGCGTGCCGCGCGAGATCGTGCGCACTCGCGACACCGTGCGCTGCTACCTGCCCGACAGCAAGGTGGTCAAGGTCGAGAACCGCGCCGCCGACCGTACCTTTCCGGCGCTGCTTCCCGAGAAGGTCGGCGCGCTCGCGAAGCACTACGACATCAGCCTCGGCGAGACCCGGCGCATCGCCGGCTTCGACTGCCAGGCGATCCTGCTCACGCCCAAGGACAACCTGCGCTATGGCTATCGTCTTTACGCCGACGCCGGCAGCGGCATCCTGCTGAAGGCGATGACGGTGGACGCGGCCGGGGAGACCATCGAGCAATTCAGCTTCACCCAGCTTGCCATCGGCAACGTGACGCGCGAAATGGTGCGCCCGCGCCACGCCGCGGCGACCTGGCGGATCGACAATGCCGAGGCCTCGCCGGCGCATCTCGCCGGCTGGGGTCTCACCAGCGAGCTGCCCGGCTTCCGCAAGATCATGGAGCTGAGGCGGCGCCTGGGAGAATCGCGCCACGCCGGGCAGGTGGTGTATTCCGACGGCCTGGCGGCGGTGTCGGTGTTCATCGAGCCGCTCGACGGGGCCCGGCGGGAAGCGGTGCGCACCGGCCTGGCGAGCGTCGGCGCGATCCATATCTATACACGCGAAGTGGCGAATCACATGGTGACGGTGGTGGGCGAAGCGCCCGCGGCGAGCGTGCAACGCATCGCCAACGCCGTCGAGTATCGGGAGACAAGAAAATGAAAGTCATGCAAAGTCTGGCGGCCCTCTGGCTCGCCCTGTTGTGTTCGACGGTCCTCGCCCAAGGGCGCGACCTGCCGGATTTCACCCGGCTGGTCGAGGAGCAGGGCGGCGCGGTCGTCAATATCAGCACCACGCAGGCGGTGCGCCGCGCCGCGACGCCGCAAGTGCCCGGCATGGAAGACGAGGAGATGCTGGAGTTCTTCCGCCGCTTCATCCCGCGCCAGCAGCCCGGACCGGGCGGGCCCGGCACGCCGCGTCCCGAGAGCCGCTCGCTCGGCTCCGGCTTCATCATCAGCGCCGACGGCTACATCCTGACCAACGCCCACGTGGTCGACGGCGCCGACGAGATCACGGTCAAGTTCACCGACAAGCGCGAGCTGAAGGCCAAGGTCATCGGCGCCGACCGCCGCACCGACATCGCCCTCATCAAGGTCGAGGCCACGGGCCTGCCGGCGGTGCGCTTCGGCGATGCGACCAAGCTCAAGGTCGGCGAGTGGGTGCTGGCGATCGGCTCGCCGTTCGGCTTCGAGAACACGGTCACCGCCGGCATCGTCAGCGCCAAGGGCCGCTCGCTGCCGCAGGAGAACTTCGTGCCGTTCATCCAGACCGACGTCGCCATCAACCCGGGCAACTCGGGCGGGCCGCTGTTCAACCTGCGCGGCGAGGTGGTGGGCATCAATTCTCAGATCTACAGCCGCACCGGCGGCTTCATGGGGCTGTCGTTCGCCATCCCGAGCGACGTGGCGCTCGACGTGCAGAAGCAGCTGAAGGAAAAGGGCCGCGTATCGCGCGGCCGGATCGGCGTCGTCATCCAGGAAGTGACGCGCGACCTCGCCACCTCCTTCGGCCTCGATCGCGCGCGCGGTGCGCTGGTCAACGCGGTGGAGAAGGGCAGCCCCGCGGACAAGGCCGGCGTCGAGGCGACCGACATCATCCTTGCCTTCGACGGCAAGACGGTGGAGGGCTCGAGCGACCTGCCGCGCATCGTCGGCGCGACGCGGCCGGGCTCGCAATCGTCGCTCGAGGTCTGGCGCAAGGGCACCAAGCGCAACCTGACGCTGACCGTCGGCGAGCTGCAGGAAGACCGCGTCGCCTCGGCCGACAAGCCGCGCAGCCAGAAGCCCGCCGAGGCGGCGCCGCCGAATCGCATCGGCATCGTCGTCGCCGAGCTGTCGGCCGAGCAGAAGAAGGAGCTGCGGGTCGCCGGCGGCCTGGTGGTGACCGAGGTGCGCCCGGACTCCAAGGCCGACGTGCGCAAGGGCGATGTATTGCTGACGCTGGTCCACAAGGGGCAGCACACCGAGCTGAAGTCGGTCGACCAGTTCAACAAGCTGCTGGCGGGCCTGGAGAGCAACGCAGTGATCACGCTCCAGGTGCGGCGCGGCGAGGCGACCTCGTTCGTGACCATTTCCGGCCTGACCGGAAAAGGCTGATTTTCCAATAGAATAGCGGCCCGAGGAGGGTGCCCGGCTGTCGGGCACCCTTTTTCGTTATATGGCCCAGAACCGCATCCGCAACTTTTCGATCATCGCCCACATCGACCACGGCAAGTCGACGCTGGCCGATCGCTTCATCCAGATGTGCGGCGGGCTGCCCGAGCGGGAGATGGCCGAGCAGGTGCTCGACTCGATGGACCTCGAGCGCGAGCGCGGCATCACCATCAAAGCCCAAACTGCGGCCCTTGAATATAAATCTCGTTCTGGAGAAATTTATTTGTTGAACCTGATCGACACGCCAGGGCATGTCGATTTCTCCTATGAAGTCAGCCGCTCGCTCGCCGCCTGCGAGGGCGCGGTGCTGGTGGTGGATGCTTCGCAGGGCGTCGAGGCGCAGACCGTGGCCAACTGCTACACCGCGACCGAGCAGGGCGTCGAGGTGATTCCGGTCCTGAACAAGATCGACCTGCCGTCCGCCGATCCGGAGAAGGCGATCCAGGAGATCGAGGACGTGATCGGCATCCCGGCGCAGGATGCGATCCGCGTCAGCGCCAAGACCGGCGAGAACGTCGACGCGATCCTCGAAGCCGTCATTGCCAGGATCCCCCCTCCCAAAGGAGATCCTGCAAAAGAACTGCAAGCCCTGATCATCGATTCCTGGTTCGACAATTACGTCGGCGTGGTGATGCTGGTGCGGGTGATGCAGGGCACGGTCCGCTCGAAGGAGAAGATCGTGCTGATGAGCACCGGCGCGACCTATCTCAGCGACCAGCTCGGCGTCTTCACGCCGAAGGCGAAGCCGAAGGGGACGCTCGCCGCCGGCGAGGTCGGCTATGTCACCGCCGGCATCAAGGAGCTGCGCGCCGCCAAGGTCGGAGACACGATTACCTACGCCGCCAAGCCGGCCGCGAAGCCGCTGCCCGGCTTCAAGGAGATCAAGCCGCAGGTGTTCGCCGGCCTCTACCCGGTGGAGGCGAACGAGTACGAGGGCTTGCGCGAGGCGCTGGAGAAGCTGCACCTGAACGACGCTTCCTT
The DNA here is from genome assembly GCA_034668045.1 of Betaproteobacteria bacterium. Taxonomy (GTDB): domain Bacteria; phylum Pseudomonadota; class Gammaproteobacteria; order Burkholderiales; family SG8-39; genus SCGC-AG-212-J23. Next base: position 212 of record JAXDQC010000157.1, on the reverse strand, counting down.
CCACTACGAGCCCGAGACCTCGCAGGCGCTGGGCTTCGGCTTCCGCTGCGGCTTTCTCGGTCTGTTGCACATGGACATCGTGCAGGAGCGCCTCGAGCGCGAGTACGGCATGCACCTCATCACCACGGCGCCGTCGGTCGTCTACGAGGTGAAGCTGCGCAACGGCACGGTCGAGCAGGTCTCGAATCCGTCGCGCCTGCCGCCGGTCGAGA
>JAXDQC010000156.1:0-7328 GCA_034668045.1 Betaproteobacteria bacterium | reverse complement strand
CGGATCGCGCCGCCGGCGTCGAGCAGGCGCTGCGCCTCCTCGACCGGGACTGCCGCCAGCGCGGCGAGGCGCGCGGCGCGCTCCTGCGGCGGCGCGGCGGCGAACTCCGGCTGCGCGCGCAGCACGCGCCGCAGCGCCGCGTCGCGCGCGGCGATCAGCAGGCGCTCGCGCAAATCGAGCGCCCAGTAGTAGCGCCCGCTCGCCCGCAGGTGATCGAGCAGCCGCCGGCGCGCCGGCGGCGCGTCGGGTGTGACCGGGCCGAAGCGCGGCGCGATGCGCCAGAGCCAGGCGGCGAGCAGCGCGGCGCCGGCGGCGAGCACCGCCAGCGCGTTGTCGGTCAGGAATCCCCACAGCGAAAGGCGCTCCGGATGCCAGTAGACCGCGAGATGCGTCGCCGGCGTTGCCTGCATCAGCCGCCAGAGGAAAGCGGCGTGGTCCTGCTCGCCGATCTGCGTGTTGCGCGCGAAATCGAGCGTCGTGGTCACGGTCACCACGCCGCGGCCGCGGTTGAAGGAGGCGAGGCGCACCGACTCGCCGCTGGCGGCGCGGATCTGCAGGCGCCCGGTGGGTGCCTCGAGCGCGAGCCGGCTGCGCAGCAGGACCTTGAGCACCGCGCCGTCGGGGAATGCCACCGCCAGCGCGCTGCCGGGCCAGGCGGCCTCGGTGCGGCGCACCGCCAGGAGATCGAGCAGCGGATCGGCGAGCGACAGCGGCTCGGCCTCGGCGATGAGATGCCCGCCCGCCTGCACCCAGGCGAGGATGCGGTCCACGCGCTGCGGGTCGAGCGCCTGCCGGCTGCGCGGCAGCAGCAGCACGCCGCCGGGCGCGAGCGAGTCGATCTCGGGCAGCGAGCGCAGCTCCTTCGCGGGGACGGCCATGCGCTCGGCGAAGCGCTCGGCGGCGAGGAACTGGCGCAGGCGCGCCTCGCCGCTGGCGCCGACCCAGACCTTGGCCGGCACGCGCACGAAGGTCGCGTTCCACCACATCACGCCGCCCACCACGAGCGCGAGCAGGACCGCGGCGACGATGAGGCGGGTCCTCATGGCGCGGCGATCACCTTGTAGTCCGCCGCCAGGCTCTCGACCTCGGGACGGCGCGGCGCGCGCCGCGAGTAGGCGCACTCGCGCCAGACGCGCACCAGCGTCTGCAGGTAGGCGCTGCGCTCGGCATCGACGCGCTTCTGCGCGAGCTGCAGCGCTTCGAGCTCGGTATGGCTGGCGAGGAGCTCGACGCCGCGGCGGTGCACGAGATCGGATAGCGCGCCGCGATAGAGGAGGCCGAGCGCTTCGCGCAGCCGGCCGGCGCGCGCAAGGGCGGCCGCGGCCGCGCCGACGTCGGCCGGCAGCTTCTCGGGCGCGATCTCCATGCCGAAGAGCGACGCCGGCGCCCGGTAGGCTTCCGCCACCGGCAGGCGCGCCCGCGGCAGCATGCGCACCGCCCACCAGATGGCATAGGCGATGGCGGCGGCCGCCAGGCCCCAGAAAAGAACCTGCGCCGCATTGGCGAGCGCGTAGCCGAGGGCGCCCAGCCAGCTGCCGTCGCCGCTCTTCGGGCGCTCGGGTCGCTCCTGAGGCTCGAGCGGCTTGATCCGCTGCCATTGCATCGTCTCGATCTGGTGCGGGAATTCCTTCGCCTGGAGGACCTCGGCGATTTCACTTTTTGGATTTTTTTGTTCCTGGGAAAAACACAGCATCGGCATCATGCAGCAGACGACAAGCATCACCGCCGCCGCGTGGCGCTGCGTGATCTTGCGCAGCGCGACCTCGATGTCCCAGCCCTCGAGCAGCGTGCGGCGGTTGAGGTAGAGCGCGAATCCGGCCGCAACGTAGAACGGCTCGAGCAGCAGCACCGCGGCGACGTAGGCGAGCAGGTCGCTGGCGCCGAAGATGTCGCCGGCGAGGAAGGCCTCGGTGAAGTCGCGCGCCTCGAGCGCCTTGGCCGGCAGGAAGAGCGAGGTCGCGCGGCCGAGCGACCAGTACAGCACCGCCTCGAAGTGCATGCAGACGATGGTGAGCCAGGTCGCGTAGCTGCTGACGCGGCGGCCGAGCACGCCGCGGCGCTCGCGGCCGGCGCGCGCGCGCTGTCCCTCGAGCTGGCGCACCGGCAGGTTGAACGAGCGCGCGCTGTCGAAGCGGCCGAAGGTGAGCGCCATGAAGAGGCCCGTGCCGAGCCATTCGCGCGCCGAGCCGAGCACCTGGCGCGCCGACTGCACCTCGCCGAACACGGCGCGCGAGAGAACGTGCAGCACGACGCGGTCGTAGAGCGGCTTCAGCCACCAGACGATGAACAGCGCCATCCCGGTCTTGCCCGCCCAGGCGCCGAGTCCCCCGCCGATGAGCGCCACGGCGATGCCGACGGCGAGGTGCGGCACGTAGGCCTGCCGCCACCAGCGCTGCAGCATGGCGAGGCCGAGGTCCATCGCCTCCCAGGGCGTGCGCCGGCGCAGCGCGATGGCGATGTCAACGGGCTGCATAGCCCCGTCCCCCGAAGAGGAAATAGCCGACCAGCAACAGCCAGCCCGTCGCGCCGACGGCGATCTTGATCTGGAAGGGAACTTCGGTAAGCGGAGACCAGAATGCTTCGACGAAGGCGGCGGCGAGGAACATCATCGCCGCGCCGTACATGAGGCGCACCGCGGGCTTGGCCGCGGCGACCAGCGCGGCGCGACGGCTCACGTTACCCGGCGCGATCACCGCCATTCCCAGGCGCAATCCGGCGGCGCCGGAGATGACGATGGCGACGAGCTCGAGCGAGGAATGGCCGGCGACGAACGACCAGAAGGTCTGCGTGTAGCCGATCTGGGTCAGATAGCCGGCGACCGCGCCGATGACCACGCCGTTCGAGCCGAGGAACCAGATCGAGCCGACGCCGGCGAGCAGGCCGCCGGCGAAAGTCTGGAAGCCGATGCGGATGTTGTTCCAGATGTAGAAACCGAACATCATCAGGCTCGAGTCCGCCTCGCGGCTGCCCAGGCGCTTGCCCGCCGGGTCGTACATCTGGTGGAAGCTCGCGATCTGCTCCGGCGCGAGCAGGTAGTGGACGAACTCGGGATAGGCCTGCAGCACCGCGATCAGCCCGAGCAGCGGGCCGAAGAAGAGCAGCGACGCGGCCAGCACCAGGCGCCATTCGGCGCGCACCAGCGCCGGGAAGCCGGCGAGCAGGTACTCGAAGACGCGCTGCGACTGGCGCCGGCGGTTGCGGTAGAGCGCGTGGTGGCCGCGCAGCGCCAGGTGGTTCAGGCGATCGACGAGCTGCGGGCTGTACTGCCGGTCGGCGGCGAGCGCGAGGCACTGGCAGATCCGCCGGTAGCGCTCGGGCATCTGGGCGGGTTCGAAGGCCGGCTTTTTCGGGCTGTCCAGAAACGACTCGAATTCCTGCCATTCCTGCGCGTGCGTTTCCTCGAACTGGTGCTGCCTCATTTGCCGCGGCCCGCGATGTGGTTGGCCATGCCGATCAGGCGCGCCGCGGCGCGGTTGCCGTCGAGGTTGCCGACCAGCGGCGAGGGCAGCTCGGCCAGCTCCTCGAGGCGCTCGCGCGTCAGCGTCGAGGCCCGCTCGGCGAGCTCGAGCACCGCGCGCTGCTCCTCGAGAGAAAGGGAAAAAGGCGGCGGTATGGGCGGCGCTTCCGGGAAAACGCGCAGCGCGGCCTTTTCCGCCTGGTAGACGACGACCGTGCCGGCGGCGAGATCGCCCAGGCGCTTGAAGTCGCGGTTGCAGAGCATGGCGACCAGGCCGATGCCGTAGAGGAGCGGCAGGAAGTCGACCGCGCGCAGCAGGTTCCTTGTCAGGGCCGCCGGCCAGCGCAGCGGCGTGCCGTCATCGTTGAGGACGGCGATGCCGAAGGCGCGCTTGCCCGGCGTCTGGCCGTTCCAGCGGGTCTCGAACCAGGCGGGCAGCAGCCATTCGACGAAGAAGGCGGTGATGAGGGCGATGCCGGTGCCGGCGCGCCCGAGGGGCGCGGCGATCAGCAGGACGACCAGGACGACGGCGACGCGCAGCAGGAGGTCGACCGCCCAGGCGAGCGCGCGCGGCACCGGGCCGGCCAGGCGCAGCGTCAGTTCGATTCCCTCAGGTGTCGCTACTCGACGGGTGGTGTCGAGCATCGGTCCCCTCCCCGGGGACCGATTCTAAGTTCTTATCCCCGCCGCATGGAGTCGAAGAACTCGGCGTTGGACTTGGTGGCCTTCAGCTTGTCGATGAGGAATTCCGCCGCTTCCAGCTCGTCCATCGGGAACAGCAGCTTCCTCAGGACCCAGACCTTCTGCAGCACCGGCGCCTCGATCAGCAGTTCCTCGCGCCGGGTACCGGAACGATTCACGTTGATGGCGGGGTAGATGCGCTTCTCGTGCATCCGGCGGTCGAGGTGGATCTCCATATTGCCGGTGCCCTTGAATTCCTCGTAGATCACGTCGTCCATCCGGCTGCCGGTATCGATCAGCGCCGTGGCGATGATGGTGAGCGAGCCGCCTTCCTCGACGTTGCGCGCCGCGCCGAAGAAGCGCTTGGGCTTCTGCAAGGCGTTGGCGTCGACGCCGCCGGTGAGCACCTTGCCCGAAGCGGGCACGACGGTGTTGTAGGCGCGCGCGAGGCGGGTGATGGAGTCGAGCAGGATGACCACGTCCTTTTTGTGTTCGACCAGGCGTTTCGCCTTCTCGATCACCATCTCGGCGACCTGCACGTGGCGGCTGGCGGGCTCGTCGAAGGTGGAGGCGACGACCTCGCCGCGCACCGAGCGCGACATCTCGGTCACTTCCTCGGGCCGCTCGTCGATCAGCAGCACGATCAGCGACACCTCGGGGTGGTTGGCGACAATGGCGTGCGCGACGTGCTGCAGCATCACCGTCTTGCCGGCCTTGGGCGGGCTGACGATCAGGCCGCGCTGGCCCTTGCCGATCGGCGCGACGATGTCGATGACGCGGCCGGTGATGTTCTCCTCGGCCTTGATCTCGCGCTCGAGCTTGAACGCCTTGTCCGGGTGCAGCGGCGTCAGGTTCTCGAACAGGATCTTGTTCTTCGCCGCCTCGGGCGCTTCGCCGTTGACCTTGTCGACCTTGACCAGGGCGAAGTAGCGCTCGCCGTCCTTCGGCGTGCGGATCTCGCCCTCGATCGAGTCGCCGGTGTGCAGGTTGAAGCGGCGGATCTGCGAAGGCGAGACGTAGATGTCGTCGGTGCTCGCGAGGTAGGAGGTCTCGGGCGAGCGCAGGAAGCCGAAGCCGTCGGGCAGCACTTCCAGGGTGCCGTCGCCAAAGATGGAGACGCCTTTCTTCGCCTGGCTCTTCAGCATGGCGAAGATCAGGTCCTGCTTGCGCATGCGGCTGGCGTTCTCGATGCCGTTGCCAACGGCCATCTCGACCAGCTGCGTGACGTGGTGCGCCTTCAGCTCGGACAGGTGCATCGGGATCGGTACCGCGCCGGACGCCGCCGCGGGCGTCGCAGCAGGCGTCGCTTCGGTACCTTGGGATGCACGAACTTCCGGCGGCTGGACTGCCTGGGGCCTGCTCATTTCGGGATGGCGCCTGGACTTCGGCGCAGGAACTACGGTTTTCGGATCAACACCCCCGCCTCATGTTGCTAACTGCCGGCGGGGGACCTAGCTGCGAGAGACTGTAAGAGCTTCAGATGTTGCTGTCAAGAAAGGCGGTGAGCTGCGACTTCGAAAGCGCGCCAACCTTCGTCGCCTCGACGTTGCCGTTCTTGAACAGCATCAGCGTCGGGATGCCGCGGATGCCGAATTTCGCCGGCACCTGTTGGTTCTCGTCGACATTGATCTTGGCGATCTTGAGGCGTCCCTCGTACTCCTTCGCCAGTTCGTCCAGGATCGGCGCGATGGACTTGCAGGGGCCGCACCACTCGGCCCAGTAATCGACCAGCACCGGGGTGTCGGACTTGAGCACCTCCGGGTCGAACGTATCGTCGGTGACGTGATGAATATCTTTGCCGCTCATGACTTCAGTTGCTCCTGATGGGGGGTCTTGCAGGAAGGCCTCTATTATGAGGCCCCCCTTGTTAAAATGCTAAACTATTGATTCTTATGGCATACATCGTTACCGAGAGCTGCATCAAGTGCAAGTACACGGACTGCGTCGACGTCTGTCCCGTGGACTGCTTCCGCGAGGGGCCGAACATGCTGGTGATCGACCCCGACGAGTGCATCGACTGCACCCTCTGCGTCCCCGAGTGCCCGGTCGAGGCGATCTTCGCCGAGGACGACGTGCCCGACGAGCAGAAGCCTTTCATCCCGCTCAACCGCGAGCTCGCCGCGAAGTGGCCGGCGATCATCGAGCGCAAGCCGGCGCCCGCGGACGCGGACGAGTGGTCGAAGAAAAAAGAAAAAAAGCACCTGCTGGAAAAATAAGCAGTGCAGCAATTGCCGCGTTGCAGCTTCCGCGTTGCAAAATTTCTGTCACGTGAATGACCACACGCGTTTTGAAGTATCACTTTTCTTTTCGAGCGTCACACAATTGCAAGCTGAGAGGCGTAATCTGATTCTTCATCAAGAGGAGGTTGCATGGAACAGGGAAGGCTTGCATTCACCGCGGTGTACCTCAAATCGAACAGCGGATATGTCGGCTTCATCGAGGAACTGCCCGGAGTGAACTCGCACGGCCGCACCCTGGACGAAGCGCGAGAGACGCTGCAGAAGCTCGCCGCCGTCGTGTTCGATGAAGAGCGCCGCGAGGCCGAGGAACTGATCGCCGGCAAGGACGTGGTGCGCGAGAACTTCGTCGTGCCGATCCCGCGCCCGGCCGACGTTCCCAGCTAGTTCTAGTTCTGCTTCAGCACCCAGGCGACGAGAGTCGCCGCATCAGCTTCGGATAATCCCGGATTCGGCGGCATCGGCACGGCGCCCCAGGCGCCTTGCCCGCCTTCGCGGATTTTCCGGATCAATTGATTGGTCGCCGCCGGCGAATACTTCGCCGCGATTTCCCTGAACGAAGGTCCGACGACGCGCGTCTCGAGCGCGTGACAGCCGCTGCAGGCATTTGCCGCCAATAGTCTTTCGATAGGACTTTCATTGGACAGCAGCGTATCGGGACCGGGCGGCGGCGCGGGCTTGTCGCGGTTGTAGTAGACGGCGAGGTACTCGAGGATCGTCGCCATCTCGGCGTCGCTCATCGGCGTGCCGCGCTCCTTCATGTTCTTCAGGTTGTCGGCCCATTCGCCGCGCGAAAGCGGCGAGCGGCGGATGTGCTGCAGCTCGTGGCAGATCTTGCACTTGTTCTCGGTCAGCGTGGAGCCGGGACCCGAGATAAGGTTTTCTTCGGAAAAAACACCCGTGGAAAAGAGCGCCGTGAAAAGCAGAACCTCAACCCTCAACCACAACCCCCA
>JAXDQC010000155.1:0-37663 GCA_034668045.1 Betaproteobacteria bacterium | reverse complement strand
TGCGCTGGCGTACCCTGAACGTTGAGAGATGAACGCCGCCGACCTGCAAATCCAGTTCGATCCATCTTCCGCGCGCTTCGGCGCCTCGCGCTCGCAGAAGCGGCTCGAGGACGACCGGCTGCTCCTCGGCAAGGGGCTCTTCAGCGACGATCGCGTCCTGCCGGGGCAGGCGTGGATGGTTCTGGTGCGCTCGCCGCATGCGCACGCGAAGATTCTCTCGATCAACCTGGACATCCCGGGGGTCATCGCCGCGTGGTCGATGGCCGACCTGCGGAAGGATGGCGTCGGCCATATCCCGTTTCCGGCGCTGTTCAAGCGCGCCGACGGCTCGCCGATGGCGGCGCCGCTGCGCACGCCGCTCGCCGAGGGCAAGGTGTACTACGTCGGCCAGCCGGTGGCGGCGATCGTCGCCGAGACCCGCGAGGCGGCGCAGGATGCTGCGGAGCTGGCGCAGATCGACTACGAGGCGCTGCCCGCGGTCGTCGATCCGCGCCGCGCCGTGGAGGCAGGAGCGCCGCTGCTCCAGGAGAGCGGCAACGTCGCTGCGGAGGCACGGTATGGAGATTCCGCTGCGGTAGAAAAAGCTTTTGCCGCGGCGGCTCACATCACCGAGATCGAGCTGCACAACCAGCGCCTGAACGCGATGGCGATGGAGCCGCGCTGCGCGATCGGCGTGCACGAGGGCGGGCGCACCACGCTCTATACGCAGAACCAGACGCCGACCGGCGCGCGCGACCTGCTCGGCGCGGTGTTCGGCGCCAAGCCGACCGACTTCCGCCTCATCAACGGCGACCTCGGCGGCGGCTTTGGCATGAAGACCGGGCTCACGCCCGAGGACGCGCTCGTCTGCTACGCGGCGCGCAAGCTCGGCCGGCCGGTGAAGTGGCGCGGCGAGCGCAGCGAGGAATTCCTCGCCGCGCACATGGCACGCGGCCAGCACTACCGCGCGGCGCTGGCGCTCGACGGCGAAGGCCGCATCCTCGCGCTGCGCATGGAGAGCCACGCCAACATCGGCGCGGTCCCGGTCGGCTCGTCGGCGATGATCCCGCTGGCAATGGTCGCCAAGGTGCAGACCTCGGTGTACCGGGTGCCGGTGGTCGACTACCGCATCAAGGGCGTGCTGACCAACACCATGGCCACCGGCGCCTATCGCGGCGCCGGCCGGCCGGAAGGCAACTACCTGATCGAGCGCCTGGTGGAGAAGGCGGCGCGCGAGATGAAGATCGACCCGGTGGAGATGCGCCGGCGCAACTTCCTGCGGCCCGAGGATTTTCCGTATCGCACCCACGTCGGCGAGGTCTATGACGCGGGTGAATTCGCGAAGATGCTGGACGGCGTCCTCGCCGTCGCGGATTGGCAAGGCTTTGCGAAAAGAAAAGAAGAATCCCAGCGGCGGGGCAGACTTCGCGGGCGAGGGCTCGCCACCTACCTCGAGTGGACCGGTGCGGTGCCGACCGAGACGGTCGACATCGAGGTCGATGCGCAGGGCCATGTCACGGTGTTCTCGGGCACGCAGGCGATGGGGCAGGGGCTGGAGACGACGTACACGCAGCTCGTCACGGAAGTCTTTGGCCTTGACGCTACAAAAATAACCATCGTCCAAGGCGATACCGACCGCGCCAACGGCGTCGGCAGCGTCGGCTCGCGCTCGGCGTTCGTCGGCGGATCCGCAGTCGTTTCCTCTTCCAGGAAATTCATCCTGAAAGGCAAGGAGCTCGCCGCCGAGGCGCTCGAGGCCGCGGTCGCCGATATCGAATACCGCGATGGCCGGTTCCGCATCGGCGGCACCGACCGTTCGATCGGCCTGAGCGAGCTGGTCGCGCGCCAGCCCCGGAAAGTGATTCGCGTCTCCGACACCCAGACACCCTCGACGCCGTCGTGGCCCAACGGCGCGCAGGCCTGCGAGGTGGAGATCGATCCCGACACCGGCGAGGTGACGCTCGCGCGCATCGCCAGCTGCGACGACATCGGCCGCGTCATCAACTTCACCATCGTCGAGGGGCAGATCCACGGCGGCATGGCGCAGGGCATCGGCCAGGCGCTCTACGAGCGCGTCGCCTACGACGAGGAGAGCGGCCAGCTCCTGACCGGCTCGCTCATGGACTACTGCGTGCCGCGCGCCGACCAGCTGCCGCCGATGAGCGCCACCTTCGATGAATCGGTGCCGTGCAAGACCAACCTGCTCGGCGTGAAGGGCTGCGGCGAGCTCGGCACCATCGGCGCCGTGCCCGCCGTCGTGCACGCCGTGCTCGACGCGCTGAACGTTCCGCACCTGGAGATGCCGCTCACGTCCGAGAAAGTCTGGCGCGCGTTGCAGCGGCGCTGAATGCGCGCGAGCGCGCAGCAGGCTCGCCGGATCCGCTACGCGGTCGCCTTGTCCGTCGTCGTGCACGCGATCGCGCTCTTCGGCGTCTGGCCGGCGCTGCGCGAATCCCTGCAGGAGCCCGTCGTGCTGCCGCCGCTCGTTACTCGTTTGGTGGAGCTGGCGCAGCCCCCCGAACCGGCGCCAGCCGAAGAGAAAAAGCCGCCGCCGCCGCGACCCGAGGCGCGCAAGCCCGAACCGCCGAAGCCGGCGTTGAAGCCGACGCCGGCGCCGTCGGTGGCCGAGCCGCCGCCCCCGGCGCCCGCTCCGGCGCAGCCCGAGCCGCCGCCCGCGCCGGTCGCGAGCGCGGCGCCACCTGCACCGGTCGCGCTGCCGCAGGTGGATGCGCGCGCCGCCGAGGCCGCGACCGCGGCCCAGTATCGGATGCAGCTCATCGCCTACGCCCAGCGCAACAAGCCGCCCTATCCGGCGATCGCGCGCGAGAACAACTGGGCGGGCGACGTGGTGCTCGAGATCGTGGTCCGCGCCGACGGCCGCGGCGAGCTCGGCCTGCGCCGCGCTTCGGGCCACGCCGTGCTCGACAAGCTGGCGCTCGACACCTACCAGGAGGCGCTGCGCGCCGTGCCGGTACCGCCCTCGCTGCGAGGGAAGCACGTGCGGCTCGAGCCGCTTCGGGTGATCTACAACCTGACCGAGTAGAAAACGGTCCACCCGTTACGCGGCAAGCGCGTTCATAGTAGAGCCATGAGCACTTTCCGCATCGGCCTTGCATTGGCTTTCCTCCTGGCCGCGCAGCTTGCCTGCGCGCAGGCGCTCGAAGTGCTTTCGCTTCGCTACCGGACCGCGGACCAGGTGCTCGACTCCCTGCGGCCGCTCGTCGAGCCGGGCGGCGTCCTGACCGGGCAGGGCAACCAGCTCATCGTGCGCGCCAGCGCGGCGAACATCGCCGAGATCCGGCGCGCGCTCGACGCCATCGATCGGCCGCAGCGCCGGCTGCAGGTCTCGGTGCGCTTCGACGACGTGGGCGAGGCGTCGCGCCGCGAGCTCGGCGCGAGCGGCACGATCGGCAACCGCGGCTCGCACGCCGAGGTGCGGGGCGAGGATTCGCAAGCGAGGGCCTCCGAGCGCGTCGACCAGCGCGTGCAAGTGATGGACGGCGGCCGCGCCACTATTCTCACCGGGCAGTCGCGGCCGGTGCGCCAGCGGCAGTTCATCCAGACGCCGAACGGCGTGGTGTCGCAGGAGGTCACGGTGGTGCAGGAGACCACCAGCGGCTTCGAGGTCGTACCGCGGCTTTCGGGGAGCACGGCGACGGTGGAGATTTTCGCCTCGCGCGCAGGCTCGACGACGGCGTCGTCGATCGCTTCGGGATCGTTGGGCGAATGGTTCGAGCTCGGCGCGATCGAAGGAAGCGCGAGCCGCGATCAGCGCGGCATCGGCTCCGCGGGCCGGGCGACCGGCAGCGAGTCGCGGCGCGTCTGGGTCAAGGTCGAAGCGCTCGACTGATGAAACTGGAGCGGATCTTCGCGCCCGGCGGCGCGCTCTCGGACGCCGTGCCCGGGTTCAAGCTGCGTCCTCAGCAGCTCGAGATGGCGGAGGCGATCCACGGCGCGATCGAGCGCCAGGGCGTGCTGGTCGCCGAAGCGGGCACCGGCACCGGCAAGACTTTCGCCTACCTCGTCCCGGCGCTGCTCGCGGGCGGCAAGGTGATCGTCTCGACCGGCACCAAGACGCTGCAGGATCAGCTCTTCGACCGCGACCTGCCGGCGGTGCGCAAGGCGCTCGGCTCGGGCGCGAGCGCGGCGCTTCTCAAGGGACGGTCCAACTATGTCTGCCGCTACCGGTTGCGGCGGGCGGTGAACGAAGGCGTCCATTCAAGGGAGGACGCAAGCCAGCTTCGGCGCATCGACCGCTTCGCCCTGGCCACCACCACGGGCGACCGCGCCGACCTCGCCGAAGTGCCCGAGGACGCGCCCGTCTGGATGCACGCCACCTCGACGCGCGACAATTGCCTCGGCCAGAGCTGCCCCGACTACTCCGACTGCTTCGTCATGCACGCGCGTCGTAACGCACTTGCAGCCGACGTGGTGGTGATCAACCATCACCTCTTTTTCGCCGACGTGGTGCTGCGCGACGAGGGCATGGCCGAGCTGCTGCCCTCGTGCAACACCGTCGTGTTCGACGAGGCGCACCAGCTCGCCGAAACGGCCCGGCTCTTCTTCGGCGAGCACCTGTCGAGCTCGCAGATGATCGACCTGGCGCGCGACACCCGCTTGGAGCTGCGCGCCGCCGGCGGCGCCTTCCCCGAAGCGGAGCAGCTGGCCGGCGCGCTGGAGCGCGCCGCGCGCGACTTGCGCCTCTCGCTCGGCGACCCTGCCAGCAAGGTTTCCTGGACGCAGGCGATGCGCAGCGCCGATTTCCCGGACGCCATCGAGCGGCTGCACGGCGCGCTCTCGGCGCTGAACGCGCTGCTGCAGTCGCAGGCGGAGCGCTCCGAGGGGCTTGGCTCGTGCGCGCGCCGCGCCACGGATGCGTTCGGCGTGCTGGTACGGCTGCGCGAGGCCGAGGGGAGAGAGGAGGTACGCTGGGTGGAGGTCTTCGGCCAGTCGGCGCGGCTCAACATCACGCCGCTGTCCTCGGCGGAGATGTTCGCGCGCCAGATGACCGATCACCCGCGCGCCTGGATCTTCACCTCCGCCACGCTCGCCGTCGGCGAAGACTTCGGCCATTTCACTCGCGAGCTGGGCGTGCCGCAGGCCGACGCGCGGCGCTGGGCGAGCCCGTTCGATTTCCCGCGCCAGGCGCTCCTCTATCTGCCGAAAGGCCTGCCCGGCGACCCCAACGACCCGGCGTTCACCGATGCAGTCATGGAGGCCGTTCTGCCGGTGCTGGAGGCGAGCGGCGGCCGCGCCTTTCTCCTCTTCACTACCCTACGTGCGCTGCGCCGGGCGCACGAGTCCCTCAAGGGCCGGCTGCGCTTCCCGCTGCTCGTCCAGGGCACCGGCTCGCGCAGCGAGCTCCTGCAGCGCTTTCGCTCAATCGGCAACGCGGTGCTGCTCGGCAGCCAGTCCTTCTGGGAAGGCGTCGACGTGCGGGGGGAAGCGCTATCGCTGGTCGTGATCGACAAGCTGCCGTTCGCGCCGCCCGATGACCCGGTGCTGGCGGCGCGCATCGAGGCGATGCGCGCCGGCGGCGGCAACCCGTTCAACGATCTCCAGCTGCCGCAGGCGGTGCTGCAGCTCAAGCAGGGCGCGGGGCGGCTGATCCGCGACGAGACCGACCGCGGCGTGCTGATGCTCTGTGATCCGCGCCTGGTGTCGAAGGGCTACGGCCGGCAGATCGTGCGCAGCCTGCCGCCGATGAAGCTCACGCGGAGCCTGCCCGAGGTGCAGGAATTCTTTCGTCCTCGAGGTGGATCCGGATGATCTCGTCGAAGCTCGCGTCGGCGCGGAAGCCGAGCGACAGCGCGCGCCGCGGGTCGAAATTGCGCGGCCAGCCTTCGACGATCTTCATGATGGTCGCGTCCGGCTGACGCCGGATCAGGCCGGCGACCTTGTCGCCGGCGACGCGGCGCAGCGACTCGATCTGCTCGCCGACCGTCAGGGAAATGCCGGGCATGCTGAGATTGCGGCGGGCGCCGAGCCGCGCGGTGTCGATTGTTGCCGCATGGAGCAGGAAACCGATGGCGGTGCGCGGAGAAGCAAACCAATGTCGCACCGTTTCGGGCACCGGCAGCACCGCCTCTTCGCCGTTGAGGGGCTCGCGGATGATGCCGGAGAAAAAGCCCGAAGCGGCCTTGTTCGGCTTGCCCGGGCGTACGCAGACCGTGGGCAGGCGCAGGCCGATGCCGTCGAAGATGCCGCGGCGGCTGTAGTCGGAGAGCAGCAGCTCGCCGATCGCCTTCTGCGTGCCGTAGCTCGTCAGCGGCGCGTTCAGGAATTCATCGCCGATCGCCTCCGGGAACGGCGCGCCGAACACCGCAATCGACGACGCGAAGACGACGCGAGGCTTGTAGCCGCCGCCGACTTTGCGGATCGCCTCGAAGAGATGCCGCGTGCCGTCGAGGTTGACGCGGTAGCCCTTCTCGAAGTCGGCCTCTGCTTCGCCCGACACGATCGCCGCGAGGTGGAAGATGACCTCCGGGCGCGACGCGACGAGCTTCTCGGCCTCGCCGGCGGTGGACAGGTCGGAAACGACGCCTCCCGGCCCGGCGGACACCACGTCGTGGAGGATCAGCTCGTGATCGCCGGCGAGCTGCTTGCTCAGCTTGCGACCGATCATTCCCGCGGCGCCGGTGAGGAGCGCCTTCACCAGTTCGGATCCCAGATGCGCCACCACGGCGCGTCGGGCCGCACTTCCTTGCCCGCCAGGTAGCGGCTCTTCGGGAAGTTGGCGAGCATGACGCGGGTCGCATCGTCGCGCAGCGGCTCCATGCCGAGGGCGTCGTAGGCTCTGACCAGCACATAGACGGCCTCCTCGAGCGCCGGCGCGTTCGGGTAGGTCTTGATCGCATACTGGGCGCGGTTCGCGGCGGCGAGATAGGCGCCGCGCCGCATGTAGTAGCGCGCCACGTGCACCTCGTAGCCGGCAAGCGTGTTGACGAGATAGCGCATGCGCGCGGCGGAATCCTCCGCGTACTTGGACTCCGGGTAGCGGGTGACGACCTCCTTGAAGGCGTTGAAGGCCTCGCGCGAGGAGCGCGGGTCGCGGTCGGAGAGGTCGGGCGTGGTGAGCCACCACAGGACGCCAAGCGTCTCGTTGAAGTTGATCAATCCCCTCAGGTACCAGGCGTAGTCGACGTTCGGGTGGTTGGGGTAGAGCTTGATGAAGCGGTCGGTGGCCGCCACCGCCGAGGCGCGCTCGCCTTCCTTCCACTGGCAATAGGCGACCTCGAGCTGCGCCTGCTGCGCGAAGCGCCCGTAGGGATAGCGCGCTTCGAGCTTCTCCAGGTACTTGATCGCCTTGACCCAGTCCTTGCTGCCCATCGCATCCTTCGCCTCGCCATAAAGCTTCTGCGCCGACCAGCCGAGCGTCTCGTCGTCGGACGAATTGAGGCCGCCACAGCCGGTAAAGGCCACGGCCAGCATCGCGGCAGCAAGTAAACTTCGCAGCATGGGACGCGAGGATTATAGCGATTGGGACGAGTCGTTCGTCGCGCCGCTCTCGGCCACGGTGCCGCGCGAGATGGGCGGCCTGCGTCTTGACCAGGCGCTCGCGCGCCTTTTCCACCAGTACTCGCGCAACCGCCTGCAGGCGTGGCTCGAGCAGGGCCACATCAGGATCGATGGCAAGCGCCTGTCGCCGCGCCATCCCGTCACCGGCGGCGAGCGCGTCGTGCTCGAGCCGCCGCGCCTGCCCGATGCCGTTTCGCCGCGCGCGCAAAAAATGCCGCTCAAGATCGTCTTCGAGGACGAGGCGATGATCGTCATCGACAAGCCGGTCGGCCTGGTCGTGCATCCGGGCGCCGGCCAGCCGGATCGCACGCTGATGAACGGGCTGCTCGCGCATTCACCGGCGCTTGCCGGCGTGCCGCGCGCCGGCATCGTCCATCGCCTGGACAAGGACACGAGCGGGTTGCTGGTCGTGGCCAAGACGGTGCCGGCGCAGACGAGCCTGGTCGAGCAGCTCGCCAGCCGCACCGTGCGCCGCACCTACCTCGCGCTCGTGCAGGGCGATCCGCCGGCGAGCGGCGTCATCGACGCGCCGGTGGGCCGCGATCCGCGCGCGCGCACGCGCATGGCGGTCACGCACCGCGGTAAGGAATCACGCACCATGTACCGCGTGGTGGAGCGCTTCGGCAGCGCGGCGTTGGTCGAATGCCGGCTCGACACCGGGCGCACGCACCAGATCCGCGTGCATTTCCAGCACATCCGCCATCCCCTGATCGGCGACACCGTCTACCGCCGCGGCACACGGCACGGCATGGCCTTCGCGCGGCAGGCGCTGCATGCCGCCGAGCTGAGCCTGGTTCACCCGTCGTCGGGAAAGACGATGACGTGGAGCTCGCCGCTGCCGCGCGACATGAAGCAGCTGCTCGATCAGCTCAGGGCGCGCTGATGGACTTCATCGTCCCGACCTGGCCCGCTCCGCCCAATGTGCAGGCGCGCGTGACGCTGCGCGAAATGGGCGATATGGCCGGCGCGGGGCGCGAGGAGCTCGACGGCATCCTGCTCCACGAGCCGGTCTGGCTTCGCCAGGTGCACGGCACCAGCGTCATCGACGCCGATTCGCCGCCGCCGTCTCCCGCGGGCGATGCCGCCTTCGCGCAGAAGCGCGGCACCGCCTGCGCGGTGATGATCGCCGACTGCATGCCGGTGTTCTTCACCGACGGCACCAAGGTGGCCGTCGCCCACGCCGGCTGGCGCGGTCTCGCCGCCGGGGTGCTGGAAGCAACCCTGGCGAAGTTCGATCCGGCGAAGACGATCTGCTGGCTCGGTCCGGCGATCGGGCCCAAGGCGTATGAAGTGGGCGAAGAGGTGCACGCGGCTTTCGCTGGCTACGAATCCGCCTTCACGCCGACGCGGCCGGGCCACTGGCTGCTCGATCTCTACGACGTCGCCCGCCAGAGATTGAAAGGCGTGAAGGGGATCTACGGCGGCGACTTTTGCACCTATTCGGATTCGAAACGCTTCTTTTCCTATCGTCGCGATCAGACGAAGGAAAGGATGGCGGCGCTGATCTGGCTCACGGCATAGAATCTCCCATGACCCTCGGCTGGATTCTCGCCGCGAGCTTCGCCGGTGGCACGCTCTCTGCCGCCCTGGCGGCGTTCTCGCTCGTGCTGCGCGCCTCCTGGGTGCCGATGCTCGTCTCCTACGCCATCGGCGCGCTGCTGGGCGCCGCGTTCCTCGGCGTGATTCCGGAAGCGTTCGCGAAAGGGCCGCCCCAGCAGGCGGCGGTGGCGATCCTCGGCGGCATCTTCTGCTTCTTCGTGCTGGAGAAGCTGCTCTTGTGGCGGCACTGCCACACGGAGAATTGCGAAGTCCACGACCAGCACCAGCGCGCCCACGACCACGGCCGCAGCGGCGCGCTGATCATCGTCGGCGACACCGTGCACAACTTCGTCGACGGTGTGCTGATCGCCGCGGCCTTCCTGCAGAGCACCGAGCTGGGCGTGCTCGCCGCCATCGCTATCGTCGCGCACGAGATTCCGCAGGAAGTGGGCGACTTCCTGATCCTGCTTCACTCCGGCTATTCCAGGGCGAGGGCGCTGGCGATGAACCTGCTCTCGTCGGCGGCGACGATGGTGGGCGGCGTCGTGGGGTACTTTGCGCTGCAGATCGTCTCGGGTTGGGAAACGACGCTGCTCGGCATCGTCGCGTCGAGCATGATTTACGTCGCGGTCGCCGACTTGATCCCCGGTCTGCACCGGCGTCCGGAGCTGCGCGACACCGCTTCCCAAGCCCTCCTGATCGCCCTCGGCATCGGCACCATCGCGCTGGTCGGTTCGCTGCTCACGCACTAGGTAAAAAGAACTATCCGATCAGTGCCTTAACAGGCATTTGACGGGCGCTCTTGTGCGTCGCAAAATCGGCCGGCGATGCAAGCCGCAACGGCCGACGCCGTCCTGTCCGCGATTGCCCAATCCCAAAATGAAGTGACGCAGGGCTGGATGCGCTTGATGAGCTCCGCGCCGTGGCTCGCCGAGCTGCAGAAGAGCGCGGCCGGCGCGATCCAGGCCGAGTACTTCGACAAGCAGACGCGCCTCTGGTCGGCGTTGCTCGCCGGGCGATCCGAGGCGCTCGTCGACAGCCAGGCCGATCGCCGCTTCACGGCGAAGGAGTGGCGCGAGAACGCCTATTACGATTATCTGCGCCAGTCCTATCTTCTGGTCTCGCGCTACCTCGAGCAGCTCGTCGAGGCGGCCGCGCTCGACGAGACGGCGAAGGACCGCGCGCGCTTCGCGGTCCGCCAGTGGGTCGACGCGATGTGCCCGGCGAACTTCGCCGCCACCAACCCGACCGCGCTCGCCGAGGCGCTCGCCTCGCGCGGCGAGAGCCTGACGCGCGGCCTCGCCAATCTCCTGGGCGACGCGCACAAGGGCCGCATCAGCCAGACCGACGAAGGCGCTTTCGAGGTCGGCCGCGACCTGGGCGTGACGCCCGGCGACGTGGTGTTCGAGAACGAGGTGATGCAGCTCCTCCAGTACCGGCCGGCGACGAAAGAGGTGGCGGCGCGGCCGCTGGTGCTGGTGCCGCCGTGCATCAACAAGTTCTACATCCTCGACCTGCAGCCCGAGAACTCGTTCGTCGCCCACGCGGTCGCGCAAGGCAACACCGTGTTCATGGTTTCGTGGCGCAACGTCGGCCCGGAGCAGGGCCATCTCACCTGGGACGACTACCTCGAAAAAGGCGTGCTCGCCGCGCTTCGCGTGGCGCGGGAGATCACGGGCAGCAAGGAGGTGAATGCGCTCGGCTTCTGCGTCGGCGGCACGCTGCTGGGCGCCGCCCTCGCGGAGAAAAAACCGGCGGGCGTGACGAGCGTCACGCTCCTCGCCACCATGCTCGACTTTGCCGACACCGGGCAGATCGGTTTCTTCGTCGACGAGGCGAGCGTCGCGGCGCGCGAGGCGGCCATCGGCAAGGGCGGCATCTTCCCCGGCGCCGAGCTGGCCTTCGTGTTCTCCAGCCTGCGCGCCAACGATCTCGTCTGGCCGTACGTGGTCAACAACTACCTGCTCGGCGGCAAGCCGGCGGCGTTCGACCTCCTCTACTGGAATTCCGACAGCACCAACCTGCCAGGGCCGATGTACTGTCAGTACCTGCGCAGCACTTACCTCGAGAACAAGCTGAAGGAGCAGGTGGACTTCCGGAAGATCGGCGCACCGCTCTTCGTCGTCGCCACGCGCGAGGATCACATCGTGCCGTGGCGATCGGCGTACCGCAGCGTTCACCTGTTTGGCGCCGGGGAGAAATCCTTCGTGCTGGGCGCGAGCGGCCATATCGCCGGCATCGTCAATCCGCCGGACAAGAAGCGGCGCAGCCACTGGGTGTTCGACGCCTTGCCGGAAAATCCGGACGACGGCCTCGCGGCGGCGAAGGAGATCAAGGGAAGCTGGTGGCCGCGCTGGAGCGAGTGGCTCGCAACACATGCGGGTGGCACGAAGCCCGCGCCGGCCAAGACAGGAAATGCGAAATACAAGCCGATCGAGCCCGCGCCCGGCCGTTACGTAAAACAGAAAGCAAGCTAGGAGACACCATGGAAGACATCTACATCGTCGGCGCAGCGCGTACCGCGATCGGCAAGTTCGGCGGCACGCTCGCCAGGACACCCGCATCGGATCTCGGCGCGATCGTCATCCGCGACGTCCTGCGCCGCGCGGGCGTCGCGCCCGAGCAGGTCTCGGAGGTGATCCTCGGCCAGGTGCTCACCGCGGGCATCGGCCAGAACGGCGCGCGCCAGGCGGCCATGAAGGCCGGCATCCCGCACATGGTTCCGTCGATGACGATCAACAAGGTCTGCGGCTCCGGCCTGCAGGCGGCGATGCTCGGCGCGCAGGCGATCGCCAACGGCGACTCCGACGTTGTCGTCGCCGGCGGCCAGGAATCGATGAGCCTCTCGCCGCACGCGATGATGGGCTCGCGCGACGGCTACCGCATGGGCGACGCGAAGCTGGTCGACACCATGATCGTCGACGGCCTGTGGGACGTCTTCAACCAGTACCACATGGGCGTCACGGCCGAGAACGTCGCCAAGGAATACGCCGTCACGCGCGATGAGCAGGACGAGTTCGCGGTGAAGAGCCAGAACAAGGCCGAGGCGGCGCAGAAGGCGGGCCGGTTCGCCGACGAGATCGTCACCGTGGAGATCGCTTCGCGCAAAGGCCCGGTGATCTTCAAGGACGACGAGTACCCGCGCCACGGCGCGACGATGGAGGTGATGAAAGCTCTCAAGCCCGCCTTCGACAAGAACGGCAGCGTCACCGCCGGCAATGCGTCTGGCATCAACGACGGCGCAGCCGCCGTTGTTCTGTGCAATGCAAGGAAACTGAAAGAGCTCGGCCTGAAACCGATCGCGAAAATCAAGGCGTTCGCGTCCGCGGGCGTCGACCCGAAATACATGGGCATGGGCCCGGTGCCGGCCTCGAAGCGCTGCCTGTCGCGCGCCGGCTGGGAGCCTAAGGACCTCGACCTGATGGAGATCAACGAGGCGTTCGCGGCGCAGGCCATCGCCGTCAACCGGCAGATGGGCTGGGATACGGGCAAGGTCAACGTGAATGGCGGGGCGATCGCGCTCGGACATCCGATCGGCGCGTCGGGCTGTCGAGTTCTGGTGACGCTGCTTCACGAGATGCAGAAGCGCGGCGCAAGGAAGGGCCTTGCCTCGCTATGCATCGGTGGAGGCATGGGGGTCGCACTGGCCGTGGAACGTTAGAAAGGGACAATGACAACCATGGGAAAAGCGGAAGTCGTACAACAACCGGAAGCGTGGCGCGATGAATCGCTGCCCGTCGTGCAACGCATCGCCTTCGTCTCCGGCGGCATGGGTGGTATCGGCAGCGCGATCTGCCGCCGGCTCGGCCGCGCCGGCCACACGGTGGTCGCAGGCTGCCTGCCCGACTACGAGAAGAAGGACGAGTGGCTCGCCGTCATGCGCAAGGAAGGCTACCGCGTGCACGCCGCCGAGGGCGATGTGTCGGAGTTCGATTCCTGTGCATCGATGTTCTACAACATCGCCTCCGTGGTCGGCCCCGTGGAGATCCTGGTCAACAACGCCGGCATCACGCGCGACTCGGTGTTCAAGCGCATGACCGAGCAGGACTGGATGGCGGTCATCAACACCAACCTCAACAGCGTCTTCAACGTCACGCGCCAGGTGATCGACGGCATGAGCGATCGCGGCTGGGGTCGCATCGTCAACATTTCGTCGGTGAACGCCATCAAGGGCCAGTTCGGCCAGACCAACTACTCCGCCGCCAAGGCCGGCATGGCCGGCTTCTCCAAGGCGCTGGCGCAGGAAGTGGTGCGCAAGGGCGTGACCGTCAACACCGTGTCGCCGGGCTACGTCGAGACCGACATGGTGATGGCGATCAAGAAGGAGATCCGCGACCAGATCGTGGCGCAGATTCCGATGGGCCGCCTCGCCAAGCCCCAGGAGATCGCGACCGTCGTCGCTTTTCTCGCCTCCGAGGAAGCCGGCTACATCACCGGCGCCAACATTTCCGTCAACGGCGGCATGCACATGATGTAGTAGACTGCCCCCTCCCGAGGAGGCAGGTCATGGCACAGCAAAGGATCGCCGTTGTCACCGGAGGTATGGGTGGCCTCGGTGAAACCATCTCGACAAAAATGGCCGACGCCGGGTACCGCGTCGTCGTCACCTACTCGCCGTCGAACACCAAGTACAAGTCCTGGCTCGAAGACCTGAAGAAGCGCGGCTATTCCTTCGCCGCCTTCCCGGTCGACGTGGCCGACTACGACTCCTGCGCCAAGCAGTGCGTGTCGATCAACAACGAGTGCGGCGCGATCGACATCCTGGTCAACAACGCCGGCATCACGCGCGACATGACGTTCAAGAAGATGAGCAAGAACGACTGGGACGCTGTGATGCGCACCAACCTCGACTCGTGCTTCAACATGACCAAGCAGGTGATGGACGGCATGGTCGAGCGCAACTGGGGCCGGGTCATCAACGTCTCCTCGGTCAACGGCCAGAAGGGCGCCTTCGGCCAGACCAACTACTCGGCCGCCAAGGCCGGCATCCACGGCTTCACCAAGGCGCTGGCGCTGGAGGTCGCGCGCAAGGGGGTGACGGTGAACACCATCTCGCCGGGCTACATCGGTACCAAGATGGTCACCGCCATCCCGAAGGAAATCCTCGACTCGAAGATCCTGCCGCAGATCCCCATCGGCCGCCTGGGCAAGCCCGACGAGGTGGCCGGCCTGATCATCTATCTCTGCTCGGAAGAAGCGGCTTTCGTCACCGGCGCCAACATCTCGATCAACGGCGGCCAGCACATGTATTAGGGGTATAGAGTAGTAGACTACAACCGTGGCGCTCCCCGAAAGAAAGATGGAAAACCAGCTCCGCCTGATCAAGAAGTATCCGAACCGGCGGCTCTACGACACCAAGACGTCGAGCTACATCACGCTCGCCGACGTGAAGCAGATGGTGCTGAAGACGGAGGAGTTCCAGGTGGTCGACGCGAAAAGCGGCGACGACCTGACGCGGCAGATCCTGCTGCAGATCATCCTGGAGGAAGAATCGGGCGGCGTGCCGATGTTCACTTCCGACCTGCTCTCGCAGATGATCCGTTCCTACGGCAACGCCATGCAGGGCATGATGGGCTCGTACCTGGAGCGCAACCTGCGCGCCTTCCAGGACATCCAGACAGCCCTGCAGGACCAATCGAAGCGCATGTACGGCGACAACACGCGCGCCTCGCAGGAGCTCTGGACGCAGTTCATGAACCTGCAGGGCCCGGCGATGCAGAGCCTGATGCAGGCCTACATGGAGCAGAGCCAGAAAGTGTTCGCGCAGTTCCAGGAGCAGATGCAGGGCCAGGCGCGCAACATGTTCTCCGGCATTTCCTTCCCCGGTTTCCCCGCTGGCGGCAAAGACAAGAGCGAAGACAAGTCCTAAGGTTGGTTTCGTAAGCCTGGGCTGTCCGAAAGCGCTCGTCGACTCCGAGCGCATCCTCACGCAGTTGCGCGCCGAGGGCTATTCCACCTCGAAGACCTATGACGGCGCCGATCTCGTCATCGTCAACACCTGCGGCTTCATCGACGCCGCGGTGCAGGAGTCGCTCGATGCGATCGGCGAGGCGCTGAGCGAGAACGGCAAGGTGATCGTCACCGGCTGTCTTGGAGTGAAGAAGGACGTCATCAAGGACGTTCATCCTTCGGTCCTCGCCATCACCGGACCGCACGACACGCCGGCGGTGATGAAGGCGGTGCACGAGCACTTGCCCCGGCCGCACGACCCTTACACCGACCTCGTCGGCGTCAAGCTCACGCCGCCGCATTACGCCTATCTGAAGATCTCCGAGGGCTGCAACCACCGCTGCACCTTCTGCATCATTCCCTCGATGCGCGGCGACCTCGTTTCCCGGCCGATCGGCGAGGTGATGCAGGAGGCGGAAAACCTGGTGAAGACGGGCGTGAAGGAACTGCTTGTCATCTCGCAGGACACGAGCGCGTACGGCGTGGATATCAAGTACCGCACGGGCTTCGTTCATGGCAAGCCCACCAAGACGCGGATGAACGATCTGTGCCGGTCCCTGGGGGATCTCGGCGCGTGGGTGCGGTTGCACTACGTCTATCCCTATCCGCATGTCGACGACGTCATTCCGCTGATGGCGGAGGGCAGGATTCTTCCCTACCTCGACGTGCCCTTCCAGCACGCCAGCCCGCGCATCCTCAAGCTGATGAAGCGGCCGGCGAGCGCCGAAAAAGTCCTGGAAAGGCTGGGGCAGTGGCGAAAGATCTGCCCGGACATCACGGTGCGCAGCACCTTCATCGTCGGCTTCCCGGGAGAAACGGAAGCGGAGTTTTCGGAGTTAATCGAATTTTTGAAGGAAGCGAAGCTGGACCGCGTCGGCTGCTTCGAATATTCGCCGGTCGACGGCGCTGCCGCGAACGACCTTCCCGGTGCCCTCCCTGAAGACGTCAAGCGCGCTAGAAAAGACAAGTTCATGAAGACGCAGGAAGCGATCAGCGCGGCGAAGCTGAAGGCGAAGATCGGCCGGACGCTCAAAGTCCTGGTCGACGAGCCGGGCACCGGTCGCTCGAGCGCCGATGCGCCCGAGATCGACGGCGCGGTGCATTTCCAGGGCGGAAAAGCGGGAGAATTCCGCGACGTACTCATCGATCGTGCCGACGCGCACGATCTCTTCGGGAGCCTGCAATGAGCAACACAGAAGTAGTAGTGGTAGCTGGAGCACGCACGGCGATCGGCGACTATGGAATGTCGCTCAAGGATGTGCCGGCGACCAAGCTGGGCGCGACGGTGATCCGGGAAGCGATCGCGCGCGCCAAGGTCGATCCGGCAAGCATCGGCCACGTGGTCATGGGCAGCGTCATCCACGGCGAAGCGCGCGACATGTATCTGTCGCGCGTCGCCGCGGTGGACGCCGGCGTGGCGGTCGGCACGCCCTGCCTGACGGTGAACCGCCTGTGCGGCTCGGGCCTGCAGGCGATCGTCTCGGCGGCGCAGCACATCATGCTGGGCGATACCGACACCGTCGTCGCCGGCGGCGCCGAAAGCATGAGCCGCGCCGCCTACTTCCTGCCCTCGGGGCGCTGGGGCCAGCGCATGGGCGACGCCGCGGCGGTCGACGCGATGACCGCGGCGCTGCACGATCCCTTCGGCCACGGCCATATGGGCGTCACCGCCGAGAACATCGCCGCGAAATACGGCTTCACGCGCGAGCAGCAGGACGAATTCTCCATCGCCTCGCACAAGAAAGCGGCGGCGGCGATGGAGGCGGGCTACTTCAAGTCGCAAATTGTGCCCATGGAGCTGAAGACGCGCAAAGGCGTTGAGCAGTTCGTCACCGACGAGCACGTGCGCAAGGACGCCAACATGGCCGATCTCGGGCGGCTGAAGACCGTGTTCAAGAAGGACGGCACGGTTACTGCGGGAAATGCATCGGGAATCAACGATGCCGGCGCCGCGATCGTTTTGACTTCTTCTTCTTTTGCCGGAAAAAATAATCTCAAGCCGATGGCCCGCCTGGTGGCCTACGCTCACGCCGGCGTCGAGCCGCAGGTGATGGGCCTCGGGCCGATCCCGGCCGTGAAGCGGGTGTTCGAGAAATCCGGCCTGAAGCCCGCCGACATGGACGTGGTCGAGTCGAACGAAGCATTCGCGGTGCAGGCGATGGCGGTGACCAAGGATCTCGGCCTCGATCCGGCGAAGGTGAATCCGAACGGCGGCGCGGTCGCGCTCGGCCATCCGATCGGCGCGACCGGCGCGATCCTGACGGTGAAGGCGCTCTACGAGCTCGAGCGTACGAAGAAGCGCTACGCCCTCGTCACCATGTGCATCGGTGGCGGGCAGGGCATCGCCGCGATCTTCGAACGCATTTGAGAAGAAACCCCAGAATCGGGCTCGCGCTGGGCTCGGGCAGCGCCCGCGGCTGGGCGCATATCGGCGCCATCCACGCGCTCGAAGAGCGCGGCGTGAAGCCCGACATCATCTGCGGCAGCTCGGTCGGCGCGCTGGTCGGCGGCGCCTATGCTTCCGGCGAGCTCGAGAAGCTGGAAACCTGGGTCACCAGCCTTGCCTGGACCACCATCCTTCGCCTCATGGATCTCACCTGGAAGGGCGGCCTGATCAGCGGCAATCGCCTGTTCAGCGTCTTTCGCACCCTGTTCGCGAAGCGCGACATCGCCGACCTGCCGATCATCTTCGGCGCGATCGCCACGGAGCTCGCTACCGGCCGCGAGGTCTGGCTGCGGCACGGCGACCTGCTCGACGCTCTGCGCGCGTCGTGCGCCATGCCGGGCCTGTTCGCGCCGGTCGTGCGCGACGGCGTGGTGCTGGTCGACGGCGGTCTGGTCAACCCGGTGCCGGTGTCGATGTGCCGCGCGCTGGGCGCCGACATCGTCATCGCCGTCGACTTGAGCTGGGGCAAGCTCGGCCTCTACCGGGAAAGAGGCGGTTCGCGCGGACGTCGCGCGG
This sequence comes from Betaproteobacteria bacterium, assembly GCA_034668045.1. Lineage (GTDB taxonomy): Bacteria > Pseudomonadota > Gammaproteobacteria > Burkholderiales > SG8-39 > SCGC-AG-212-J23. The sequence continues at coordinate 19,716 of JAXDQC010000155.1, read as the reverse complement.
TGCAGCCGCGCGAAGATCCGAGCTGGCTCGGCCGGCTGCGCAAGGGCTGGCTCGAGCGCAAGAAAGCCGCCGACGCGATCGCCGTGCCGTCGATTTTCGAGGTGTTCAATACTTCGCTCGACATCGTCGAGCAGCGCGTCGCGAGGAGCCGCCTCGCCGGCGACCCGGCGGACGTGCTGATCACGCCGCTCCTGCCCGACTTCGGCACGATGGAGTACCACCGCGCCCCCGAGGCGATCGCCGAGGGCCGCGCCGCGGTCGAGCGCATGGCGCCGCTTCTCGACCAGGTCCTGGGCTAGGTGGAAATTTCGCTGCCGATCACCGCCGCGGTGCTCGGCGCGGCGCTGCTGCACGCGAGCTGGAACGGGCTGGTCAAGGCGAGCGAGGACAAGCAGCTCGACACGATCGCGGTCGCCATCGGCTCGGGCCTGATCGCGCTCCTCGCCGCGCCCTGGCTGCCGGCGCCGGCGCAGGCATCGTGGCCCTGGCTGGTCGGCTCGGCGCTGGTGCACATCCTGTACTTCATCCTGCTCGCCGGCGCCTATCGCTGGGGCGACCTGTCGTACGCCTACCCGGTGATGCGCGGCGGCGGCCCGCTGATCGTCGCGCTGGCGGGATCGGCGGTGTTCGGCGAGGTGCTGACCGCGACGCATTGGGCCGCCATCGCGCTCATCTGCGTCGGCATCCTCGCGCTCGCGAGCGGTGCGCATGACCGGCGGGCGACCTACTTCGCCGTCGCCAACGCGGTGGTAATCGCCGCCTACACCCTGATCGACGCGAAAGGCGCCCGCGCTTCGGACGCGCCGCTGAGCTACACGCTCTGGTTCTTCGCCGCCAACGGGGTGGTGATCGGCGGCATGGGCTGCCTGCAGCGCGGCCGCGAGCTGCCCGCCTACTACCGCCGCCACTGGCGCCGGGCGACGCTTGGGGGCGCGCTCGCGGTCGGCGCTTACGCCATCGCGCTCTGGGCGATGACGCGCGCGCCGGTGGCTCTGGTGGCGGTGCTGCGCGAGACGTCGGTGATCTTCGCGGCCGTGATCGGCGCGCTTTTCCTGAAGGAGAAATTCACGCGCCGGCGGCTGCTCGCCACCGGCGCGGTGCTCTGCGGACTCGCCGCCTTACGACTTTAGCCTTGGGGTTTCAGAATCCGGCCGTCGACGACGCGGACATGCTCGCCCGCGTGCCAGGCAGGCTGGCTCTCGCTCGAGACCGTCTTGGTCGAGCCGTCATCGAGGCGCACCGTGACTTCCCAGTGCTTGGTGGCGCGCACCTTCTGCTCGATCACCTTGCCGCCGAGGATGCCGGCGCCCGCGCCGACCGCGGTGGCGACGGTGCGTCCCGTGCCGCTGCCGATCTGATGGCCGAGCACCGCGCCAGCGATGCCGCCGATGATCGGGCCGGCGATCGGGTTCTCGCCTTTCTTCTCGATCTCCTGCACCGACTCGATCACACCGCCAACGCCGGGAAGGGGCGCGGGCTTCGGCGCTTCGTAGGCCCGAGGGGCTTCCGCCGCCTGCGGCGCTTGCGCGACCGGCGCTACCGGCGCGGCGTGGCGCGCGACCGGCTTGGGCCGTGGCTTCGGCTGGGCAACAGGCGCGACCGGCGCCGGCATCGTGACTGCGTGCTCGATCGGCTTTTGCGCTTCGGGCGCGATGACCGTCACCGGCTCGCTCGAGCCGCGCGAGTGCGGCAACACGCCGGTGAGGGCGGCGATGCCGACGGCGGAAAAGACGGTGAGTGAAATCGCTGCCGCGGTGAGCAGCGGGTGCAAACGGGTTTTGGTGGTTTCCATGGCGTCAGGCTAAGGGGCCCGACGCAGCGCTGCCGTGAGCAATTGTTACTGGTTGTTACTTTCCGGCCGCATATGAGGGAAAAGAATTACATCCCGGATGCTGGCACTGTCGGTCAGGAGCATCACCACGCGGTCGATGCCGAGGCCCGCGCCCGCGGTCGGCGGCAGGCCGTACTCGAGCGCGCGGATGTAGTCGGCGTCGTAGTACATCGCTTCCTCGTCGCCGGCGTTCTTGTTCTTGACCTGATCCAGGAATCTTTGCGCCTGGTCTTCGGGATCGTTGAGCTCGGAGAAGCCGTTGGCGATCTCCTTCGCGTCGATGAAGAGTTCGAAGCGGTCGGTGAGGTCGGGGTCGGCGTCGCGCCGGCGCGCGAGCGGCGACACTTCGGCGGGGAACTCGGTGATGAAGGTCGGCTGCACCAGGTGCTTTTCGGCGACCGCCTCGAACAGCATCAGCTGCAATGATCCCCAGCCCTGTTCCTTCCGGTGTTCGACTTTCAACGAAGTGAGCTTTTGCGAAAGCATGCTGCGATCCCGCAGATCCCCTTCCACGCCCTGGCGGCGAATCGCGTCGGGAATCGGCAGGCGCGCGAACGGCTTCGAGAGCTCGATCTTCGTCCCCTGGTAGGTGACGTCCGCGCCGCCGGCCGCCTTGCGGATCAGCTGCTCGGTGAGCTCCATCATGTAGGTCCAGTCCTCGTAGGCGCAGTACCACTCGAGCATCGTGAACTCGGGGTTGTGGCGGGTCGAGATGCCCTCGTTGCGGAAATTGCGATTGATCTCGAACACGCGCTCGACGCCGCCCACCACCAGGCGCTTGAGATACAGCTCCGGCGCGATGCGCAGGTAAAGGTCCATGTCGAGGGCGTTGTGGTGCGTCTTGAACGGACGCGCCACCGCGCCGCCCGGGATGGGCTGCATCATCGGCGTCTCGACCTCCAGGTAGCCTTCGCTGCGCAGCACGTCGCGCATCGCCTGGATGATCCGCGTCCTTTTCAGGAACAGCTCCCGGACCTCGGGATTGACGATTAGGTCGACGTAGCGCTGCCGGTAGCGCATCTCATGGTCGGCGAGGCCATGGAATTTCTCCGGCAGCGGCCGGATGGCCTTCACCAGGAGATGAATCTTCCGCGCGTGAACGGTCAGCTCGCCCTTCATGGTCCTGAAGAGGTGGCCTTCCACGCCGACGATGTCGCCTAAGTCCCAGTGCTTGAATTCCTCGTAGCCGGGGGTTTCTTGCGTGATGTAGGCCTGGATCCTGCCGGTGCCATCCTGCAGGGTGGCGAAGCTCGCCCTGCCCATGACGCGCTTCAGCATCATGCGGCCGGCGACGCTGGCGGGCGGCTTGCGCTCCTCGAGCTCTTCCTTGCTCTTCTCGCCCCACTGGCCGTGCAAGGCGGTGGCGAAATCCTTGCGCCGGAAATCGTTCGGATAGGCGTTGCCCTTGGCGCGCAGTGCCTTCAGTTTCTCGCGCCGCTCTTCCGCCAGTTTATTTTCTTCTTCCATTACACCGCCTGCTTCAGGCTTGCCGTGATGAAGTCGTCGAGGTCCCCGTCGAGCACGTTCTGCGTCGCGCCCTTCTCGACGCCGGTGCGCAGATCCTTGATGCGCGACTGGTCGAGCACGTAGGAGCGGATCTGGTGGCCCCACTCGATGTCGGTCTGCGAGGCCTTGAGCTTGTCCGCCTCGGCGTTGCGCTTGCGCATCTCGAGCTCATACAGGCGCGACTTCAGCATCGCCATGCACTCGGCGCGGTTCCGGTGCTGCGAGCGGTCATTCTGGCTCTGCACGACGATGCCGCTCGGGATGTGGGTGATGCGCACCGCCGACTCGGTCTTGTTGACGTGCTGGCCGCCGGCCCCGGAGGCGCGGTAGACGTCGACGCGCAGGTCGGCGGGGTTGATCTCGACCTCGACCGAGTCGTCGATCTCGGGGTAGACGAAGACGTTGGCGAAGGACGTGTGGCGGCGGCCGTTGGCGTCGAACGGGCTTTTGCGCACCAGGCGGTGCACGCCGTTCTCGGTGCGCAGGCTGCCGTAGGCGTAGTCGCCGAGGATCTTCAGCGTCGCGTTCTTGATGCCGGCGACCTCGCCGTCGCTCTGCTCGAGGATCTCGGCGCGGAAGCCCTTCTTGTCGCAGTACTTGAGGTACATGCGCAGGAGCATCGACGCCCAGTCCTGCGCCTCGGTGCCGCCGGCGCCGGCCTGGATATCCATGAAGCAGCTATTCGGGTCGAGCGGGTTGGAAAACATGCGCCGGAACTCGAGCCCGGCGATGCTCTTTTCGAGCTTTTCCACATCGGCAGAAACCGAGACGAGCGTGGCGTCGTCGTTCTCGGCGCGCGCCATCTCGAACAGCTCCTTGGCGTCCTTGAGGGCGGAGCTGAGACTGGTCAGCGTGCCGACGGTGGATTCGAGGGATTTCTTTTCCCGGCCGAGCTCCTGGGCGCGCTTCTGGTCGTTCCAGATGCCGGGATCGGCGAGCAGCTTTTCTACTTCCGTGAGGCGCTTCTGCTTGCCTTCGAGGTCAAAGATACCTCCGCAGCTCCGATGACCGCTTTTCGAGGTCAGAGAGCAACGAGGCGAGTTGATTGAGGCGTTCTGCTTCCATGGGGCGGCTATTTTACGGGCTTTGGCGTGTATTCCTCTTCGATCTTGTCGTCGAAGAAGCTGGTGGGGTTGGGCGCCGCCATGAAGCGGCGGTAGACCTCGGGGTAGACGCCGACGTAGTGGTAGACCTGCCCGGTCGACATTTCGATCTCCAGCGTCTTCGTGGCCTCGTCGTAGCCGACCGAGCGGAGCTTGGAGGAATTGACCCGCTTGCGCTGCATCAGGCCTTCTCCACCCGGACTTTGTCGCCCGCCTTGATTTTCCGGAGAGAGGAAAAATCGGCGAGAGAACCGAGGACGTTGCAGGGATTGGCGAGCTTCGGCCGCTCGTCGGTCGAGATCGGCGTGCGGCCGAAGGGCAGGGCGAGCGCGTCGCCCTGCGTCCAGAAGCAGACGGTGCCGGGGTCGACGACCTGCTTCGCGTCCGCCTCGAGCTTCGCGCTCACCGGTGTGTCGAAGTAGACCTCTTCGCCCCAGGTCTGCGCGCGGGCCTCGAAAGGCGCGGCTTCGAATAGCGCGCGCGAATTCAGGGTGTCCCTCAAGTCCACGGTCAGGCTGAGAGCGCCTGACTTGATAACCAATTTCATCCTTTGAGCGCGGCGCTCCAGGCGGACTTGTTGCCGCCGGACTCGAACTGTCCCTCGATCGCGTTGCCTCGCACCTGGCCGGTGAACTCGCCCTTGCGGCCGGCGAAGCGGAAGCTGAGCTTGTCGCCGCGCAGGATGACGTCCTCGAGCGGCACGTCCTTGCCGTCGATTTTCGCGCTGCCGGAGACGCGGGTGAGCTGCTGGCGCAGCGACAGGGTCGCCGGCGCGCTGCTCACCGCCGGCGGCATGCGCACGGTCCAGTTGCCCGCCACCTTCGCCGGCACGACGTAGAGGTAGATGAGCGTGGTCGTGACGCCGCTGATCTGCACCTTGTCCTCGAGGTCCATCTGCACGTACTTCTCGGGGATCCAGCCGGTGAGCGGGTAGTCATGAGAGACGATGCGCGTGCCGGGCCTGAGCTCGGTCAGCAGCTTGTCCTTGAGCATGTTCACCGTGTCCGGCAGCAGATACATGGTGATGACGCTCGCCTGCGAGATGTCGGTCTTGAAGAGGTCCTGCTTCAGGAACTTGACGCGATCGGCGAGGCCCTGGGTCTTGGCCGCCTCGTTGGCGCGCTTCACCAGGTCTTCCTTGATCTCGACGCCGAAGCCGCGCGCGCCGAACACCTTGGCCGCGGTGAGCACGATGCGGCCGTCGCCCGAGCCGAGGTCGATGAGGAAGTCGGTGGCGCTCACGTCGGCGTAGCGCAGCATGTCAGAGACGACGCTCTGCGGCGAGGGGACGTAGGGCCCGGCGTTTTTGACCGGTTCGACGTCGGCCGCGTTGACGTTGAAGGCCAGCAGGGCTGGAAGAAAGGCTCGCATCATTCGTAGTGCTCCACGTTGAGCTGGACGCTCTTCATGCCGTTGAACTCGTTCACCGCCAGGCGGTAGGCCGCGCGCAGCCTGGCGGGCAGAGGATCGAGCGACCCGAAGCGCATGGCCTCGTAGCGCTTGCCGTCCTTCTGCAGCTGCAGCTTGAGGTGGCGCTCGCCGACCACGCGCTGGTTTTCGACCGCGAAATTATCGCAGAAGAGGGGTTGCGGAAAGCCCTGGCCCCAGATCTCGGCCTCGAGCATGCGCGCGACGTTGAGCGTCAGCTGCCCGGTTTCTAGACTGCCGTCGGTCTCGACCATGCGCTGGCGCGCAGCCGCGGGAAGCTGCTCTTCGAGTGCGCGCTCGAACGCCTGCGCGAAACGCGCGTAGTCGGCTTCGGCGATCGTCAGGCCCGCCGCCTGCGCGTGTCCGCCGAAGCGCAGGATCAGGCCGGGCGCGCGCTTGGCGACGAGGTCGAGGCAGTCGCGCAGGTGCAGCGCCGGGATCGAGCGGCCCGAGCCTTTCAGAAGAAGGCCGCCGGAAGGCGCGCTGTTGACCGACCGGGCGAAGCAGATGACCGGCAGGTGCAGCCGGTCCTTGAGGCGCGAGGCGAGGATGCCGACGACGCCCTCGTGCCAGTCGGGATTGAAGAAGGTCGAGCCGGACTCGGCGACGCCGTCGAGGTAGCGCACCGCCTGCTCGAGCATGCCCGCCTCGATCTTGCGCCGGTCGCGGTTCAGTTTGTCGAGCGCGTCGGCGCAGTTGGCGGCGCGCGCCTCGTCGTCGGTGATCAGGCACTCGATGCCGAGCGTCATGTCGGCGAGCCGGCCGGCGGCGTTGAGGCGCGGCCCGGCGACGAAGCCGAAGTCGAAGCTCGACACCTCGTCGGGTCGCCGTCCGGCGGCGCGCAGCAGCGCGTTGATACCGGCCTGGCCGCGGCCGTTGCGGATGCGCTTGAGTCCCTGCGACACCAGATTGCGATTGTTGGCGTCGAGCGGCACCACGTCGGCGACCGTGCCGAGCGCGACCAGGTCCGTCAGGGAACCGAGATGGAATTCGGCCTTTTCATGCTTTCTTCGTCGGAGCTCGGCTCGCACGGCCACCATCAGGTAGAACATCACCCCGCACCCGGCCAGGGCTTTCGAGGGAAATTCGCAGCCGGGCTGGTTCGGATTGACGATGCAGGCCGCCGCCGGCAGCTCGGCGCCGGGAAGATGGTGGTCGGTGATCAGGGTGACGATGCCGAGCGCATTGGCGCGCGCCACGCCTTCGACGCTGGCGATGCCGTTGTCGACGGTGATCAGCATGTCGGGTTTTTGCCGCGCCGCCAGGTCGACCAGCTCCGGCGTGAGGCCATAACCGAGCTTGAAGCGGTCCGGCACCAGGTACTGCACGTCGGCGCCGAAGGCGCGTAGCGCCCGCATGCCCACTGCGCAGGCGGTGGCGCCGTCTGCATCGTAGTCGGCGACGATCAGCAGGCGCTTCTTCGCCGCGATCGCGTCGGCGAGGAGCGCCGCGCCGTGCTCGAGGTTTTTCAGCAGGCCCGGCGCGTGCAGGCTGGCCGGCTCATAGCGCAGCTCGGCGGCCGAGGCGATGCGGCGCGCGGCATAGAGGCGGGCGAGCAGCGGATCCACGCCGGCGGCGACCAGCGCCTGGCGATCCCGCTCGGTGTAGCGGCGCTCGATGAGCTTCACGCGTACGTCTCCAGCGCTTTCGGCCGACGCCAGAACCGGCGCAGGTCGCCGCGCACGGTTTCGAAGGACAGGCCGGCGTCGGGGACGTGCAGCGACAGCATGCCGATGCGTCCGGCGCGCAGCGCGGCGGCGAGCGGCGCGAACCAGTCCCGCTCCAGCGATTCGCTCGCAGGATCGAGGATCACGACGTGACGCCCGTCCTCGGGCGTGTGCGACAGCCAGGCGCTCGCCGACGCCGGCACCGGGCGCGCCGCGGCATCCGAGTTGCGCGCCATGCCGAGCGCGATCGGATCGTCGCTCGTCACCGACTGCCAGCGGTTCTCCGCCTTGCCGGGCAGGCGGCCGGCGCCCCAGAACCAGAGGCTGTTCACCGCCGGCTCGCCGCGCGCCTCGCGCGCCTCGTTGACCGGATGTCCATGCAGCAGCATCTGGATCTCGGTCAGCAGCACGTCGCCCGGGCGCTGGGTCGCCTCGCGGCCGGCCATGTCGAGCGGCGGCTCGTCGCCGACCTCGATCTCGCTTTCCAGGCGCGCGCACCAGCGCGAGGGGTCGATCGCCCGCAGCTCGAGCGCGCCGGCGAAATGCGCGTTCACCGCCTGGCAGAGCGTATCGGCATCGCCGCGCGCGAGCGGGAATGCCGCTGCCGGCGCGAGCACGACGCGATCGCGCATCACCTGCATGTGCACGGGGTCGGCGCGCGTCCAGATCGCGTCGCCGGGAGCGCCGCCCGCGCCGAGCACGCTCAATGCCCCGGCGGCGAAGCGGCCCTCGAGGCCGAACGCCTGCTGCAGCCAGCGCTCGAGCGATTGCGGCGGCGTCTTGCTGCGGCGGCCGCGCGCGACCAGCAGCTCGAGCGATGCGGGGCGAGCGCCTGCCGTTCTCGTCCGAGAATCGAGGAGACCCGGGACGACGAGCTCGCAATGCATCAATTTCCTAGCTCTACGACGCGCACGCCGCGCTTGGCGAGATGGCTGGCAAAGATGCGGTAGTGGTCGTAGTCGAAGACCGGCTCGCGGCGAGACTCGAGCAGCTCGGCGAGCTCGCCGTCGTCGCGCGCGGCGCCGAGGTAGCACCACCGGTCGACGACGTGGATCTCTGTCGCGTCGCGTGCCGGATCGGTCTCGACCACGCCGAGCGGGCCGCGGTGCGGCCAGTGGGCATTGCGCAAGGCGGCGAGGGCGGCCGTAAGGCGCGCGTGGTGCGCGTGGATGCTCTCGCGCCCCGCGCACACGCCGGCGCAGCGGCCGATCTGGTGACGGAAGCAGGCCCCCGCGCCGCCGGTCTCGAAGCCGAGTACCCGAAGGCAGAGGCGATGCTCGTCGGCGAGCGCGCGCAGCGCTGCGCGTGCCGAGGCGCGCGAGCGGAACGGGCCGTAGAGGCATTCGAGCGTTTCCGCGTCGATCTCGTCGGCCTTCGCGAGCCGCAGCTTGCGGCCGTCGAAGGCGAAGCCAGCGACCGCGTCGGCCTTGCGCAGCTGCCGGTTGTGCGCCGGCGCGAGCTCCTTGACGAGCTTCGATTCCAGCAGCAGCGCGCCGAGCTCGCCGGTCGTGCGCCGCCAGTCGATGCGCCGCACCGCTCGAGTCCAGGGCGAGAGCGAAGAGAAGTGCTGCTGCACGCGCGAGCGCAGCGAGCGGCTCTTGCCGACGTACAGCGGCGCGCCGCCTTCGCCGTAGAAGAGATAAACGCCGGCCGCGTCGGGCACTTCTTCGAGCACGCCCGGGTCGAGCTCGGGCGGCAGCGACGGCACCCGCGCCGCCAGCCGGGCGGCGAGGTCCAGCACCTCGCCGCCGTGCTCGCCGGCCGCGACCTTGAGGAAATCCCAGAGCGCCTCGGCGTCGCCGAGCGCCCGGTGGCGTGCCTTGCAGTCGATGCCGTGGCGCGCGATGACGCTGTCGAGATCGTGGCCCTTGCCGGGGTAGAGCCGGCGCGAGAGCCGCACGCTGCAGAGCGTGCGGGCGTTGAAGCGCAGGCCGGCGCGCTGGAATTCGCGCCGCAGGAAGCCGTAGTCGAAGCGGGCGTTGTGGGCGATGAAGACGCGCCCGGCGAGGCGCGCGTGCAGCTCTTCGGCGAGGTCGGCGAAGCGCGGCGCCTCGGCGACCATGTCGCGCGTGATGCCGGTAAGTGCCTGGATTTCCGACGGGATCGCCGTGCCCGGGTTGACGAGCGTCGACCAGCGCGAGGTGACCTCAAAGCCGTCGATCTCGAGCACTGCGATCTCGGTGACGCGGTCTTCCGAGGGCCGGGTGCCGGTGGTCTCGACGTCGACGATCGCCAGGGGGTCGAACTGAATATCCATCCAGTGCCGACTTTACCGTACCGGGCGCTTGAGAAACAGGCTCGCCGCGTATACCTTGGGCGCGTGGAGATTGCGGCCGTGCGCAGGTTTTTTCCCGTCCTGGTGCTCGCGCTCGCCGCTTGCGCGCAGCAGCCGTGGTCGAAGGAAGACGCGAGCGATGAGCAACGCCTGACGGACCAGCGTGCGTGCGAAGACCAGGCCTACCGCGAAGTGTTCAAGCGACAGGAGAGGATGTCGACCGCCGCGCCGGCGATGATCAGCGACTCCCAGGCGCGGCGCTTCAACCTCTATGGGCCGGGGCCGTTCGCGGATGTCTACGGCACCCAGCTGCAGGAAGAATCTCGCCTCACGAGCGCCTGCCTGCGCGAGAAGGGCTACCAGCAGAAATGATCCACCCCTCGCCGCGCGGCGCGCCGGCCGGGATTCCGTAGCCTTTCCTTCGCGCCGCCCACGCCGCCTGCACCGCGCAGATCGCCGCATCGAGCAGATCGCCCGAGCCGTCCTCGACCAACTCTTTCCGCAGTTTCCGGCCGGCACGCAGGACGATGCCGAGCGGCTTTCCTTCCCACAGGCTCTTCACCACCGCCTTTCGCACCGCCCTGCGCGCGGGCGTGTGCTCGCTCCGCGTATCGCTCTTGTAGGAAGCGCGCAGGCCGAGCTGCTTTCGCACCAGCAGCCCCGGATAGGCCTCCAGCGCGATCCGGGAGGAATTCACCTCGGCAAGGCCGGGAATCCGCAGCCCGGCCGCGAGAAGGCGCCGCGCGCCCTCGTGAAACATCAGCGCCACGGGTGGGTTAACCAGCTTCATCGGGCTCGACGAGCCGGCCGGGAGATCGGTCGCGCGATGCGCATAGCGTCTGCCCGCAGGCCGCGTTTGACGATACGCATCGAGCACTTCACGGAACTGCAGCCGATCGAAACCGCTGCAGTGCCTGACCAGCTCCCGCCATGCGTGCGGCCAGCCGAGATCGCGCACCAGTTCCCGGGGAAGGGAAAACGGCAGGTCGAAGCCGCCGATCCACGGTCCGGGGCGGGCGAGGAAGGCCTCGAACGCCGGGAAGGATGCGAGGCGCTCGATCCCCTCGAGGAGGAGGGTGTTTTTCCCGAGAACACCGGCAGCGACGGTGATCGCCTTGGCGCGGCGAGGCGCACACGTGAAGTCGACGCCGTAGATCCTCAACCGCGCGCGATCTCGTCGTAGCCGCGGCCGGTGAACTGGAGCAGGCAGAAGCCGTTGCCGAACGGATCGGCGAGCAGCGCCAGCAGGCCGTAGGCGTGCTTCGTCGCCGCGCGCTCCAGTCTCGCGCCGGCTTTGACAGCGCGCTCGACCGCCGAGGCGATGTCGTCGACGACGAAATCGAGGTGCACGGGCGTCCAGTGCCGCGCGTAATCGCGCGTCTGCCCGGAGGCGGGCGAAACCGCGCTGCCCGCGGGCTTGGGCAGGAGATAGATCGGCGCCGCCGCGCCGGTGAGCTCCATCCAGCCTTCGAAGCGCCGCCCAACCCTCAGGCCGAGCCCGTCGCAGTAGAAGCGCTCGGCGCGCGCGAGGTCGTCGACGTCGATGTTGACGAGCAGGCTCATGTCTGTCGCAGCTCCGCGGCGGAAATGTTGTGGATGCGGCCGAAGCCGGCGACGAAGCGCGCGTCGCGCGGCGCAATGCGCCAGAAAGAGAAGTCGGCGAGGGTGAAGTTGATCGCCTGCTCGGGGAAACGCGCCAGCCACGCTTCCTTCGGGCCTTCCTTCATTTGGCTGGCCTCGCCGCGGATCGTCACGCGCATCAAGGTGAACGGGTCGGGCCGGCGGTCATCGGTCTCGCTGATCGACAGCGCGACGCGGCCGTCCTGCAGCATGTCCTGCGTGTGCCAGGCGAGCCGGCTGACGTGCACGTAGAACGCGGAGAAGTCCTGCTCCGCCAGGTAGAGCGTCATCGACACCATCGGCGCGCCGCCGCGCAGGGTGCCGATGTGCGCGGTGCGTTCCTTTTCCAGCAGTTTTCTCAACAGGCCTGAGGTCTCGGAATCCATCGCGGCGATTGTAGTATTCTCACTCCCCCTCGATGCGCTACGAGCTCACTGTCGGCCTGCGCTACACGCGCGCGCGGCGCCGCAACCGCTTCATCGGCATCAACTCCCTCGTCTCGATGATCGGCATCGCGGTCGGGGTGTGGGCGCTGATCGTCGTGCTCTCGGTCATGAACGGCTTCCAGAAGGAAGTCCGCACGCGCATCCTCGGCGTCGCCTCGCATGTACAGATCCTGAGCAACGGCAACCGCCTCACCGACTGGCAGGGCATCGCCAAGCTGGCGCAGGAGCATCCGCGCGTCATCGCCACCGCGCCTTTCGTGCAGGCGCAGGCGATGCTCGCCGCCGGCAGCGCGGTGCGCGGCGCGATCGTGCGCGGCATCCTGCCCGCCGACGAGGAGAAGGTCGCCGAGCTCGGCCAGCACATGCGCGCCGGCTCGCTCGGCGCGCTGAAGCCGGGCGAGTTCGGCGTCGTGCTCGGCATCGATCTCGCGCGCGCGCTCGGCGTGATCCCGGGCGACAAGGTGGCGCTGGTGGCGCCGCAGGGCCTGGTCACGCCGGCCGGCGTGATCCCGCGCCTGAAGCAGTTCACCGTCGCCGGCGTGTTCGAGGCGGGCATCACCGACGCCGACTCGGCGCTGGCGCTGGTGCACATGAAGGACGCGCAGACGCTCTACCAGATGGGCGAGGCGGTGAGCGGCGTGCGGCTCAAGCTCGACGACCTGTACGCCGCGCGCACCGTCGCGCGCGAGCTGATCAGCACCCTGCCGCGCGACGTCTTCGCCTCCGACTGGACGCGCAGCCACGCCAATTTCTTCCGCGCGGTCGAGATCGAGAAGCGCATGATGTTCCTGATCCTGACGCTGATCATCCTGGTCGCGGCGATCAACATCATCTCGACGCTGGTGGTGGCGGTCACCGACAAGCAGGCCGACATCGCCATCCTGCGCACCCTCGGCGCCGCGCCGGGCTCGATCATGCAGATCTTCGTCGTGCAGGGCATGGTGATCGGCGTCATCGGCACGCTGGTCGGCACCCTGACCGGCATCGTCACCGCGCTCAACATCGACGTCATCGTGCCGGCGATCGAGAACGCGCTCAGCATCAAGTTCCTCTCCAAGGACGTCTATCTCATCCCGGAGCTGCCTTCCGACCTGCAGATGGGCGACGTCATCTCCATCGTCCTCATGGGGCTCGGCCTCTCGTTCGTCGCCACGATCTACCCGAGCTGGAGCGCCGCGCGCGTCAATCCGGCGGAAGCGTTGCGTTATGAATGAAGTGGTATTGGGTTGTAAAAATTTACAAAAGACCTATCAAGGTCCGCAGCCGGTGCAGGTACTGCAAGGCGTCGATCTCGACATCAACGCCGGCGAGCGGGTCGCGATCATGGGACGCTCGGGCTCGGGCAAGTCGACGCTGCTGCATCTCCTCGGCGGACTGGATGCGCCAAGCGGCGGCATCGTCACCGTGCGCGGCCGGGCGTTCAGCGCCATGGGCGAGCGCGAGCGAGGCGCGGTGCGCAATGCGACGCTCGGCTTCGTCTATCAGTTTCACCACCTGCTGCAGGAGTTCACCGCCGTGGAGAATGTGGCGATGCCGCTGCTGATCCGCAGGACCGAGAAGAACGCCGCGTTTGAAAAAGCGAAGAAGGTTCTCGCCGAGGTCGGCCTCGGCCATCGCTTCGAGCACCAGCCGGGCGAGCTCTCCGGCGGCGAGCGTCAGCGCTGCGCGTTCGCGCGCGCGCTCGTCACCGAGCCGGCAGTCGTGCTTGCCGACGAGCCGACCGGCAACCTCGACTCGCACACCGCCGACGAGGTGTTCGACGCGATGCTGCGGCTATCGCAGTCGCACGGCACCGCGTTCGTCATCGTCACGCACGATCCCGATCTTGCCGCTCGCGCGGCGCGGACGTTCGAGCTGCGCAACGGCCGGCTGCACGCCGCTGGTTAGCGGCCAGGCGGCTACTCAATGATGCTATCGGCGCGGGCCAAAATCGACTTGGGTATCGGGATTCCCAGGGCTTTTGCAGTCTTCAGGTTGATCACGAGCTCGAACGTCGTGGGTTGCTCGATCGGCAGCTCGGACGCCTTTGCCCCTTTCAGGATGCGATTCACGTAGTACGCCGCGCGCCGATAGTTGGCGCTGACGCTCGGGCCGTAGCTCATCATGCCGCCGGCGAGCGTCTGCTCGCGCTGCGTGAACATGGTGGGAAGCTTGTGCCGCAAAGCGGCCGCCGCAATCATTGATCGGGCCTGGATGAAGTAGCTGTCGGGCCCGAAGACCACCCCCGCCGCCCCCGCAGTCCTGGCGGCGAGAAAGGCCTTGTTGATCTCGTCGTCGTCGCTGGCGTCGAGGAACACAATCTGCAGGTCGCCGACGGCTTTCTGGAAGCTGCTGCGCATGGCATTGCTGCCGGCCGGATTGGTCGGGTTCAGCACGATGGCGAATTTCTTCGACTTTGCCAGCGTCGTCCGCATCAGCTCGAGCTGCTTCGGCGCCATCTCGCTCACCATCAGGGAGGTGCCGGTGATGTTGCCGCCCGGCGCTGACAGGGATTTCGCAAAGCCCATGCCGATCGGATCCTGAGCCACAGCGAAGACGATCGGGATCGTCGACGTGGCCCGCCGCGCGGCCTCGACGGCTTGCGGCTGAACCGCCAGGATGAGATCGACTTTCCTTGCCACGAGCTCGGATGCGAGCGCGGGCAGCTCGGCGGCATTGCCTCGCGCCGACCGCCAGTCGATGTGGATGGTCTTGCCTTCCACATAGCCGAAGTCCTTCAGACCCGCGATGAAGGCCGGCAGCCTCGTGTCGGATTCCAGCGAGAGCAAACTGAGGAAACCGATGCGTGGCAGCGCGGCCGCCTGGCCAAGTCCGGTCTGACACACGAGGCACAGCAGGATCGCCGTGAACCCGCGCAGCGTTGTCTGTTGGGCTCGCGCCATGTCTCAATTCTGGCGTACGCGGCGCGTTTCTGCACGCCGCCGCCAGGCCCTGACGACGTGCAGCCGCCAGGCGAGAGCGGCGGCAATATAGCCGAGCACCGCTAGCGTCACGGCGAGGGCGCACAGGCCGACGGCGAGCGGCTTGCCGAGGCTGAGCGTCCATTCCCAGAGCGCGGACGGATTCCATGCGTCGGGCGCGAACCCCTGCGGCAGATCGCCGCCGCCGATGAACAAACGTCCGTAGCCGTAGGCAATCAGGTAGAGCGGCACGATGGTGAAGGGGTTGGTGTAGAGCGTCACCGCCAGCGCCACCGGGATGTTCTTGCGCAGCGGCACCGCCATCAGCAGCGCGCTCAGCATCTGGATCGGCCCGGGGATCATGCCGCAGAACATGCCGATCGCCACCGCGCCCGCCACCGAGCGGCGGTTGATGTGCCAGAGGTTCGGATGGCCGAGCCAGGGCCGGAACGGCGCGCACCAGCGCTTGGCGAGGATCGACTCGGGGGTGGGTAAGTACCTGTGGAAATGCTTTCGCATGGTCAGCGTGGAGCGCTCGAGCGCGTTTGATTCTAATGACCCTGGCGGCGCTGGCGTTCGCGGCGGGCGCGGCATTTCTGCAGGTCCAGGCGGCTCTGCCGCCGTTCGCGTCCGTCTGGATGCTGCCGCTCCTCGTCTTGCTGGTGATTTGGAAGAGGCCCCTTGCCGTTCCCGCTTGCTTCGCCATCGGTTTTCTCTGGGCCGCGGGCTGGGCGCATTGGCGCATGGCCGACCGCCTCGCCCCCGAGTTGGAAGGGCGCGACATCGCCGTCGTCGGCGTGGTCGCCAGCCTGCCCGCCGTCGGCGATCGCTCGCTGCGCTTCGAATTCGACGTCGAGTCCGTGCCGGGCGGCGAGAAGCTGCCGGGGAGGGTGCTCGTCTCGTGGTACCGCGCCCCGGTCGCGGAGGAAGCGCCGGCGATCCTCGCGAGCGCGGTGCATCCGGGCGAGCGCTGGCTTCTCACGTTGCGGCTGCGCCGGCCGCACGGCCTCGTCAACCCGCACGGCTTCGACTATGAAGCATGGCTGCTCGAGCGTGGCGTCGGCGCGACGGGATACGTGCGCAGTCGCGGCGAGCAAAAAAGAGTGGGTCAGCGAAACAACGTTGCGGACTGGATCGAACGGGGGAGAGAGGCCGTCCGGGACCGTTTCCTCGCCACGCTGGGTCCCACGCCGGCGGCCGGCATCCTCGCCGCGCTCGCGGTCGGCGACCAGCGCGCGATCTCGAGCGAGGAGTGGCAGCTCTTCAATCGCACCGGCGTCACGCACTTGATGAGCATCTCCGGGCTGCACGTCACGCTCGTCTCGGGCTTGGTCGCCTGGCTGGTCGGCTTCGGCTGGCGGCGCGTGCCGGGAGCGGCGCTGCGGCTGCCGGCACGCAAGGCGGCGGCCGTCGCGGCAATCGTCGCCGCACTCGGCTACACGCTGCTCGCCGGCTTCGGCGTGCCGGCGCAGCGCACCTTCTGGATGGTGACGATCGTCGCCGCCGCGCTTTGGAGCGGGCAGATCGCTTCGCCGCTCCGCACGCTGGCGCTCGCCCTGGCGGTGATCGTCTTCTTCGATCCCTGGGCTATGCTGGCGCCGGGACTGTGGCTCTCCTTTGGCGCGGTGCTGCTCATCTTCTACGGCGCGATCGGCTGGAGCGCGCCGGCGTCGCGCCTCTGGCAATGGACGCGGATCCAGTGGGGAATCACCGTCGGCCTCGCGCCGGCGGCGCTGCTCCTCTTCGGCCAGGTCTCGGTGGCCGGGCCGATCGCCAACGCGGTTGCCATCCCGGTGGTTTCGATCGTCGTCACGCCGCTGGCGCTGGTCGCAGCCGTGCTGCCGGTGGATACGCTGCTGCATCTCTCGTCGTGGCTGGTCGAATGGCTGCTGCAGTTCCTCGAGTGGTGCGCATCGCTGCCCGGCGCGCTCTGGCAGCAGCACATGCCTTCGCTCTGGAGCGTCGTCGTCGCGCTCGCCGGCGCGGCGTGGCTGCTCGCGCCGCGCGGGATTCCATGGCGGGCCGGTGGGCTCGCGCTCATGGCGCCGGCTTTCTGCCTCACGCCCGCGGCGCCGCGGCCGGGCGAGGTGTGGGTCACCGCCTTCGATGTCGGCCAGGGGCTCTCGGTACTGGCGCGCACGAGCACGCGCACGCTGCTCTATGACGCCGGGCCGGCGTGGGCCCCGGATGCCGACAGCGGCTCGCGCGTCGTCATGCCGGCGCTGCGCGGCGCCGGCCTTGATCGGCTCGATCTCCTGGTTCTCAGCCACGAGGACAGCGACCACATCGGCGGCGCGCTGAGCGTGCTCGAGAGCCTCGAGGTGGAAGCGATGGCGTCGTCGCTCGCGCCCGATCATCCGCTGCGCGGCATGGTGACGGCGCCGCGGCGCTGCGCCGCGGGCGAGGCCTGGGAGTGGGACGGCGTGCGCTTCGAGTTCCTCGGTCCGGCCTGGACGGGCACCGCCAAGCGCAACGACCTCAGCTGCGTCCTGCGCATCGCCGCGGCCGGCGGCGCGGTGCTGCTGACCGGTGACATCGAGCGGGCAGCGGAAAGGGCGCTCCTTTCGTCCGCGGTAAGGAGCGAAGTGATGCTTGTCCCTCATCACGGCAGCAAAACGTCGTCGACGCCGGAATTCATCGCCGCGGTGGCGCCGCGCTGGGCGATCGTCGCCGCGGGCTATCGCAATCGCTTCGGCCATCCGAACCGGGAGGTGGTCGAGCGCTACCGCGGCGCCGGAGCGCGCCTTGCGCGCACTGACCTCGAGGGCTCGATCTCCATCCGCCTGTCCACCGAGGGGGTCAGCGTTGACGGAGAGAGGACGCGCCGCGGACGGTATTGGCTACAATGATTCGGCGGATTTTCCGCAGGGTGGTTTAACTCCACGGAGAGGGGATTTATGGCCAAAGAGAGCGGCGTCTATCGCGTCACGGAAGTCATCGGCACGAGCAGCAACTCCTGGGAGGACGCGGCGAAGAACGCGGTGAAGACCGCGTCCAAGTCGATCCGCGACCTGCGCATCGCCGAGATCACCAAGCTCGACGTGCGCATCGAGAGCGGCAAGATCTCGCAATTCCGCGCCCGCCTGTCGCTGTCGTTCAAGTACGAGGCCTGAGGCTCTGTTCACCGCGGTCGTCCGCATCACCGGCGCCGGGCGCCTCGCCGATTTCCGCGAGCGCCTGCGCTGGCTGATGGTGCGCGATGCCGAGGCCGAGGAATACACCGAGCACCACGCCGAGGGCCGGCTCGAGTACCGCTTCGAGCTGAAGAAGGGCATTCCGTTTCCAGTCTTCACCGAGGTCTCGGGCAATTTCCCGGAGCTGCGCGTCGAGGCCGAGTGGGACCACGACGGCGTGCGCGGCCGCGCCGTGATCGAGAACGGCCGCCTGATCGAGGAGCACCGCGACGCGGCCGGCGGGCCGGGAATCGAGATCGCCGTCGAGGATGATGGCCGCCTCGAGCTCGCGATGGTGCTCGAGAAGCGCGACGACTGCTGCATCGGCTACGCGGCGAGCGCCGAGCGCCACACCTTTTTCCGCTTCGTGCGCGGCCAGCTCGGCCTGATCGACCCCGAGGATCCCGATGTCGAGCTCGAGGACATGGCGCTCGCCTTCGTCGAGGAGTGGATCTGGTACGACGAGGAGGAGGCGCCGGTCGAGCGCGCGCGCTACGCCGGCTACGGCTTCCCGGTGCGCGGCGCCAACCTGCGCTCCGAGAAAGTCGCCTTGCTGCGCGGCAGCGGGCTGCGCCACTCCTCGCTCGACGCGGCGGGCCGCGCGGCGCGCGAGGCGCTGGTGCGCGAATGGCTGAAGAGAAAGTAGAGCCGCGCCGCCGCTCGGTGCAGTGCGCCTCGCCGCGGGGGCTGCACCGCATGGCCTACCTGGAGTGGGGCGATCCGCGCAACCGCGACGTGCTCGTCTGCGTGCACGGCCTGACGCGCTCGGCGCGCGACTTCGACGAGCTGGCGCGCTCGCTCTGCGACCACTACCGCGTGGTCTGCCCCGACGTCGCCGGGCGCGGCGACTCGGACCCGCTGGCCGACCCGATGCTCTACGTCGTGCCGCAATACGCCGCCGACATGGTGACGCTGATCGCGCGGCTCGACGTCGAGTCGGTCGACTGGCTCGGCACCTCGATGGGCGGCCTGATCGGCATGGTCCTCGCCGCGCCTGCCGGCAGCCCGCTGCGCAAGCTGGTGCTCAATGATGCGGGGCCGGTGGTGTCGCACTCGTCCCTGGAGCGCATCGGCGCGTACGTCGGGCTGACGCCGGTGTTTCCGACCTTCGAGGCGGCGGAGAAGTATGTGCGCGCCATCTCCGCGCCGTTCGGCCAGCACAGCGACGCGCAATGGCGCTTCCTTGCCGAGAACTGGGTGCGCAAGGGTGATGACGGCGCCTGGCGGCCGCACTACGATCCGCGCATCGCCGAGCCGTTCCGCGCCAACATGCCGAAGGGCGATCTCGAGATGTGGAGCTTCTACGACGCGATCCGCTGCCCGACGCTGGTGCTGCGCGGGGCGCAGTCGGACCTGCTGTCGAAAAATACCGCCGACGAAATGGCGCGCCGCGGGCCGAAGGCGAGAGTGGCGGAGATCCCGGGCGTCGGCCACGCGCCCACCCTGCTGCACGCCGACCAGATCAAGCTCGTGCGCGATTTCCTGCTGGAAGGCACGGCATGAGATTTTTCCTGCTGCTCTTTTTTACCAGCAGTGTCTTTGCGCAATCCACCCTGGATTCGGTGCGAAGCAGGGGCTTCGTGCAATGCGGCGTCAACACCGGCCTCGCCGGCTTTTCGCTGCCCGATTCGAAAGGCGTCTGGCGCGGCATCGACGTCGACCTCTGCCGCGCGGTCGCCGCGGCGGCGCTCGGCGATGCGAGCAAGGTGCGCTTCACGCCGCTCACGGCGCAGCAGCGCTTCACCGCGCTGCAGTCGGGCGAGGTCG
>JAXDQC010000154.1:0-17120 GCA_034668045.1 Betaproteobacteria bacterium | reverse complement strand
CGAATCGCCGACCGACACCATGTCGACGCCGGCGCGCTCGGCGATCGTCGCCATCGGCGTGTCCCACGCCACCACCGCGACGATCTTGCGGCCCTGGCGTTTCATTTGTTGAAGCGCTTCGATAGTGATGCGGTCCATTGCCAGACAGTACACTAAGCGCCGCATGATCATCGACATCCACGGCCACTACACCACCGAGCCGCAGAAGCTGCTTTCCTTCCGCGACAAGCAGCTCGCCGCCCTCGCCGATGCCATGCGCAAGCCGGCGACGAATGAACTGGGAATTACCGACGAGGAGCTCGTCGCGAGCGTGCAGCCGCAGCTAAAGCTGCAGAAAGAGCGCGGCTCGGACCTCACCATCTTCTCGCCGCGCGCGGCGGGCATGGCGCACCACGTCGGCACCGAGGCGACCGGCATCGAATGGTCGCGGATGTCCAACGATCTCATCCATCGGCTCTGCACGCTGCTGCCGAAGAACTTCGCCCCGGTCGGCCAGCTGCCGCAGCATCCGGGCGTTGCGCCGAAGAACTGCATCCCGGAGCTCGAGCGCCTGGCGCAGCTCGGCTTCGTCGGCATCAACCTCAACCCGGATCCGGCGGGCGGCTACTGGACCGATCCGCCGCTCACCGACAAGTGGTGGTATCCGCTGTACGAGAAGCTCGCCGAGCTCGAGATGACGGCGATGATCCACGTCACCTCGTCGTGCAACCCGGTTTTCCATTACACCGGCGCGCACTACATCAACGGCGATACCACCGCCTTCATGCAGCTCCTGCAGGGCAATCTCTTCAAGGATTTCCCGACGCTGAAGTTCGTCATTCCGCACGGCGGCGGCGCGGTGCCGTTCCACTGGGGGCGTTACCGGGGCCTGGCGCAGGAGATGAAGAAGCCGCTGCTGAAGGACCACCTGCTCAACAACGTCTTCTTCGACACCTGCGTCTACCACCAGCCGGGGATCGACTGCATGGCGAAGGTGATCCCGGTCGACAACATCCTGTTCGCGTCGGAGCTGCTGGGCGCCGTCAAGGGCGTCGATCCCGAGACCGGCCACAACTACGACGACACCAAGCGCTATATCGACAAGCTCGACATCAGCGCTTCGGACAGGCAGAAGATCTTTGAAGGTAACGCCCGCCGCGTCTATCCGCGACTCGACAAACGACTGAGGAACAAGCAATGAGCGCTTCCATGCGCATCCTGGAAATTCCCAAGCGACCGGATCCGAAGATGGTCGCGGAGTTCGCGAAGATGGTCACGCCCCACCTCTCCGACAGCATGGAGCGGCTCTATGCCGGCGGGCCGCAGCTGCGGCCGATGTACAGGGGGCCGACCATGGCGGGGCCGGCGTTCACGGTGAAGACCGCCCCGGGCGACAATCTGCTGGTGCACAAGGCGCTCGATACCGCGAAGCCCGGCGACGTGATCGTCGTCGACGCCGGCGGCTTCAACGACCACGCCATCATCGGCGAGCTGATGGCCTCGCGCGCGAAGCAGCGCGGCGTCGCCGGCATGGTGATCTGGGGCGCGATCCGCGATTCCGCCGAGCTCGGGGCTGCCAGCTACCCGGTGTTCGCCTCCGGCGTCACGCACCGCGGCCCGTACAAGAACGGGCCGGGTGAGATCAACGTGCCGATCACGATGGGCGGCATGACGGTCAACCCCGGCGACATCATCGTCGGCGACGCCGACGGCCTGGTCGCTGTGCCGCTGGCGATGGCCGAGCGCATCCTGGCGTCGGCGAAGTCGATCCTGGAGAAGGAAACCAGGGCGATGAAGGAAATCGTCGCCGGCACGGTCGACCGCGCCTGGGTGGACAAGACGCTGAAGGAGAAGGGCTACAACCTCTGATGAGCCTCGCCGGCCTGCGGGAGCTGAAGCGCGCGGGGAAGAAGATCGTCGCCGTCGTCGCCTGGGACACGCCGATGGCGCAGATCGCCGACCACGCCGGCGTCGACCTCGTCTCGGTCGGCGACTCGGTCGGCGTCAACCTGTGGGGCCAGAAGGAAGGCGAGATCACCGTCGACGAGCTGCTCGTCGTCGCCAAGGCGGTGCGGCGCGGCGTGAAGCGGGCGCTGGTCAGTTTTGATCTGCCGGGAAATGCCTCCCCGGCCGAGGCGACGCGCTTGATGGAAGCGGGCGCGGACATGGTCAAGATCCTTGCCTCGCCCGACGTCATCCGCGAAGTGGCGAAGAAGGGCGTGCCGGTGTTCGCCGAGATGCACTCGGAGCGATTCAGCCCCGAAGAGCTGGTGGCGAAAGCGCAGCAGCTCGAAGCCGCCGGCGCGACGATGATCGACTTCCGCCATTCGGGGCCGGTCGCGGGCGCTGCCGTGGCGAAGGCGGTCGCGATCCCGGTGATCGGCGGCCTCGGCGGCGGCCCGTGGCTAGACGGCCGGGTGCGCAGGATCGATACCTTGATCGGCTATCCGCCCAAGCAGCCAGCCCTCGATGCGTTGAATGCCTACGCGGAGGACGTGCGCAACAGCAAAGCGTTGAAGAGCGATCGTGCCTAGCGCCGTCCTCGACGGCATCGACACGCGCTACGAGGTGATCGGCGACGGCCCGCCGCTCCTCATGTATGCGCCGGGCGGCTTCGACGCGACGATCGAGAAGTGGAGCACGCAAGGCGTCTATGCCCGCATCCAGCTCTTGAAACACTTGCCGAAGAAATACCGCTGCATCGTCTTCGACCGCCGCGAGTGCGGCCACTCCGGCGGCCGCGTCGAGCCGATTGCCTGGACGCACTACGCGAAGCAGGGAAAAGCGCTCCTCGAGCACCTGAAGATCGAGCGAGCGCACCTGATGGGCGGCTGCATGGGCTGCTCCTGTGTCATGGCGTTCGCGGTGGCTTACCCCGAGGCGACGATGAGCATGCTGCTCTGGTGGCCCGTGGGCGGCGCGAAGTACCGCATCAAGGCGCACGAGCGGTTCAGCCAGCACCTCGACTTCGTTCGCGCATCCGGCTTGCCCGCCGTCGTCGCCCACGTCGAGAAAGAGCAAAAAGCGTTCAACGCCGATGCGCGAGGCGGGCCCTGGGCTTCGGTCCTGCGCCACGACAAGACATTTGCCGCCGCGTACGCGAAGACGCCGAACTACGAAAAAATCATCGAGCACATGGGGCGCAATCTCTTCGATCGCGACACATCGCCCGGTGCTGCGCCCGAGGATCTCCTGAAGCTCGCGATCCCGGCGCTCGTCATCCCCGGCAAGGACGAGTCGCACGCCACTTCCGCGGCACGCTATCTCGAGGAATGCCTGCCGAAGTCGCAGTACTGGGACGTGTTGCCGGAGGGCCAGACCGAGGCGAGCGCATCGGCGCGGCTGCTCGAGTTCCTGGCCGCCGCCGGCTAGGCCGGCACGGCTGCGGCGCCCGCCGGCTGGCGGGGCGGGTGCTCGTCCATGAGCCACTGCAGGGTGAAGGCGGCGATGCCGATGACGATCAGCGCGCCCCAGGCGAAGTTGTAGTTGCCGGCGAGGTCGAACACCACGCCGCCCATCCAGGCACCGAAGAATGAGCCGACCTGATGGCTGAGGAAGACGACGCCGAACAGCGCGTTGAAATGCGCCAGGCCGAACACGCGGGCGAGGATGCCGTTGACGAGCGGCGTGACGCCGAGCCAGAGAAAGCCCATCGCCGCAGCGAAGATCAGCGTTGAGGCGGCGGTTACCGGGGCGACGAGGAAGAGGGCGATGAACAGCGTGCGCAGCAGGTAGATGAGCGCGAGCAGGTGCTTCTGGCTGTAGCGCGCGCCGAGCTGGCCGAAGATGAAGGTGCCGATGGCATTGAACAGGCCGATCAGGCCGAGCGCGGTCGCGCCAACACCGGGCGCCACCCCGCACAGCGCGAGATACGACGGCAGGTGGGTCGTCAGGAAGACGAGCTGGAAGCCGCAGGCGAAGAACGCGAGCGTCATGAAGAGATAGCCGCGGTGTCCGAGCGCCTCGCGAAGCGCCTCGCGCAGGCTGGCCTTCTTTCCCGCCGCGCCCTGCGGCGGCGGTTCGTTGACCGGCAGCGCAAGCAGCGCCATCGCGGCGGCGAGGACGGCGAAAACGACGAGGGCCGTCGGCCAGCCCGAGGTGTCGATCAGCCAGCCGCCGAACGGCGCAAGCACCATGGTGCCGAGCGAGCCGGCCGCGGCGACCAGTCCCACCGTCTGGCTGCGCTTTTCTGCCGGCGTGCGGCGGTTGATCGCGCCGTACAGCGTGCTGAATCCGGTGGTGCCCAAGCCGAGCAAGCAGCCGGCGAGCACCAGACCGCCCGGGAAGCGGTTCGAGACGATCAGGAGCAGCAGGCCGGCGGCGAAGAGCAGTGCGGTGACGACGATGACCGGCCGCGGCCCGTGGCGGTCGGCGAGCGCGCCGGCGAAGGGCTGCGCCAGCCCCCAGACGATGTTCTGCAGCGCGATCGAGAAGCCGAACGCCGCTGCGCTGATGCCGAGATCGGCGCCCATCGGCCGCATGAACAGGCCCAGGCTCTGGCGCAGTCCCATGCACAGGGAAATGATCAGGCCGGAGAGGACGATGAGGACGAGCAGCGTACGTTGGCGGGCCATGATCGTTACTGGACGTCGACCTCGAAGCTGCGCGGTGACGTAGCGACGGTCTCGAGGGTGAAGTACACCCGGCCGATCTCCCGCTCGTCGGTGGTCTCGATCTGCACTTTCCACTCGCCGGGCTGGTACTTGGACTTGAAGCCGTAGCCACGGAAGCCCTCGGCGCGGCCGCCGGTGATCTTGATCGGGATCGTGTCCTGCAGCGCCCAGCCGCGCTCCTGGCGCAGATACCAGCGCATGCGTACCTCGTCGGCGAAGCGGGTCGGCGAGAAGACGCGGAAGAAGACGAACACCCGGTCGTCGGGCTGGGCGCGGAACTCCTGGTCGCCGTTGTGCCAGAAGCGCCACGCCGGGCGCTCGTGGCTGAGGCGGTACTCGTCCTTCACCCGCTCCACCGAGTGATAGACGCCGATGAAGGGGATCGACAGCGGCACGGGCGGAATCACCTTGAGGAGATAGGCGCCGAGGAAAGCGACCAGTACCAGGCCGAACGGCACCAGGATCTGGTTGCGCACACGCGGCAGCTGCTCGGGCGAGCGTTTCCGGATCGACCAGGCGAGGCCGATGATGGGAACGCAGCCGATCGCCATGGAAAGCAGGAAGACCGCGAGGCCGATCTGGCCGACGAACACCGGGACGACGGTGGCGCAGAAAGACAGCCCGCAGAGGCTGAGCAGGGCGAACTTGAAGGACAGGCCCAGCCACTTGAAGTGGTTGAGCTCGTTCAGCACCAGAAGGACGACCAGCAGGACGAGGAAGGCGGCCGAAACGAGCAGCGACGAGCTCTTGAAGAAAAAGATCGTGTACAGGTTGAGCAGGCCGCCGAGCAGGAAGCTCAGGATCGCTATGCGGTAGCGGTAATACGAGCGCTTGAGGAGCGGTGCGCCTTCGGGCGCGGGCTGCGGTACTTCGGGCGCGAAGAACATCTGCGTCAGCACCGCCGTGACGACCGCGAGGTAGAGCGCCTGCTGCGCGATCGTCAGCCAGGAGTCGACGCGGTCGATCGTGACCATGTCGAAGACGAAGCCGCAGACGAAGAAGACGGCCGCGACCCGGCCCTCGTGCCGGGTGTAGTAGTGCCTGAGGGGCTCGAGGTTCAGTAGGTCTCGAAGATCTTCTGCAGTTCCGCCGCGTTCCGGGTGCGCGTGAGCGCGAGCATCAGGAGGACGCGCGCCTTCTGCGGCGTGAGGTTGTCTCCCCAGATGAGCGGCCGCGCTTCCTTCGCGCGCGTGTCGGTAACGCGCCCCATGCCGCCGCGATGGGTCATGACCACCGGGATTCCTTTTGCGACCACTCGCTTCACTGCCTCGTCCATCGCGGGCGTCCCGGATCCTGTGGGGAAGCCGGCAATGATCAGGCCCTCGGCCTTGCTGGCGTCGATCAGCGCGCCATCGGCATCGGCGTAGGTATAGATGATCTCGACTCGCGGTAATTTGTTTATCTTTTCCAAATCAAAAGCATTTCCCCGGCGGGTCGGCGTGCGATAGAAGCTCACCTTGTCCTCGTCGACGAGGCCGAGCGCGCCCAGATCGCGGCTGTCATAGGTCTCGACGCGATAGCTCATGCTCTTGGTGACGTCGCGTGCGGCGTGGATCATGTCGTTGACGACGATCAGCGCGCCCTTGCCGCGTGCCTCGTCGCTGACCGCGACGCGCACCGCCTGCAGGAAGTTCTTCGGGCTGTCGGAGCTGAGGGTGGTGAACTGGCGCTGCGCCGCCGTGAGCACCACCGGCTTGTCGCTCTTCACGGTGAGGCTGAGGAAATAGCCGGTTTCTTCGACCGTGTTCGAGCCGTGCGTGACCACCACCGCCTTGACCTCGCTCTCGCGGGCGAAGATCTCGTTGATGCGGCGGGCGAGGGTGAGCCAGTTGTCGAGCGTGATGCTGCTCGAGCCGACCCGGATGACTTCCTCGACCTCGAGCTGGGCGACCTTCTTCAGGGCCGGGATGGCGTCGGCCACTTCCGCCGCATTCAGGCGGCCCGAGGGAGTGTTGGCGATGGTGCCGCCAGTGGCGACGACCTTGACGAGGGGCAGCTTGTCCTGCCCCCAGGCGCTGCCAGCCGCAGCCGCCAGCAGGGCGGCCGCGAAGAGGACGCGCACGGCTAGAGCGACTTGACCTGCACCTTGCGCCACTTGATGGCGCCGCCCGGGGCCTTGCCGTGGTTGCCGAACTGCAGGGCGAACGGACCTTGGAGCCACTTGGCGTTGTGCATCTCCGTGGTCTTCTGTCCGTTGAGCATGACGGTGATGGTCGAGCCCTTGGCGGTGATCTCGAACGTGTTCCACTTGTCGGCCGCCTTGAAGTTGGCGGGCACGGGCACCGGGATCTTGGCGAAGTCGACGATGCCGCCGGTGGCGTATTCCTGGCCCGGCCGCAGGTCGTAGATGTTCACTTCGTACGCGCTGTTCGCGCCGATCTTCTTCGGGTCCTGCGCGCGGAGGAAGATGCCGCTGTTGGTGTCCTTCTCGGCGTAGAACTCGGCGCGGATCTGGAAGTCCTTGTAGGAGTCCTTGGTCACCAGGTAGCTGTTGTCCTTCGCCTTGTCGGCGACGATGGCGCCGCCCTCGGCGCGCCAGTTGGCGTCGCCCAGCCGGTTGAAGTTCTCCAGCCCCTTGTCGCCGTCGACGAGGGTGGTCCAGCCGCCGCCGGGCATCCAGCCGGGCATCGACGAGCAGGCGGCGAGAGCGAGTGCAATACCGATTCCAAGTAGTTTTTTCATTTCCAGGCCCTGTTGTCGACGGTGTTTTCGAAGGTAGCGCCGGGGACCGTCATGTTCCACTTCACGGTCCAGTTGTAGGTGTCATCGAAGCGTTCGCGGGTGTAGGGCTGCGGCGCGCCGTGCAGCAGGCGCCAGGTCTGGAACTCCTCGGGCTTGAGCAGGCCGCCGGTCTCGCGGATGAAGTAGTGCACGTACGGGCGCGGGTCCTTCTCGATCTTCTCCACCGCGCGCGCCTGGGCGTTGAACATCTTTTTCAGCGTCTCGCCGTCGAGGTCGTCGCCCGCCGCCTCGGCGCGCGTCGAGTGCGACTCGATCAGGATGCGCAGGCCCCACTTCTGGGCGACGCTGATCCAGGGCTCCATCAGGCTCGCCGCCGCGACCCTGCCGTCGCGCACGGCTTCCAGGCGCTTGAGCATCGAGCCGGCGTTGGTGCGCTTGACGTGCTTCGGCTCGAGGAAGCCCTCGATCATCTTCAGGGTGGTGAAGTCCGAGCCGTTGTTCGGCGTCACGGCGATCTCTTTGTCCTTCAGCATCTCGGGCTCGTAGATCTTCGAGTCCTTGGCGACGACGATGGCGAACTTCGACATCGAGGCGCCGAGCGCTACGATCTTGCGACCGCGCAGGCCCTGGCTGCTCGCCTCGACCGCGCGCTTCATGATGCCCCACTCGCACATGCGGTACTGGTCGATGCCGCCCTCGTTGTAGACCGAGTCGAGCGGCCGGTCGAAGACCGAATCGAACTTGACGAAGTGCGACGTCGTCGCCTGCGACATGCCGGGCGTGGTGACGAACTCGATGTCGAGGCCTTCGTCCTTGAAGAATCCCTCGTCGCGGGCGACCAGCACCGGCAGGTCGTGCACGGCGTTCATGGTGGCGACCTGGGGACGAGTCTTGGCGGCAACGCTCATGTGTCCTCCTCCGTTCAACAGCAGCCGCAGTCTAATCCAAGTGGTACGCGCAGTGCGTCCTTGTACCACTGCGGCGGGACGTCGGTTTCGCTGACCTCGACCAGCGGCTTGAACACCTTGAAATGAAAGTGCTCGCGTTCCGCACTCCAGAACGCGACCACCGTGTGCAAGTGCGGAAAACCCGGAACAGCGCTCTCGAGCTCGGTGACGAGCACGGTGACATCGCCGAAGCGGCTTCGCGTCCAGGCCTTGACCCGGCTCGCCGCGTCGGCACGTTGGTGTTCCATGAGAAACTCGAAGTATGAGTGAAAAAGTCCTGGCCGCCGTGCGCACGGCCGCGAGCAAGACCGAGATCCGCGAGTTTCCGATGCCCGAGATTGCGGAAGATGCGGCGCTGATGAAGATGGAGGTCGCCGGCATCTGCGGCACCGACGTCAAGCTCTACGCGCACCCGCCGTCGGCGGCGCCGGTGATCATGGGCCACGAGAACATCGGCGTCATCGCCAAGGCCGGGCGCGAGTTCGTGCGCCGCAAGGGCTTCAAGGAAGGCGACCTCGTCTTCGTCGAGCACTATGTGATGTGCGGCAAGTGCGAGTGGTGCCATGCCGGCCAGTACCGCCACTGCGAGAACACCGACTGGCGCAGCAATCCCGACGGCATCCGCTACGGCTACACCTCGGCGGAGAAGGCACCGCATCTCTGGGGCGGCTTCGCGCAATACGTCTACCTGCCGTGGAACGCGGTGCTGCACCGGGTGCCGAAAGGCGTCTCGGCCGAGCTCGCCGGCCTGGTCACGCCGATGGCGAACGGCGTCGAGTGGTCGCTCTTCGACGGCGGCGTCGGCTACGACTCGAGCGTGCTCATCCAGGGGCCGGGGCAGCAGGGCCTGTCGCAGACGGTGATCTGCAAGCAGGCGGGTGCCTCGCTCATCATCGTCACCGGCACTTCCAAGGACGCGGCCAGACTGAAAGTGGCGAAGGAACTGGGAGCCGATTTCACGATTGATGTAAATGCCGAAGATCCATTGGCCCGCATCAGGGAGATCACCGGCGGCAAGGGTGTCGACGTGGCGCTCGACTGCACGGCGGGCGCCGGCACCATTCCAATGCTCCTGGGAATCGAAGCCTTGAAGCGCAAGGGCGGGACGATCGTCGTGCAGGGCGAGCTGAAGGAGTTCCCCAACTTCCCGCTGGAGAAGTTCACGGTCAAGTTCATCACCATGCACAGCGCGCGCGGCCACAGCTACAAGGCTTGCGAGCTGGCGCTCGAGCAGCTCGCGTCGAAGCGCTTTCCGCTGGAGAAGGTGACGACGCACCGTTTCGGCCTCAAGGACGTGGATCTGGCGATCCGGTCCGTGGGCAACAAAGGCGGCGTCGCCGACGTGATCCACGCATCGCTGATGCCCTGGATGTGAAGGTCGCCATCGCCACCGGCGATCCCGCCGGCATCGGTCCCGAAATTTCCCTCAAGGCGTCGCGCGATCCGCGCGTGCTCAGGATCTGCGAGCCGGTGCTGGTCCACAGCCGCCTGGATCCGCGCAAGGTCAAAGTGGGGACGGTCGCTGCAGCGCACGGCCGCGCGGCGCTCGAGGCAGCCGAGATCGCGATTCGCGGCGCGCTCGCCGGCGAGTACGCCGCTGTCGTCGCCGCGCCGCACACGCAGACGGCAATCGATGCGGCGGGGATCGAGTTCGACGGCTATCCGTCGTTCGTCGCGCGGACCTGCGGCCTTGCGCCGGAGGCCGGGATCCTCATGCTGTGCTTCCCCTGGCAGAAGCGCGACATCCGGATTGCGCACGTGACGCTTCACTCGCCGGTTGCCGAAGCAATGATGCTGACGACGGAAAAAGTGGGACGGACGATTCGCGCCACGAGCGATGCCCTTCGGAAGATGGGCATCGAGAAGCCGCGCATCGCGGTGAGCGGCCTTAATCCGCACGCATCGGGAAAGGAAGAGGAGGGCGTCATCCGTCCCGCGATCGAAGTGGCGAGGGCGCACGCCATCGTCGATGGGCCCATCGGCGCCGACACCCTCCTCCAGCGCGAGGGGTATGACGCCTACGTGGTGATGCTGCACGACCAGGGGCACATTGCCGCCAAGCTGCTCGCTCCCAACGGCGCAGCGGCATTGACCATCGGCACGCCAGTTCTCTTCTCGTCGGTGGCGCATGGCTCGGCGCTCGACATCGCCGGCAAGGGACGCGCGAGCGCGGACGCGATGGTGGAAGCAATTACACGTCTCGTGGGACGTCGACGTCGCGGGCGCGCGACCTCCAAAGCGTCATAAAAACAAAGGCTTAGATTATCTTCTGCAGGGACGTCCCGGTACCCCGACGGGCACCCGGCGTTTCCCGCACGTAAGTCATTGTTTTTTGGGCTAGGTACGGGCCTTGCGAGGGGTTCGGGCCCTCACTACGCCCAAGACCAATATGAACTTCCGGCTAAGACAAGAACGCAACGCGTTCGTGTTCCTCGTCGTCGTTGTCACCCCCTTGCTGCTGCTTTCGGCCCCGCTGCCGTACCTGAGCAGACTGACGACGGCCAATTCGTCCGGCTTGCGTGCCGAGCGCGCCAAGCTGGAGACGGTCAGCATGGAGCAGACCTTCGTGCGCGCCGATCGCAACCGCGACGGCTTCATCGACGCGAGCGAGGCGGTGGAGATTCCCGGCCTGCTGCCGATCTTCGCCATCGTCGATCTCAACGGCGACGGCAAGATCGATCGCAGCGAACTGGCGAGGGTGCGCCCGGCCCGCTCGCGCACGGTCGAGGCGCGGACTTGAGTCTTTCTCCGCAGCCGCTCCCGCAGTCGGTCCTGATTCGTTCCGTGCGGCACGGCCGGCAGGTCGTGAAGACGGCCGTCGACGAGCGCGCCGGCCGGCGGCTGGAGCGCGAAGCGCGCTGGCTGCGCGAGCTGGAATCCGTGCAGGAGCTCGAGGGCCAGGTGCCGCGCTTGCTCGACGAGGGGACCGACGGCGACGGTCGCCGCTACCTGGTGATGAGCGCGCTGCCCGATGAGGGGCGCCAGGCGAGCAGCGGCGCGTTCACGCCGAGCCATGCGCGCTTTCTTGCCAGCCTCGGCAAGGCGCGCTTCCGCGCCACCGACTTCGAGGTCTCGGGCTGCTGCCAGTGGCTGCAGCGCGGCCTGCGCCAGATCGAGAGCGGCGCCACGGCGAAGGCGCGCGCAACGCTCGAGCAGGCGTACCACGATTGCGAGACCGCGCTGCTCTACTGGACCGGGCCCTATGTCCTGTCGCAGGGTGATTTCGCCCCCTGGAACATCCGCGACCTCGGCTCGCAGCTCTTCGTCTTCGAATGGGGCAACGCGCGCACCGAGGCAAGCCCGCTCGACGACGTGCTGCATTACCTGATGGTGCAGCAGGCACTGCGCTCGCGCGCCCTCAGCGCCAGCGTGCTGCAGGCGGCGATGCGGCGCGCCGGCGACTTCGCGCGCGAGGCCTATCCGGAATGGTCGTGGCGGCCGCAGGTGATCGGCGCGCTCAGCCTCGTCTACCTGCTCGGCGTGGTGCTCGGCCGCTCGCTCGCGAGCGGGCGGCTGGACCGCGCCGACCCGGTCACCGGGGCCTACTGGAAGCTGGTTGAAAAGCGGTCGGCCTGGATGCCGGCCTGACGAACAACAACAAGGAGACATTGACATCATGAGTGCTGCTGCAACCGCCGCCGGATACCTCTACGCCTCGGGCAGATTGCGCGGGCGGGGCGGACGGGAAGAGGGCGAGACCGAAGCGCGGGAGAAGCCGCGGGAGAAGAACCCGGTGCGCAAGACCCGGGTCGCGGTCTACGAGCCCGAGCCCGAGCCCGAGCCCGAGCCTGTGGCCTACGAAGCGCCGCGGCCGGAGAAGCCCAAGCGCACGCCGAAGATCGAGTACCGGACGCGCCGCTGGACGCCGCATGAATAACGCGCGCTCGGGGGGCCTTTTCGTCGGCTCTCTGGTCGTCGAGAGCGGCATCGCCACGCTCGCCGAGGCGCTCGATCTGTTTCCCGGCGCGCGCATCGAAGTGATCGGCATCGGGCCGGAGCGCTCGCGCATCGAGGCGCACCCGCGGGTGCGCTACCTCGGCGCGGCGACGCACGCCGACGCCCAGTCGCGCATGCGCCGGGCCGCCTACCTGGTGATGCCCAGCCTCTCCTACGAGGCGACGCCGCGCGCGCTGGTCGAGGCCTTCGCGCACGGGCTGCCGGTGATCGCCAGCCGCCTGGGCGCGCTCGCCGATCTGGTCGAGCCGGGCCGCAACGGCCTGCTGTTCGAGGCGGGCTCGGCGCGCGACCTCGCGCGGCGCCTCGCCTGGGCCGAGGCGTTTCCCGAGAAGATGCGCCAGATGGGCCTGTGCGCAAGGGCAGACTACGAGGCACGTTTTGTCGCAGAGTGGGGCTGGCAAAAGCTCTACGGAGAACGCAGGCGGAGCGCGCGCGCGGCCCCATAGTCGTCCGCGCCTCGCCTTAAAAAATCCATGATTCAACCAGTGATTCTGTGCGGGGGCTCCGGCACCCGCCTGTGGCCCCTTTCGCGCGAGCACTTTCCGAAGCAGCTGCACGCCCTCAACGGTGAAGGCACGCTGCTGCAGCAGACGGCGCTGCGCCTGCGCGGCGCCGCCGGCGTCGCCGCCGACCCGCTGGTGGTCTGCAACGAAGGCCACCGCTTCATGGTCGAGACGCAGCTGCGCTCCGCTGGCGCGCGCGCCAAAGCGATCCTGCTCGAGCCGATCGGCCGCGGCACGGCGCCGGCGCTGACGCTCGCCGCGGTGCACGCCCTTTCGGCCGACGATCCGGTGCTGATCGCCATGCCCTCGGACCATTTCGTCACGCAGCGCGACGCCTTCGTGCGCGCGGTGCAGCGCGGCGCCGCCCTCGCCGACGGCGCGCGCATCGTCTGCTTCGGCATCCCGCCGACGGCGCCCGAGACCGGCTACGGCTACATTCGCACCGAGGGCGACTACGTCGACGCCTTCGTCGAGAAGCCCGACGCGGTGACCGCGCGCCAATACCTGGAGTCGGGCAAGTATCTCTGGAACGCGGGCATCTTCGCGGTGCGCGCGTCAGTCTGGATCGACGCCATCGGCGCTTTCCGGCCCGACATCCTCAAAGCCTGCGAGCGCGCCTACCGGCAGGGCAAGCGCGACGGCGCGTTCCTGCGCATCGCCGAGCAGCCGTTCTGCGAGTGCCCGCCCGACTCGATCGACTACGCGGTGATGGAGAAGATCGGCCAGGGCAACGGCGGCCCGGAGGCGATGGTGGTCCGCCTGGAAGCCGGCTGGTCCGACGTCGGCGCCTGGGATGCGCTGTGGGGCATCGAGAAGAAGGACGGCGACGGCAACGTCATCCATGGCGACGTGCATGCCGCCGATACGAAGAACGCGCTGCTCATCTCGCAGCACCGCCTGGTCGCCTGCGTCGGCCTGGAGGACGTGGTGGTGGTCGAGACCGCCGACGCGGTGATGGTGGCGAGGAAGGACCGCGCGCAGAGCGTCGGCGCGCTGGTCGCCAAGCTGAAGGCCGCCGGCCGCGAGGAGACTCTCGCGCACCGCAAGGTGCAGCGCCCCTGGGGCAGCTACGACAGCCTGGAGAACGGCGATCGCTTCCAGGTGAAGCGCATCATCGTCGAGCCGGGCGCGTCGCTCTCGCTGCAGATGCATTTCCATCGCGCCGAGCACTGGGTCGTGGTGCGCGGCACCGCGCGCGTGACGCGCGGCGCCGAGACCTTCCTACTCACCGAGAACGAATCGACCTACATTCCGCCGGGCACCCGCCACCGCCTGGAGAACCCCGGCAAGATGCCCCTCGAGCTGATCGAGGTGCAGACCGGCGCCTACCTGGGCGAGGACGACATCGTGCGCTTCGAGGATTCCTATGGCCGGACCGCTCCTGCCGCCGCCAGCCCCACCACGACCTCCAGCGGCAGCGTGGCCGCCGCGCCGGCGCTTGCGCCTACCAAATGACCTTGATGTTGGCCATCGTCGCGGTGTAGTTGAAGTTGCGGCCGAGGGTGTTCGATTCGCGGTTGCCGCGATCGAGGCCCAGGCCCACCTGCATCAGGCGCTGCGGCTCCCAGGCGATGCCGAAGCGGAAAACGCGCAGCGTCTCGTCGAGCAGAGTCCCCGGCGTCGCGACGTTCGGATCGGCGGCGATGAACTGGCGGTGCTCGTCCACCCAGCGCACCGAGAACGCCAGCTTGGCGGTCGGCGCCCAGGCCGGGCCGAAGGCGAAGCCACGCACCAGCACGTGGCTGGCGTCGATGTCGATCACCGCGCGCGGCTCCTTGTAGACCTCGAAGGCGAGCAGGGTCTTGGTGCCCGGCAGCCATTCCACGCCGGCGCGATAGGTGGTGCCGGAGAAGTTGTTCGGCAGGTCGGTGTAGGTGCGCTCGGTGTGGCCGACGCGGCCCCTGAAACGCAGCATCGGGCTGCTCGTATACGCGGCGACCACGGACGTGTCGCGCTCCTTGAAGTCGTTGCTCTGGAACTGGCCCGTGGTATCGATGGTCTGCGAGACCGGCGCGTCGCCGCGCGTCTGGCGGTGCTCGATGCCGAGCGAGTTGCCGAGCGTGCTGACCAGGTCCGCGCCGATGGTGCCGGAGCGCGTGCCGAAGGTCACCGTGTCCTCGCCGGGGGTGGTGCGAACGCCGCGCGAATAGGCGCCGAGGCCGCGGATGCGGAAGCTCGGGCCGACGCGATAGGCGGCGGTGCCGACGATGTCGTCGTTCGTCACCATGCGCTTGACCGCGCGCTGCACCTCGGTGAGCGCCGCGAGCCGGCGCGTGCGGGCGTAGCCGATCGTGCCGCTGAGATCGTTGCCAAGCTCCCACAGCCAGGTCGCGGCGCCGGCGTAGGCGAAGTGATCGAGGTCGCTGAACTTGTCGAAATGGTAGACGTCGCCGCGCCCTTCGAGGCGGATCGACTGGCGGCCCCAGACCCGCTGGTCGACCCGGCCGCCGGCGCCGAAGCGAAACACGTTCTCGTTCTCCGCGTTGGCATTGCGGCGCAGGATGTTGGTGTCGTGCATCAGGCCGGCCTGGAGGTAGACCTCGTAGGGCCGGATCTCCTCGAGCGGGTAGGCGGGAAAGGTGCCCCCGCTCGCCCAGGGCATGGTGTCGATGGTCTCGAAGGCGAGCGCCGCGAGCGGCGCGAGGAGGAGGAGGGTGGTAGCGGAAAGAGTGAGGTAAGGACGGCGCATAGGCCGGCGATGCTAAGGGGTCAATGTGACGCGAACTTGATGTCGCAGCCCGACGACAGGACTACGCGATGTTAGCCCTGGGGCGAACGCCGGTCCGTTGTGAGAAAGATCTCATTTCCGTCCTCGGCCAGCCCCTGCTTGCCGCACGCCCGCTGCGGGCCGAGACGCAGAATGCACAGGCGCAGCAGCTGCTCGCGCACTGGTTCAGCCGGCGGCGGCTGCTGCCGGTGGTGAGCGCGGCGCGCGGCGAAGGGCGGAGCCAGCTCGCGCTCGACCTTGCGCGCCGGGTCGCCGCGCTCGGGGTGCCGACCCTGCTCGTCGACGGCGACCTGCGCTCGCCGCGCCTGCACCAGGCCTTCGGGCTGCCGAACCGCCACGGCCTCGCCGACTTTCTCGCCGGGCACGAAGTCCGGCTGACGCAGTGCGGCGAGAACCTCGCCATTCTGGTCGCCGGCCGGCCGCCCGCCGAGCCGCTCGA
The DNA here is from genome assembly GCA_034668045.1 of Betaproteobacteria bacterium. Taxonomy (GTDB): domain Bacteria; phylum Pseudomonadota; class Gammaproteobacteria; order Burkholderiales; family SG8-39; genus SCGC-AG-212-J23. Next base: position 1,272 of record JAXDQC010000154.1, on the reverse strand, counting down.
GCTGCTGGCGAGTCCGCGCCTGCCGCCGCTGCTCAAGGCCGCCGCGGCGCGCTTCGGCGCCATCGTCATCGATACCCCGGCCGCCGACCGCGGCCCGGACCTGCAGATCTTCGCCGCGCTCGCCGGCGGCGCGCTGATCGTCGCGCGCCCCGGCGGCACCGGTGCGCGCGCGCTGGAAGGCCTGCGCGGCCGCCTGCGCGAGTGCTCGGCGCAGGTGGTCGGAATCCTGCTGCGGCACGGCTGATGGACGAGCGTCGACTGGTCGTCGAGGCCCTGCTCGAGCGGCTGCTTGCGCAGGGCATCGAGTTTCGCGCCCTCGCCGAGCGCTATCCGGCGGGCGCCGCCGAGGTGGAGGTCACCGTCCCGCGCGGCGCCCTTCGCCGCCTGCCGCGCGCCATGGCGCGCTTCGCCCAGGAGCTCGACCTGCGACTCGTGCACCTCGGCCGGCCCGAGCTGCGCCGCTGGCGCGCCGTGCTCGCCTGGGCGGACGACGTCGGCCGGCCATGGTTCATCGCCGCCGATTTCATGAGCGACTACTGGCGCGGCGCGCGCAGGATCCTCGCCTCGGAAGAGCTGCTCGCCGGCACGCCGGATGTCCGCTTTCTCCACGGCCTGGCCGACGCGATCGAGCAGGGCGAGCTCGACGGCGCGCGCGGCGAGCATCTCGCCGGCCTCTACGCCGAGGATCCGCGCGGCGCCGAGGAAGGCATCGAGCGCTTCTGGCGCTCGCCGGGCGAGGCGCGCTGCATCGCGCACGCCGCGCGGCGCGCCGACTGGTCGGGCGTGCGTCCCGTGCTCGGCGCCCTGCGCCGCAGCCTGCGGCGGGCGGTCCGGCCGCGTGCCGGCGCGCTCGCCGCGCGCTTCGCGCTCGTCACCAGGCGCTGGCTGCATCCCCCGGGGGCGCGCATCGGCTTCCTCGGCCGCGAAGGCAGCCCGCGCACCGGCCTGATGAACCAGGTGGCGCGCGATCTGGCGCCCCTTGGCCTGACGTTATTCGAAGAAGGGATCGGCGAGCCTCGGCGCGCCGACCTGCACGTCGTCTTCGACGCGCCGCCCGGCACCGTGCGGGAGTCCGACGACGTGGCCGAGATCCGCCGCGGCGAGCTGGGCGCGATGGCGGCGCAAGCAGGGCGCGCCATCCTGCGCTGGCTGGAAGGGCGGGTCGAGCGCCGCCATCCGGCGGCGATGGTCGGCGACAACCCGCCGGGGGCGCGCCTCCTCCAATACGCCAGCCGCCGGCCGCTGCTCGCCTTCGTGCCGGCGTTCTTCCAC
>JAXDQC010000153.1:0-4191 GCA_034668045.1 Betaproteobacteria bacterium | reverse complement strand
GTCGGCGCGGTCGCGGCGGCGGGCGCGGTGACCGGCGCGATCGAGATCAGCGCGCTCACCGGCAAGTTCAGCCTGATGATCACCTGGCTCTCGGGCGGCTATCTGGTCCCGACGCTGATCCTCGCCGGCGCGCTGCTGATCCTGCTTGGCATGGGCATGCCGACGCCGGCGGTCTACATCATGGGCGCCGCGCTGCTCGCGCCCATCCTGAGCAAGTTCGGCCTGCCGCAGATGCAGGTGCACCTCTTCATGCTGTTCTACGCCTGCCTGTCGGCGATCACGCCGCCGGTGGCGGTGGCGAACTTCGCCGCCGGCGCGATCGCCGGCGTCAATCCCACCGCGCTCGGACCCCACGCCGTGAAGCTCGCGATCGGCGGCTTCGTCGTGCCGTTCTTCTTCCTCTTCAACCCGGGTCTCACGGCGCAGGGCAGCCTGGCGACGATCCTGATCGCGTGCTTTTTCGGCACGGCATGCACGGTGTTCGCCTCGTTTGCGCTGCACGGCATGATGGGCTTCAAGGACATCGGCTGGCCGCTGCGCTTCGTTCTGGCGGCGAGCTCGATCGCCACCATCGTGCCGCGCCTGGACGTGCAGATCGGCGCGACCGCCGTCGGTACGCTAATCCTGGCGTTTTTCTATCTGCGTCGCAGCCCAGCGGAGATCGACGTTCCCACCTGAGAGGATCACGCCGACCTTCAGGCCGGCGACCTTGATCCTCTGCTGCAGCAGGGCCGTCGCGGCGAGGGCGCCGGTCGGCTCGACGATGATTTTCATCCGCTCCCAGAGCCAGAACATCGTGCGCAGAAGCTCGTCGTCCTTCACGGTCATCATGTCGTCGACGTAGCGCAGGACGATGGGGAAGGTGAGCTTGCCGAGCGAGGGCGTGCGCGCGCCATCGGCGATGGTGTTGGGCACCGCGATGGTCACCAGCCGCTTGCTGACGAACGATTGCGTCGCGTCGTTGCCGGCCTCCGGCTCGACGCCGACCACCCGGCACTTGGGCAGCAGGTGCTTGGCGGCGATGGCGCTGCCCGAGAGGAGACCGCCGCCGCCGCAGGGCACGAGCAAGAGATCGAGCGGCCCGGCATCCTCGATCAGCTCCTTCGCCGCCGTGCCCTGGCCGGCGATCACGTGCTCGTGGTCGAAGGGCGGAATGAGGGTGAGCTGCTTCTCCGCCGCCAGCCTGCCGGCGATCTCTTCGCGCTGCTGGTCCTTGCCGTATCGCACGACCTGCGCGCCGTAGCCGCGCGTGGCTTCGAGCTTCACCTGCGGCGCATCCTCCGGCATGACGATCACGGTCTTGATGCCGAGCAGCCGGCCGGCCAGCGCCACCGCCTGCGCATGGTTGCCGGAGGAATAGGTGATGACGCCGCGCTTCTTGCGCTCATCGGCAAGCTGCGAGAGCGCGTTGTAGGCGCCGCGGAACTTGAACGCCCCCATGCGCTGCAGGTTCTCGCACTTGAAGTGCACCTTCGCGTCCATCATGGCGTCGATCGTCGTCGACGTGAGCACGGGCGTGCGCAGCGCGTGCGCCTTGATGCGTTCCTGCGCCGCGGCTATGTCCGCGAAAGAAACCAAGTCGCCACCTCTTCGCCCCATTCCTGCAGGAAGTGCCCGCCCTTCTCGATCACCAGCGGCTCATGGCAGCCGCGAATCCACTTTCGCAGCTGCCGCATTACGTCCAGCCCGAGCACCGGGTCGGTCGCGCCGATGGCCATGTAGCTCTCGCCGCTCCAGGAACTATGCAGGAAATCCCGCGCCTTCCTGCCGAGCGCTGCGCCGGGATCGTCGTACTTCTCGGGCACCATCGGCGGGAAGCGCCGCACGCCGGCCTTGTAGCGCGCGTCGGGAAACGGCGCGTCGTAAGCCGCCGCCTCAGCGTCGCTGAGATGCGGGCAGGCACGCGCCAGCAGCTTGCCGACCGCGAGATCAGGATTCTTCGCCGAATAAGCGCGCCAGGCGACGAAGCCCGCCGACAGCGGGACGTCGCCGGTGGCGAGCGCGGTGTTCATGAGCAGCAGCCGCTCGAAGCGCTCGGGCATCTCCATCGGCAGCGTCAGGCCGAGCACGCCGCCCCAATCCTGGACCACCAGGGTGATGTTGCGCAGATTCAGTTTTTCCACGAAGGACAAAAGCATTTCCCGATGAAAATCGAAGGTATACACGCCTTCCTCTTCGGGCTTGTCCGAGCGGCCGAAGCCGATGAGGTCGGGCGCGACGACGCGGGCGCCGGAGGCGACGAACGGCGGGATCATGCGCCGGTACAGGTAGCTCCATGTCGGATTGCCGTGCAGGCACAGGTACGCCCGCTCGCCCTTGCCCTCATCGAGGTAGTGCGCGCGCAGGCCGCGCCATTCGAGGTAATGCGGGGTGAACGCGAACCCGGGCAGTCCGGCGAAGCGTTCGTCTTGGGTGCGCATCGAGCGAATTGTAGAATGGGCCGATGGACTATTCCGGGTACAAAGAGTTGAAAATCGCACGGATCGAGCCGGGCATCCTCGAGATCGTCATGCACGCCGAGCCCGGCAAGCTCTCAGTGACAAATGCCCGCATGCACGCCGAGCTGGCACGCATCTGGCTCGACGTCGACCGCGATCCGGAAACGAGCGTCGCCATCCTGCGCGGCGAAGGCCGCGGCTTCTCCGCCGGCGGCGACCTGACGATGGTCGAGGAGATGACGCGCGATTTCGCCGTGCGCGCGCGCGTCTGGCGCGAGGCGCGCGACCTCGTCTACAACCTGATCAATTGCTCGAAGATGGTGGTATCGGCGATGCACGGCCCGGCGGTCGGCGCCGGCCTCGTCGCCGGGCTGCTGGCCGACATCTCGATCGCGGCGAAGAACGCGCGCCTGATCGACGGCCACACGCGCCTGGGCGTCGCCGCCGGCGACCACGCGGCGATCATCTGGCCGCTGCTCTGCGGCATGGCCAAGGCGAAGTACTACCTGCTGCTTTGCGAGCAAGTGAGCGGGGAGGAAGCCGAGCGCATCGGCCTCATCTCACTAACGTGCGAAGAGGCCGAGCTACAGGCGAAATCGCTCGAGGTGGCGCGCAAGCTCGCCGCCGGCGCGCAGACCGCGCTGCGCTGGACGAAGTCCTCGCTCAACAACTGGCTGCGCATGGCGGGGCCGGCCTTCGATGCGTCGCTGGCCTACGAGATGATGGGATTCACGGGACCGGAAGCGAAGGAGGGGATCGCCTCGCACCGGGAAAAGCGCGCGCCGAAGTTTCCTCCGGCGCCGGAGGATTTCTAACCGGGCTTGCTGAAGTCCAGGCCCGACGCTTCGCCAGCGGCGGGCGCCGCGGCAGCGCCGGCCGGCGCAGCCTCGGCGCCGAACAGGCGCTCCAGCTCGCGAATGATGGAAGCGGTGTCAGGCACCGCGCGGCCGAGCGTGCCGAGCAGGACGCGCACCGGCAGGTCGGTCAGCGTCGGGTTCGGATGGTCGCGCAAGTGAGCCACGTTCTGCAGCGCCGGGATGATGCGGCCGCTGCGCACGCCGGCCATCTCGTTCTCCAGGCCCTGGATGATTCCGGCCTGCGCCCGCGCGATTCCCAGCAGCAATTCGGCCAGTTGTGGTGCGCTGATCTGCATTGGTCCCTCCTGCGGCGATGGTAGCATCCTCGCCATGTTTTCCGGCACGCGCCCCGACAACCTCGGCGTCAAAGACGGCCGCTTCGCGGCGTGCAAGCCGACGCCGAACTGCGTTTCTTCGCAGGCAGATCCCGCCGACCGCGAGCACTACATCGCGCCCATCGCGTTCCGCGGCGCCATGGCGGATCTGCGCCGCGCAGTGGAGTCCATGGAGCGGGCGAGTGTGATCCGCGCCGAGCCGAACTACCTCTACGCCGAATACCGCACGCGGCTCCTGCGCTACGTGGACGACGTCGAGCTTTACTACGACCAGGCAGCCGGCCTGGTCCACGTGCGCTCGGCCTCCCGCCTGGGGCGGCGAGACTTCGGCGTCAACAGAAACCGCGTCGAGGCGCTGCGGCGCCTTATCGGCTCATTTAGCCCAAAGTGAGGCTGACGGGCTGGTGGTCGGAGGCGCGGTTCGCGCCGTCGACCGTGATGGAACGCAGGCGCGGCACGAGATCCCCGGTGACGAACACGTAGTCACAGCAATACGGCGACTGCCCCTCGCTCCGCTCGTGCACGCGGAAGGTATGCGCATGCGGCTTCCCCGGGTTGAGC
>JAXDQC010000152.1:0-5355 GCA_034668045.1 Betaproteobacteria bacterium | reverse complement strand
CAGTCGCCGACGAAACGGCCCATGCCGGCGCCGGCGTTGGAGATCGTGCCCCACACGCAGGCGCACTGGATCAGGCTGCCGTCCTTCGCTTCGGTGTAGGGCTTGTCCTGCGGCCGCTGCAGGTAGTTGTTGCCCTTCCAGCTCGACTGGGTGCCGCGGAAGGTCTTGATGTCCCACTCGACCTCGATGCCCTCGGCGGCGAAGAACCCTTCCTGCTCGGCGACGAAATCGTTCAGGCCCATGCCCTTGGGCGCGACGCGGACTTTACGCATGCAGCCTCCTTGCCTGTTTCATGGCATGAATATACGCCCGGGAACGGGTGGACTTGTCACGGCATCAGATGGACAGTTCCTGCCCATAGGAGGAGTACCGATGCGCACACCCGCAAGCATTGCCGGCCATCCCATCCATCCCATGCTCGTCTCGATCCCGATCGGGCTGTGGATCTTTTCGCTCGTCTGCGACTTCGTCGGCATGGGAGGCGGCGCCAACCCGGCGTGGAGCACGGTCGCCTTCTACTGCATGGGCGGCGGCATCGTCGGCGCGCTGCTCGCGGCGGTTCCCGGGCTGATCGATCTGCTCTCGCTGCCCGCGGGGCCGAGGTCCACGGCGCTCACGCACATGGGCATCAACCTCACGGTGGTCGCGCTCTACGTCGTCAACTTCTGGATGCGCAGCGGCGCGCCGGACAAGCCAGGCAACCTGGTCTGGCTGTCGCTCGTCTCGGTCCTCCTGCTGGCGGTTTCCGGCTGGCTCGGCGGCAAGATGGTCTATGAATACGGCATCGCGGTGAATACCGATGGCCAGAATCGTTAAGCGCACGCCGTCGGAGCCGACGAAGTACGTCATCGACGGCAAGGAGCACTGGTTCTGCAAGTGCGGGCTGTCGAAGAACCAGCCGTACTGCGACGGCTCGCACAAGATGACGAAGACCGAGGAGCCGGGGAAGCTCTACTGGTACGACGACGCCGGCCAGCGCCACGAGGTGAAAGAGCAGTACCCCGGGATCCGCTCCTTCTAGAAGCGGTAGGCGACCCCGGCGCTCGCGTAGGTGCCGGTGCGCTTTTCCACGATCGGGCTGCGCATCGCGTCGCTCGACAGGCGGCGTAGCTCGACGCTGCCAACGAGATCCCATTTCGGCGCGAGGCCGTGCGAGGCGAGGAGGCCGGCGCTGGTGAAAAGCAGCCCGCCGTCGTTGACGCCGTAGAAGGACTGCATCGATTTGGCGCTCGCCCACGTCGCCTGGACGAACACGCCCGCGAGCGTGCGGCCTTCGCCGTATACGCCGAGGGTAGAGCGCAGGTCGACCTGCGAGCCGCGGTCGCTGTCGAGGTGCCGGCGCGCGCGCAGCAGAAGATTCAGCGGCGCCGGGCCGACCTTCAGGTCGCTCTCGACATGGAAGCCGATCGAGGCACCCCAGTCGACTTCCGGCAGGCCGAACACAGCATCGCGTCCGGCTTCGTAGGCGAGTTGTATGCCCGCCTGCAGCGCCGGCGAAAACTCGTAGCGCGCCCCGCCCTCGAGCATTCCCTGCGTGGTGCGCGCAAACAACGGCTTGCCGTAATAGCGGACGACCGGGATGAGGTCGACGGTGCGCGAAGCGGAGCCGTCGTAGTCAGGCCGCGTGCGCACGCCGAGGCCGAGCAGCGTGTAGTCGTCGTCGGCCGCGGCGGCGAGCGGCAGCAGGGCCAGCATGAACAGGATCGCTTTCATGGCTTTATAGTAGCCGCATGCGCATTGCATTGATCGTTGCCTTGCTGCTGCCCGGGCTCTGCGCGGCGCAGGAAATCCGTTCCCAGGAGCACGCGTTCCGGGTCGTCAAGCTGGTCGAGGGGCTGGACCATCCGTGGTCGGTCGCCTTCCTGCCGGACGGCCGGATGCTGGTGACCGAGAGGCCGGGAAGATTGCGAGTCGTGTCCGGCGGCAAGCTCGAGCCGCAGCCGGTCGCCGGCGTGCCGGAAGTGGTGGCGCAGGGGCAGGGCGGCCTGTTCGACATCGTCCTGCATCCGCGCTTTGCCGAGAACTCGCTTGTCTACCTTTCCTACGCCGGGCGCGGGCCCGGGGGCGTCGGTACCGAGCTCGTGCGCGCGAAGCTCTCGGGGCGGCGCCTCGAGAACGTGGAAGTGCTCTTCCGCCAGGATCCGAAAGGGCGCAGCGGGGTGCACTTCGGCGGCCGCATCGTCTTCGATCGCGCCGGCTTCGTCTATCTCACCCTCGGCGAGCGCGGCGAGATGCTGCGCGCGCAGAAGACCGACGACCACACGGGCTCCGTGATCCGCCTGCACGACGACGGCCGCGTGCCCTCCGACAATCCCTTCGTCGGCAAGGCGGGCTGGAAGCCGGAGAAGTTCGACCTCGGCCACCGCAACCAGCAGGGCGCGGCGCTGCACCCGAAAACCGGCCTCGTCTGGACGCATGAGCACGGGCCGCAGGGCGGCGACGAGATCAACGTCATCCGTCCCGGCCTGAACCACGGCTGGCCGGTCATCACGTATGGGGCCAACTACGTCACCGGCACGAAGATCGGCGAGGGCACGCAGAAGGAGGGGATGACCCAGCCGCTCTACTACTGGGTGCCCTCGATCGCGCCCTCGGGAATGGCGTTCTACGAAGGCGAGCGCTTCCCGCGCTGGAAGGGCAATCTCTTCGTCGGCGCACTGAAGGACCGCATGCTCGTGCGCCTGACGCTCGACGGCGAGAAGGTAGTGAAGGAAGAGCGGCTGTTGCAGGGCGTGCTGGGCCGGATCCGCGACGTGAGAGCCGGCCCGGACGGATTTGTTTATGTTTTGAGCGATGAAAATCCCGGAGTGCTGGCGCGGCTGGAGCCCTGATGGCGCACCTGTCTTCCCGGGAAAGAGAGTTCTACGCGCGGGAGGGCTACGTGGTCCCCGCGTGGCGGTTTGCCGAGAGAAGGATCGGCGAAATGCGCGCGGCGCTGGACACGCTGATCGCCGACAACCCCGGCGTGCGGCCTGAAAAGCTGGTGAGCGCGCATCTCGAGAACGGCAGCGAAGGCGTCAAGGGCAGCCGCGCCTTCCTCGAGCTGGCGCGCGATCCGGAGCTCGTCGAGCTGATCGCCGACGCGATCGGCGAGGACGTGATCCTCTGGGGCTGCCAGGTCTTCTGCAAGCCGGGCGGCGACGGCCTCGAGACGCCGTTCCACCAGGACGGCCATTACTGGCCGATCCGCCCGCTCGCCACCTGCACCGCCTGGGTCGCGCTCGATCCTTCGAAAAAGGAGAACGGGTGCCTGAAAGTCGTGCCCGGCTCTCACCGCGGCAAGCGTCTTTTCGATCATCTGCGCGAGGACCGCGATGATCTGGTGCTCACCCAGAGAATCCAGGGCCTGGACGAGTCGAAAGCAGTGGCCATCGAGCTCGAGCCCGGGCAGATGTCGCTGCACGACATCTACATGATCCACGGCGCCACCGTGAACCGCTCGCCGATGCGCAGAGCGGGGGTGGCGATCCGCTACATGCCGGGGAATTCGGTTTTCGAGCGGGACCTGATCAAGCCGAATTCGAGCAGCGGCTACCTCGTCGACTTCTCCACCCGCCCGCTGTGGCTGCTGAACGGCAAGGACCGGACCGGCAGGAATGACTTCCTCATAGGCCACTGAGGGTTATGACTTCCCGCGTCAACGCCCCATTCGGGGAGGCGAGCTCTTCCAGGATGGTGAAGTGGTCGTGGTTCGGCAGCGCGAGCAGCTTCGCCTGCTTCACGGCCTTCGCGTATTCCTCGGACTGCCGGCGCAGCTCGGGAAGCTCGTTCTTGCCGTAGGCGACCGTGATCGGCTCGGAGAACGCCGGCAGCGAGACCGGGCTGTTGCGCTGCGCCTCGAAGGCGTCCAGGCGCAGCTTGTCGTTGACGTAGCAGTGGCGGATCGGCTCGAGATCGTAGAGGCCGCTGATCGCCAGCCCGGCATTGACGCAGGGGAGCTGCATTGCCATCGCCGCCAGGTGGCCGCCCGCCGACCAGCCGGAGACGATCATCCTGTTGCCGCGGGAATCGAGATACGAGATCGCCGTGCGGATCTCGCCGACGATCGCGTCCATGCGCTTCTCGGGCGCGAGCGTGTAGCCGACCAGGGCGACGCTGATGCCGTGGGCGAGCGGACCGGGGACGAGGAAGGCGAACAGCTCCTTGGCGCGCATCTGCCAGTAGCCGCCGTGGATGAAGACGAGCAGCGGCGAATCCTTCTTCGCCTCGAAGAAGTCGATGCGGTTGCGCGGCGCGGGGCCGTACTTCAGGTCGAGGCCGTCGGGATACTTCGCGCGCACGCGCTCGCTGCGCGCCTGCCAGTCGGCGACGATCTTCGCGCTGTTGGCGACGGCGGCGCCGTTGTTGTACGCGGCGTCGAGCGCGGCGCGGTCCATGCCTCGATAGAGCGCGGTCATACCTTGAAAGAGACGAGCGTTTCTTTGGCGAAGATCTCTTCCGGCGCGAAGCGCCGCTTCGACAGGCCCTGCTCGCGGTGGTAGCGCAGGAACGTCTCCAGCACCTTGCGGTTGGGCTCCACCCCGTACGGCCACCAGTCCTCGCCCATCTCCCGGCGCGCCTCCTCGACATTCGCCACCTGCCACGGAAGCATGGTCGCCATGACTGCCGTCTGCTTCAATGCTTCCATCGTCATGTCTTTCGCCTTCTGAAAAGCCTTGAGCAGCGCCTGGGCGATCCAGGGATTCGCCTCGTACACCTCGCGCCGGATCACGACCGTATGCATGATCGGAAAGATCTTCGTGCGCCGGTAGTACTCGCGCTCGCGCTCGACGTAGTCCGGAAACAGGCGCTTCACCTTGTCCGGCTCGGAGTAGAAAGTCGACGGCGCGCGGGCGGTGACCAGCGCATCGAGCTCGCCGTCGGCGAGCATGCGGGACAGGGTCTGGGTTTTCCCGATCGCGGAAACCCTGATGCTGGACGGGAGATCCAGCTTCAGCTTCTCTTCCCGGCCGGGCTCTTCCTCGCCGCCGGAGAAATGCTCGACATCGGTCGCCTTGACGCCGAAGTCGTCGGCGAGGATGCCGCGGATCCACACCGGCGCGGTCATCTGGTACTCGGGCACGCCGATGCGCTTGCCTTTCAGGTCCTCCGGCTTGCGGATGCCGCTCTTCGCCGAGACGAAGATGCAGGAGTGGCGGAAGAAGCGCGACGGGAACACCGGGATGGCGATGAACGGCGGCCGGTCGGAATTGAGCGTCTTGGTGTACGACGAGAGCGACATCTCGGAGGCGTCGAACTCCTGGAAGCGCGCCTGGCGCCAGAACGTCTCTTCGACTTCGAGCGGCAGGTAGGTGAGGTCGATGCCTTCCATGCGCACGCTGCCGTCGGCGAGCGCGCGCGTGCGGTCGTAGGGCC
>JAXDQC010000151.1:0-31401 GCA_034668045.1 Betaproteobacteria bacterium | reverse complement strand
ACGGGCGATGGCCTGGTAGGTGCGCGTTTCGCCGCGCGGAATGCGCCGCAGCGTTTCCCAGACGCGCCGCTGGAACACCGTGCCGCGGATGTCGAGCGGCACGCGCGCGAGGCTCGCTTCGCCGGCGATGAAGGAAAGAATTTTTTCTCTTAGACCCAAAAGAGAGTCCTCGATCAGCTCGGCGGCAGAGAATTCCTCGGCGAGGAGCCGCTTCAGGCGCTCGCGATCGTCGCCGAGCTTGATCGAGCACAGGCCTTTGTCGGTCGCGGCCGCGAGCACCGTGCCGAGCGGTGTCGCGAAGCAGGAATAGCGGATCGTCTGCCCCTTGCCCTGGGCGCGGTAGTCGCGTGCCTTCATGCCGAGCTGCGGTTTTTCGTAGAAGCGCGAAACCGAGCCGTAGCCTGCTTCGAAGACCGCGTCGGTGACGCGGCTGCCATTGCGCAGCGAGGACTTCACCGACTCGACGCGGTGCGCCTCCTGGTAGCCGCGCGGCGAGACGCCGAAAGCTTCCTTGAAGCGGCGCTGCAGGTGAAAGGGGCTTACGCCGACGGCCTGGGAAAGCTCCTCGAGCGTCACGCGCTCGCCGCGGTGCGCATCGAGATAGCTCTTCGCCTTGTTGATTTCTTGCATGCCGTGATTCTGAGGCTTGCCTCGCATCAGGGCTATCCGGATCTTGCTCAACCTGCCATCGTCAGTCCGCCCGAAACGCTGATGACCTGGCCGGTAATGAAGCCGGCCTCGCCGGAGGCGAGGAAGGCGACGATGCCGGGGATGTCGTCGGGCTGGCCGACGCGTTTCATCGGGATGGCGCGCACCAGCGCGTCATAGACTTTCTGTCCCGCTTCGCCCTCGCCGAGGAAGCTGCGCAGGATCGGCGTGTCGGTCGGCCCAGGACAGACGACATTGACCGTGATGCCCTTGCGCGCCACCTCGCGCGCCAGCGTCTTCGAGAACGAGATGATGCCGCCCTTGCACGCCGAGTAGACCGCCTCGCCCGAGGAGCCCACGCGCGCCGCGTCGGAGGAGATGTTGACGATCCTGCCCGAGGCGCGCGCCAGCATCTGCGGCACGATCAGGCGATGCATGTTGAGCGGCCCGCGCAGGTTGACGGCGATCAGCGCCTCCCAGTCCTCGGGCTGCATGTCGACGAAGTTCTGGAAGCGGTCCCAGCCGGCGTTGTTGACGAGGATATCGACGCCCGTGTCGCCGATCGCCTTGTTCGCCGCGGCGTAGTCGGCGATGTCGAAAATCAGCGCGCGCCCCTTGACCTCGCTCGCGATCGCTTCGGCGCTCGCTTGCGATTTGTCGGCGACCAGCACCTTGGCGCCTGCCTCGGCGAAGCGGCGGCAGATCGCCGAGCCAATCGCGCCGCCACCGCCGGTGACGAGGACCGTTTTTCCGGCAAGCCCCTTCACTTTGGCCGCTTGTCGATGACGCGCTTCGCTTTGCCGATCGAGCGCTCGATGGTGTTGATCGGCACGCTCTTCACGTCGGCCGTGATGCCGATATAGGACTTGATCGCCTGCTGCAGTCCTTCCACGCCTTCCCCTTCCACCAGGACGGTGAGATGGTCGAGTGGTCCCTGCTTCGAGAGCTCGAGCACGTAGTGCGGGGAGAGGCCGGGCTGCTTGAGGATCAGCTCCTCGATCTGCGACGGGAAGACGTTGACGCCGCGGATGATCAGCATGTCGTCGGAGCGGCCGGTGATCTTCTCCATGCGGCGCATGCTGCGCGCGGTGCCGGGCAGGAGCCGCGTCAGGTCGCGCGAGCGATAGCGGATCATCGGCAGCGCTTCCTTGGTGAGCGACGTGATCACCAGCTCGCCCTTCTCGCCGTCGGGCAGCGGCTCGCCGCTCTTCGGGTCGACGATCTCGGGGTAGAAGTGGTCTTCCCAGAAGGTCAGGCCGTCCTTCGTCTCGGCGCATTCGGCCGCGACGCCGGGGCCGATGATCTCCGACAGGCCATAGAGATCGATGGCGTCGAGCGATGTCCTTTTCTCGATCGAAGCCCTCAGCTCGTTGGTCCAGGGCTCCGCTCCGAAAATACCCACGCGCAGCGAGCTCTTCTTCGGGTCGAGTCCCTGGCGCTGCATCTCGTCGGCGATCGCCAGCATGTAGCTCGGCGTCACCATGATGATCTGCGGCTTGAAGTCGGCGATGAGTTGCACCTGGCGCTCGGTCATGCCGCCGCCCAGCGGAATGACGGTCAGCCCGAGCCGCTCGGCGCCGTAGTGCGCACCAAGGCCGCCGGTGAAAAGGCCGTAGCCGTAGGCGACATGCACCTTGTCGCCAGGACGAGCGCCCGCGGCGCGGATCGAGCGCGCCATCACCTGGCTCCAGGTGTCGAGATCCTTGGCGGTGTAGCCCACCACGGTCGGCTTGCCGGTCGTGCCGGAGGAGGCGTGGATGCGGACCACCTTGTCCATCGGCACGGCGAAGAGGCCGAACGGATAGGTGTCGCGCAGGTCCGCCTTGGTGGTGAAGGGGAACTTCGCCAGGTCGGCGAGCGAGCGGCAGTCGGCGGGCTTCACGCCGGCGGCGTCGAATTTCTTGCGGAAGTGCGGCACGCGGTCATAGGCGTGCTTGAGCGACCAGCGCAGCCTCTTCAGCTGAAGCTCTTTCAGCTTTTTCTGCGAGGCGCGTTCGATCGGCTCGAGAGGGAATTTTTTCATTTACCTTTGAACACCGGTTTGCGCTTTTCCTTAAAGGCGGCGACGCCTTCGCGGTAGTCGTCGGTAAAGCCCGCCTCGCGCTGCAGGTCCCGCTCGAGGTCGAGCTGCGCGTCGAGCGTATTGGCAGCGGACGTGGAGAACGCCTTCTTGATCAGGCCGTAGCCCTTCGTCGGGCCCTCGGAAAGATTTTTCGCAATGGCAAGAGCTTCCTTCATGAGCTGGGCATCATCCACCACCTTCCAGATCAGGCCCCACTGCGCCGCGTCTTCGGCGGAAAGCTTTTCGCCCAGGAGCGCGAGTCCCATTGCGCGCGCGCTGCCGAGGAGTCGCGGCAGGAAGAAAGTGCCGCCGGAGTCGGGGAGGAGGCCGATTTTCGAGAACGCCTGCACGAAGCTCGCCGAGCGCGCGGCGAGGACGAGATCGCAGGCGAGGGCGATGTTGGCGCCGGCGCCGGCGGCGACACCGTTGACGGCGCAGACGATGGGCTTGGGCAGCTCGCGCAGCCGGCGAACGAGCGGGTTGTAATGCGATCCGAGCGAGATTGCGAGGTCGATCGGCGCCGCGCCCGGGCTGATGTTTCGCTCGGAGAGGTCCTGGCCGGCGCAGAAGGCGCGCCCGGCGCCAGTGAGCAGCACCGCGCGCACCTCGGCCTCGTCCGCCGCGCGCTCCAGAGCCGCGCGCAGAAGCTGGTGCATCTCGGGATTGAACGAGTTCAGCTTGTCCGGCCGATTGAGCGTGATGCTCAGGACGCCCGTTTCGAGTGAGACGAGGATGGAAGCCATTGTGAAGATCGTACAATTCCGGCTTGCCCAAGGTCTACAGCATCGACGGCATTACCCCGGTCGTGCATCCAAGCGCCTACGTGCACCCGAGCGCCGTCCTGATCGGCGACGTGATCGTCGGCGAGCGCGCCTACATCGGCCCCTGCGCCTGCCTGCGCGGCGATTTCGGCCGCATCGTCGTCGAGGAGGGCGCCAACATCCAGGACACCTGCATGCTGCACGGCTTTCCGGGCAAGGACACCGTGGTCGGCGCCGACGTCACGGTCGGCCACGGCGCCGTGCTGCACGGCTGTGTCGTGCGCCGCGGCGCGCTGATCGGCATGAACTGCGTGGTGAACGACAACGCCGAAGTGGGCGAGGACGCGGTCGTCGCCGCGCTCGCTTTCGTCAAGGCCGAGGCGCGCGTGCCGGCACGTGCCCTGGTCGCCGGCATCCCCGCGCGCGTCCTGCGCGAGCTCTCCGAGCAGGAGATCAAGTGGAAGCGCGACAACACGAAGCTCTATCAGGATCTCGCCGTGCGCGGCCTGCGCACCATGCACGAAGTCGAGGCCCTGACCCAGGTCGAGCCTGACCGCAAGCGCATCGACATTCCCGGCGCGATTCCCCTCTCGGAACTGAAGGCCAAGGTGAGCCAGTCATGAGCTATGAATTCATCCTGACGGAACAGAAGGGGCGGGTCGGACACGTCACGCTCAATCGCCCGAAGCAGCTCAACGCGCTGAACGCCAAGCTGATGCAGGAACTGTCGGACGCGCTCTACAAGTGGGATGCAGACCCGGGCATCGGCGCGATGCTGATCAGCGGCAACGAGAAGGCATTCGCAGCCGGCGCCGACATCGGCGCGATGAAGGACTTCAGCTACATGGACGCCTACCTGGCGGACTACATCACGCGCGACTGGGAGCACATCCGGCGCATCCGCAAGCCCGTCATCGCCGCGGTCTCGGGCTACGCGCTCGGCGGCGGCAACGAGCTCGCGCTGATGTGCGACATCGTCATTGCCGCCGACAACGCAAGATTCGGCCAGCCCGAGATCAATCTCGGCGTCATGCCTGGCGCCGGCGGTACGCAGCGCCTGCCGCGCGCGGTCGGCAAGGCGAAGGCGATGGACATGTGCCTGACGGCGCGCAACATGGACGCGCAAGAGGCTGAGCGCGCTGGCCTGGTCTCGCGCGTCGTGCCGGTCGACAAGCTGATGGAGGAAGCGCTCGCCGTGGCGCAAAAGATCGCCGGGTATTCGCTGCCGGTGGCGATGATGATCAAGGAATCGATCAACCGCGCCTACGAAACCGGGCTCTCCGAGGGCGTGCTGTTCGAGCGGCGCGTGTTCCATGCGCAGTTCGCGCTGGAGGATCAGAAGGAAGGCATGGCCGCCTTCGTCGAGAAGCGCAAACCGACGTTCAAGAACCGTTAGCGCCTCCGCCGTCCTGCTGACGGCCCACATCGCCTCGATGCTGGGCTTCTCGACGTACGCCGCGCTGCTGCCGGAGCTGCGCGACGCCTGGCAGCTTTCGAACGCGCAGGCCGGCGTGGTCGCCGGCATGTTCTTCGCGGGCTATGTCGTTACCGTTTCCTACTGGACCGCGCTGACCGACCGGCTCGACGCGCGTCGCGTCTATCTCGCCGGCAGCCTGATCGCCGCGGCGGCGAGCGCCGGCTTCGGACTCGCTGCGGACGGCTTCGCCAGCGCCGTCTTCTTCCAGGTCCTGCTCGGCATCGGGCTCGCCGCCACCTACATGCCGGGACTGCGGCTCCTCTCGGACCGCATCTCGGGGCCGGGTCAAAGCCGCTCGATCGCGACCTACACCTCGTTCTTCGGCATCGGCACCGCTCTCTCGCTGGCGCTCGCGGGCTTCATTGCCCCCAGCGCTGGCTGGCGCGCGGCCTTCGTGGTTGCCGGCATTGGGCCGCTCGTGGCGGGAGCGGTCGTGTTTCTTCTCCTCGAGCCTACGCCCCGCGGTGCGCCGGTCCGAACGGCGATGTCTCTCTTCCCCATCGCGGCCTGGCGGCAGGTGCTCGCCAACCGCGCGGCGGCGGGCTACACCGCCGGCTACATGGCGCACTGCCTCGAGCTCTTCGGTTCGCGCGGCTGGATGGTCGCGTTCCTCGCCTTTTCCGCAACGCTGCACGCCGGCAGCGATACGTTTCCCTGGCAGCTGCCGGCGATCGCCGCGGTGATCAACCTGCTCGCCGTCCCGGCTTCCATCTTCGGCAACGAGGTGGCGCTGCGCATCGGCCGGCGGCGCTGGATCCTGCTCGTCATGGCGGGCTCGGGAAGCTGCGGCATGCTGGTCGGCTTCGCCGCACCCTGGCACTGGGCGATCGTGCTCGGCCTTCTCGCCGGCTACTCGATGCTGGTGATGGCGGAGTCCGGCACCTTGACCGCCGGCCTGGTCGCGGCCGCGCCCGCCGAGCTGCGCGGGGCGGCCATGGGCCTCTACTCGCTGCTCGGCTTCGGCGCCGGCCTGCTGGGCCCGGTGGTCTTCGGCGTCGCGCTCGACGCCGCGGGCGGCGCCGCCAGCCCGCTCGCGTGGGTCGTTGCCTACACCGCAATCGGCGCCGGCTGCCTCTGCGCGCCGCTGGTCGCTCGGCTGATGCGCCCGTAGAATCAGTCGCAAGAGGAGGAGAAGACCATGGATCGCATCTGGCTCAAGAGCTATCCGCCCGGCGTTCCTGCCGACATCAAGTTCGACGAGTTCAAGTCGGTCGGCGCCCTGGTCGACAAGAAGGTGGTCGAGTTCCGCGAGCGGCCCGCCTTTCACTGCATGGGCAAGACCATCAGCTTCGGCGAGCTCGATGTGCAATCGCGCGCTTTCGGCGCCTGGCTGCAGTCCAAGGGCTACGGCAAGGGCGTGCGCGTCGCGATCATGATGCCGAACTGCCTGCAGTACCCGGTGGCACTGTACGGCACGCTGCGCGCCGGCGGGATCGTCGTCAACGTCAACCCGCTCTACACGCCGCGCGAGCTCGAGCACCAGCTCAAGGACTCGGGTGCCGAAGTCATCGTCATTCTCGAGAACTTCGCCGGCACGCTCCAGCAGGTGCTGTCCAAGACGCCGGTGAAGCACGTGGTGCTGGCCACCCTCGGCGACATGCTGGGCGTGAAGGGCCTGCTGGTGAACTTCGTCGTGCGCAAGGTCAAGAAGATGGTGCCGGCCTACAGTCTGCCCAACGCGCTGCGCTTCAACGATGTGCTTGGCGAGACGGCCGGCCAGTCGATAAAAAAAGTCGACGTCGGCCACGAGGACATCGCTTTCCTGCAGTACACCGGCGGCACCACCGGCGTCTCCAAGGGCGCGATGCTGCTCCATCGCAACATCCTCGCCAACATCGAGCAGGCTTCCGCCTGGCTCACGCCGGGTCTCGGCGGCGAAACCGCGATCATCATCACCGCGCTGCCGCTCTATCACATCTTCTCGCTCACGGTGAACTGCCTGAACATGATGAAGGTCGGCGGCCTCAACGTGCTGATCACCAACCCGCGCGATATTCCGGGGTTCGTCAAGGAGCTCGGCAAGCATCCTTACAACGTCATCACCGGGGTGAACACGCTGTTCAACGCCTTCCTCAACAACCCCGACTTCCAGAAGCTGGACTTCTCCAAGGTCAGGCTTTGCGTGGGCGGCGGCATGGCGGTGCAGAAGGCGACCGCCGAGCGCTGGAAGCAGGTGACCGGGCTGACGCTGCTCGAGGGCTACGGCCTGACCGAGACCAGCCCCTGCGCGACGATGAATCCGCTCGATCTCAAGGAGTACAGCGGCTCCATCGGCTTGCCGATGCCGTCGACCGACGTGGTACTGCGCGACGACAGCGGCAAGGAGGTGGCGCTCGGCCAGCCAGGCGAAATCTGCATCCGCGGACCGCAGGTGATGAAAGGCTATTGGCAGCGTCCCGACGAGACCGCGAAGGTGATCAGCGCCGACGGTTTCATGATGACGGGCGACATCGGCGTGATGGACGAGAAGGGCTTCGTGCGCATCGTCGACCGCAAGAAGGACATGATTCTCGTCTCCGGCTTCAACGTTTATCCGAACGAGCTCGAGCAGGTGGTGGCGATGCATCCCGGCGTTCTCGAGTGCGCGGTGATCGGTGTTCCCGACGAGCACTCGGGCGAGGTGCCGAAGGTGTTCGTGGTGAAGAAAGACCCGCAGCTCACCGAGCAGGATATCCTCGAGCACTGCAAGAAGGAGCTCACCGGCTACAAGCGGCCGAAGTACGTCGAGTTCCGCGCCGACCTGCCGAAGACCAACGTCGGCAAGATCCTGCGCCGCGCGCTGCGCGAGGAAAAGAAGGCGGCCTAAGCGTTGCGCTACGACGGAGTTCACTGCCGGCTCTCGATCGAGCGACCGGCCGCCGGCGTCGTTGTCCTGCAGCTCACCGGCTGGGACGTGGGTGAATTCGGCGACGCGCCGATGAAAGCGCTCGAGCAGGACGTGGCGCGCGGCGGGATCCGGTTCTTCATCGATGCGCGCGCCGTCAAGGCGGCCACCATCGACGTCAGCAACGACTGGGCGCTGTGGCTGCGCCAGCACAAGGCGCGCTTCATCTCGATTCACATGCTGACCGGGGCTCCCTTCGTGCAATTGACGGCGAAATTCGTGCAGCGCTTCGCCGAGCTCGGCGACCTGATGCGCATCTATACCGACGCCGCTGTCTTCGATCGCGAGCTCGCGGCCGTCACCGGCCGCGCATGACCAGTGCCGTCCCGGCGACGATCAGCGCGCCGCCGGCGATGGTCGCGAGCGTGATCGCTTCGCCCAGGAACAGCGCGCCCCAGAGGAGCCCGAACGCCGGCACGAGGAGCGACACGGTCTGCGTGCGGGTGACGCCGATATCGGCGATCAGGCGGAAATAGAGAAGGTAGGCCACGCCGCTCGCCAGCAGGCCAAGAGCGAGCAGGTTGGCCAGCACGACGCCGGTGAGCACGCCGTGCGGCGGCACGATGGGCAGCAGCGGAAGAAGAATAAGTGCGCCCCAGAGCTGCGCGCCGACCGCGGTGCCGCGGGGTGGAACGTTTCTGCCGTAGCGCCTGACGATGAGCGCCGTACTCGCGTAGGCGAGGGAGGCGCAGAGGCAGGCCGCGGTCGCCGGCAGCGTGGCGGCGGACGCGAGGTCGGTGTCCGTGGCGGCGCCCTCCATGAGGAACCACACGCCGGCCGAGCCGACGATCAGGCCAGTCACCTTTGACCAGGTGATGCGTTCCTCGCGAAGCGCCGCCCCCATCAGCAGCGCGAACATCGGCGTGGTGGTGTTCAGAAACGCCATCGTCGAGGCGGGGAGATGCGCGCCGGCGTAGCCGTAGAGCGCGAAAGGGATCGCGGCGCCGACGATGCCGACGACGGCGTGGAATCGCCAGTCCTCGCGCCAACGGGCATCGAAGCCGCTTAGGCGAAACCAGGCGAGGAGCGCCGCGCCGCCGATGAGCAGGCGGCCCTCGGCAATCCAGGCGGGCCCGAGCACCGGCGCCGCGACCCGGATGAAGATGAAAGCGGCACCCCAGATCGCGGCCAGCGTCGCAAGGCGGACGGCGTCCGAGAGTCGCACGCCGCTAGGGGGCGGAGGACCGGGCGTTCAGCGCCGAATAGCCGCGGTCGAAGTAGACGAGAGGAGCGTCCTGCGTGCGCTCGCCGCTCGCCATCCCCACCGCTTCGCCGAAGAAAAGCGTATGGCTGCCGAAATCCTTCGTGTCGAGCACGCGGCAATCGAATGCGGCGAGCGCGCCGACCAGCACCGGTGCGCCGGTCTCGAGCGTCGTCCATTGCGCGCCCTCGAAGCGCGCTTCGCCCTTGTGACCCTTGAATCCCGTGAAGCGTTCCGCGATCGCCTCCTGGTGCGCGAAGAGGAGGTTCACCGAGAAACTGCGGCTGCGCAGGATCGGTTCGTGCGACGAGGCGGTCCGGTTGACGCTGACGAGCAGCGTCGGGATGTCGAACGCCACGCAGGAGATTGCGGTGGACGTGAAGCCGGCACGCCGGGACTCGTGCGCCGTGGCGACCACGGTGACGCTGTTGACGAACCAGCGCATCGTGTCGCGGAAGCGCTGGTGCAACGAGGTCATCGGCTCGGAATCACCGGCAGCAGGACGAAGGGATCGCGGCCGCGGCCGAAATGGATCGTCGTGCGACCGCCGAAAATGGACGCCGGACGATCGTCGGGGTCGTTGTGCTGAAAAGGTCCGGTGCCGCGCATCGGCTCGCCGCCCCACGGAGAAGGGACCGGCGGCTCGCTGTTCTCGTAGTCCTTGCCGCGCACGGCGAGGGCGATGCGGTAGCCGGCGGGCACGACGATGCAGGTGGGCCAGATTTCGATGTCGAGCTCGACGATCTCGCCTGGCCGCAAGGGCCGGCGCTCGTCATGCGTGTGGTAGGGCCGGTAAGGCCGGCTGAGCTCCCGATCGAGCTTGCGGTGCGAGACGCGCAGCCATCCCATCGCCACCGGCATGCCGGGGTCGTTGGCGCCGTGGAACAGCACTTCCTTGCCCGACGGATCGAACACTCGCAAGACGAGGAAAAGGTCGGCATCGGAGGTCGAGGAGGAGACGAACAACTTGGCGGCCACGGGCCCGGTAATTTCCATCTCCTTCGCGAGCGGCGGCGTGGTGAAGAGCAGGCCGTCGTCGAGCGCCTCGAACGTGACCTTCGACTCGCCGCCCGGCGCCTCGGTGCCGAGCGAACGCGCATCGGGGGTCAGGTAATAGCGCGTCCACCGCGTTCGCGCGAGCGGCCACTCGTTCTCGTGCCGGGTCACATAGCGCTCCCCGGGGTGGCGGATCTGCAGCTGTACTTTCGGCTGGCGACTCCAGCCGGTGTCCTCGCCCTTGAGGAAGTGGCCGAGGAAGCGCTTCTGCAGATCGAGGCCGTAGTCGGTATAGAAATGCATCCAGTGCGCGTGGCCGTGGATCTCCAGCCACTTCTCGCGCGACGCGGCGCGCACGAAGCCCTCGACGTTGCCGCGCAGGTGCAGCCCGTGCCCGCCCCAGTTTCCCGAGGAGAGCATCGGCGTCGTGATGCGGCCCCAGTCCTGCGAACGCTCGCGGTAGTAGGCGGTATCGAGCGGGTGCGCCTTGATGTCGTCCCAGATCGGCGCGCGATTCTTCGCCAGCTCCTCGTCCGGCAGTTCCTCCGGCCCGGCTACGTAGTCGTCGCTGTTCGCGTCCTTCGGGCCGCGCGAGCCGAGGCCATGTTGCACGCGGAGGATCTGGCGTGGCTGGAAGTCGCGCGCGAACGTGCAGACGATGCCGCCGTGGTGCGTGGAGTCGCGATAGCGGTCGGCGTAGCCCTCCCAGACGCACATCGCGGCGAGGTGCGGCGGCTGCAGTCCTGCCACGCGCCACTGGTTGACCGCGTAGTAGGAGATGCCGTTGATG
Source organism: Betaproteobacteria bacterium (assembly GCA_034668045.1). GTDB lineage: Bacteria > Pseudomonadota > Gammaproteobacteria > Burkholderiales > SG8-39 > SCGC-AG-212-J23. The sequence continues at coordinate 20,582 of JAXDQC010000151.1, read as the reverse complement.
CCGACCTTGCCGTTGCACCAGGGCTGAGTGCCGGCCCATTCGATGCAATCGTGGAAGTCCTGCGCTTCGCGCGGGCTGTGGTTATCGATCCGTCCCGGCGAGCGCCCGGCGCCGCGGCTGTCGACGCGGATGCAGGCGTAGCCGTCGGGCACCCATTTCTCCGGGTCTACGGTTTCCCAGTTCTGCCAGCGGCAACTCGATCCCTGCGCGACTTCGGGAAACATCGCCACCATCTGATCCCACTGCTTCTTGAAGTATTGCTGGAACGACAGGCCTTTCGCGTAGGGCCCGTAGGTGATGATCGCCGGGTAGCGTCCTTCCTTGGCGGGCCGGAAGACGTCGACGCGAAGGACGATGCCATCGTCCATTCGCACCGCCACGTCGCGCTCGATCTTCATCTCGACGCTCATGCGCGTCCTCGGCCGGCGATGCATTCGACCTCGACGTCGACCTTGGGGTTGGGCGGCGCGGCGATCAGCGTGGTGCGCGCCGGCAGCTCCGGCACTGCGGCGAAGAACTCGCGGTAGATGCGGTTGAATTCGGCCACGTCCGACTCGCGGCGGAGGTAGCAGTTGCACTTCGCGACGCGCTCGAGCGAGCTACCGGCCTCCTCGAGCGCCGCGCGCAGGTTCTCCAGCGTCTGGCGCACCTGCGCCTCGAAATTCCCCGCGATGATCTCGCCGCCTTTGACCGGTACCTGTCCGGACACGTAAACGGTGTCGCCCAGGATGCGAAAGCGGGAAAGCGGGAAAGCGGGGTTGGGCTTGGCGGACATGGGTCGGCGCTCCTTCTCTCGATGCGACGATTTTCCGCAGCGTCGCGCCCCGCGTCTAATGCAGATAAGAGAGGAGGCCCATATAATTTGACGATGGACCTGAGAAGCCTGAAATACGTCTCCGCAGCGGTCAGGTTCGAGAGCATCACGAAGGCGGCCGAGCACCTGCACGTCGCGCAGTCAGCCGTGAGCCGCGCGATCAAGATCCTCGAGGACGAGCTCGGCGTGAGCCTTCTCCTGCGCCACAGCCACGGCGTGAGCGCCACGCCCGAAGGCGTGCGCTTCGTGGAGTCGGCGGAAAAGCTGCTCGGCCTGGCCCAGAACCTGCGGAACGAGATGCGCTCCTGCGCTTCCGAGCCGGAGGGCGAAGTGCGCTTCGGCTTCCCGCCCTCCCATGGCGAGGCGTTCATCAGCGCGCTGGTGTGCGGGTTCACCCGCAGCCACGCGCGCGTGAGCTTCGTGCTGCGCGAGGGCCTCACCGGCGAGCTGCGCGACGAGCTGCTCGCCGACCGGCTGGATATCGCCATGATGCTGGATCATGTCCACCACGAAAACCTGTCCAGCCGCCCGCTCTTCGCCGAAGACACGTGGCTCGTGGGCGCACCGTCGGCCTGGCCGTTCGGGCGCCGGCCGCTCGAGCCCGTCGAGCTGGACGGATTGCCGCTGGTTCATACCAGCATGGTGGGCGAGTCGCTGCGCAAGGCGAGCTCCAAGCAGAAGATCCACTGGCGCATCGTCGCGCAGGGCGACGTGACGCGCGTCGCACCCGAGCTCGTGCGTGCCGGGCTCGCCTTCTGGCTCATTCCCTACGGCATGATCGCGGAACAGATCGCCAGCGGCGCCCTTGCCGGCGCGCCGGTGCGCTCGCTCGAGATGCGCCGCGCCCTCTTCTGGCGCTCCGATCGCCCGCACTCGCGCGCGGTCGCGGCGTTCATCGACGAGATCGTCAAGGCGGTCACCGCCATGCGGGCCGCCCGGCCGACGCTGGTGCGCGACGCGGAGTCGGCCTAGAGCTTCGGCAGCGGCTCGCCGGGCTTCCAGCTCGCGAGCTTGAAGATCTGCTCGCGGTCGAACTGGTTCGCATAGTCGATGAACCGGTTGTCGAAGAAGCGTTGCGGGTCCACCTTGTTCTTGAGCGAGCCGACGCGCAGCAGGTTCTCCTGCATGCGGGACCACGATTGCAGGCTGTTCTCGCCCCAGCGTTGCTTCATCAGCTGCTCGCGCGTCGGGTTCATGCCGGCGCCGGTGATGGTGTTCTGCGTCTTGACGCGCGCCATGTTCTGGTCGAACGCCGTCTTGCGGTCGCCGGGCTTCGGTGCCTGGTCGGGATACTGCTTCCAGAACGCCTCGATCGTCAGTTCCGGCGAGACGTGCGTAAGGAGTTGCGCGCGCGAGAAGGCGCGCAGCGTCCGCCGCAGCGCGTCGGCCTTCGTGTCGATCACCTGCTGGGTCGTCGTGCCGATGAACTGGTAGAGCCCTTCCTCCCACGGCGCTTTCGGCAGGTCGCGCAGCTTGACGCCGGCGTAGCGGTACATCGCGTTCGCATCACTCCAGTACATGATCGCGTCGACGCGTTTCTGCTGCACCGCTGCGATGACCTGGCCGGCGAATCCGGTCGGCACGATCTCGATGTCGTCCACCGACATGCCTTCGTCCATCAGGCGAGCCTTGAGGTAGTCGATGCCCGACTGCGGGCTCGCCATGCCGAGGCGTTTGCCTTTCAGATCCTTCACCGTGCGAATGCCGCTGTCTTCCGGCGTGCTGAGGATGTACTGCGAGACTTGCACGACGTACACGCTTTTCACGTTGGCGCCGCGATCGGCGACGAGCTGGATCACCGGCTCGGGGTTGCAGAAGACGATGTCCGTAGCGCCACCCACCAGCAGGCCGAGGATCTGCGGCGAGTTCTGCCCGTGGACGACGTCCACCTTCACACCCTCGCTCTCGAACAGGTTCAGCCCGAGGGAGCTGCTGAGATAGGGATAGGTCACCGTCATGTTGGCGTTCGCCATCCCGAGTCGCAGGGACGGCTGCTGCGCTCGCGCGAGCATCGGCCACGCGGCGGTGGCAGCGCCCAGGGTCTGAATGAATCTGCGTCTGTCCATCGGTCTCTCTCCTAGTATTCGTAAACGTGGTCGCGTAGCGTCTTGCCGCTGTACTCCTTGCGGAAGGCGCCGCGGCGCTGCAGCGCCGGGATGATGCGGTCGACGAAATCCAGGATGTACGAGGGCAGCAGCGCGTCGCGGATCATGAACCCGTCGGCACCGGTCTGCTCGGCGATCTCGCACAGGCGGTCGGCGACCTGCTCCGCGGTGCCGACGATCGGAATGGTGGTCTTCAGCGCCTCGCGCAGGCCGATGTCGCGCGGCGTGGTGTCCGGGCGCTCGTTGAAATACTGGAACAGGATCGACGGCATGCCCTTGAACTTGTGGCCGTGCTGCTCGAGTTGCTGCTTGATCGGCACGTCCATCTCGAACTTGGAGAAGTCGACGCCGAGCGACATGGACCCAAAAGCCAATCCGCCATGTATATACGGCTCGGTCTTCGCGAGCGCGAGGTAGGCCTTCTCCTTTTCCTTCGCCGCGTCCGGCGTGTCGCCGACGATCGGCTGGATGCTGAAGAGCACGCGCGGCGGCCGCTTCTGATATTTCTCGGCGCGTTTCTTCACATCGTCCACGTACTCCTTCATCCCTTTCGTGGAGTTCTGGTTGCTGAGGACGCACTCGGCGTGCTGTGCGGCGAACTCGCGGCCGCGCCCGGAGCCGCCCGCCTGGAAGATGAGCGGCGATACTTGCGGTGACCGGGGAAACGGCAGCGGCCCGCGCGACTGGTACCACTTGCCCTTGAAATTCACCTCGTGGACCTTCGCCGGATCGGCGAAGACGCCTTTCTCGCGATCGAGCAGCACCGCGTCGGGCTCCCAGCTCTGCCACAGCTTGTGGCACAGCTCGATGAACTCGTCGGCCATGTCGTAGCGCAGGTCGTGCTCCGGCAGCTCGACGCCGAAGTTCTGGCCGTCGGTCTTGCGCGTGCTGGTGACCACGTTCCACCCGGCGCGGCCTTTCGTCATGTGATCGAGCGCGTTCAACTGCCGGGCGAGCAGGAACGGCGGATGGAAGGTCGTGGTCAGCGTCGCCGCCACGCCGAGATGCTGGGTCACCGCGCCCATCATCGACATCACGACCAGCGGGTCGCCGCAGATCGCCTCGTTGCCGCTCCTCAGGGCGGCGTCCATGGTGCCGGTGTACGTAAGGTCGATCGACGGCTGATCGGCGATGACGATGCCGTCGAAGCAGCCGCGCTCCAGCATCCGCGCCGCGTCCATGTACAGCTCGGGGCCGCGGAAGTCGTAGCGATTGCCCCAGCGGGGGTCGAGCCAGCCGCGCGGCTGGTAGCCGGCCAGGAACCAGAACAGGTGGAACGGTTTCACGCGCCTACATTCCTCCCCTCATATCGCCCTGTCCAATTGAGAAGATGGATGGGGCTCATGCCGATTCGGCATTCCGCGGCTCGGGGCCTACGACGAGGTGCCGCGCTCGCTTTCGTGCCAGAAGAGCGCCCGCCTTGCGGCCACCCGGATCAGCCACGACAGCACGATGCCGAGCAGCGACAGCACCACCAGCACGGCGAAGACGCGCGCGGTCTCCAGCGTGTGCATCTGCTGCAGGATGAGATAGCCGAGGCCGCCGGTCGCGCCGACGAACTCGGCCACGATCGCGCCGATCACCGACAGCACCATCGCCACCTCGAGGCTGGCGAACAGATAGGGCAGGGCGAACTTCATCTTCACTCGCCAGAACGTCTGCCAGCGGCTGGCGCGGAATACGCGCATCATCTCCAGCACTTCCGCATCGACGGAGCGCAAGCCGACGATGGTGTTGATCACCACCGGGAAGAAAGTAATGCTGGCCGTGAAAGCCACCTTCGAGCTGACGCCGTAGCCGAGCCAGATGATGAAGAGCGGCGCGATCGCGACCTTGGGGATCATCTGGAAGGCAATCAGGAAAGGGTAGAGCGCGAGCCGCGTCCAGGTCGATTCCGCGACCGCTGCGCCGAGCACGAAGCCGGCGAAGGCGCCGACCGCGAAACCGTACACCACCTCCTGCATCGTGATCATGGTATGCCGCGCCAGCAGGCCGCTCGTTACGCCGTAGTAGAGCTCGGAGACCACGGCGCCGGGGCGGGCGAGGAGCGTCGACGGGATGTTGAAATACACGACGGCCCCGTCCCACAGCGCCAGGAACAGGACGAGCGTGATCGATGGCAGCGCGAGGGCGAGCAGCGCGTCGCGCCCCCATCGCCGCAGCCCGGTCGCGCTAGGCGAGCGTTTCGGCGCCGAGTAGCTCTCGGATTCTGCCGGTGTAGCCATTGAAGAGGTCCGATGCATAGTCCTTCAGCGTCCGCGGTCGCGGCAGCCGGACGTCGATGACGTCGGCGATGCGTCCGGGCCGCGGCGTCATTACCACCACGCGGTCGGAAAGCAGGACGGCCTCCGGCACGCTGTGCGTGATGAAAAGCACCGTCGCGCGCGTTTCGGCGCAAATGCGCATGAGCTCCAGGTTCATCGCCTCCCGCGTCATCGCATCGAGCGCACCGAAAGGCTCGTCGAGCGCGAGAAAGGACGGCTGGCACATGAGCGCCCGGCAGATCGAGACCCGCTGGCGCATGCCGCCGGAAAGCTCGAAGGGATATTTCGCCTCGAAGCCCGTGAGGCCGGTCATGGCGAGCAATGCCTCTGCGCGCTGCTCGTGCTCGGGACGGCGGCGATCGCGCAGGTCCATCGGCACGAGGACGTTGTCCTTCACCGTCTTCCAGGGCAGGAGCACCGCGTTCTGGAACACCACGCCGACATCGTCACGCGGCCGGTCGACCGGTTCGCCGGAGACGAGCACGCGGCCGCGCGTCGCGGCGATGAGGCCGCAGACGATGCGCATGAGCGTGCTTTTGCCGCAGCCGCTCGTGCCGACGACCGAGACGAATTCGCCCGGCTGGATGTGCAGATTGACGTCCTTCAGCGCGTGGATCTCCTCGCCGCTCTTGGTCTGGAACGTCTTGGAAAGCTCGAGGATCTGAACGTCCCGCGCCCGGCTCTGCGTCATGGCGCATCTTCCCTTCCCGGCCCTGCGCGTGTCCATTGCAGTTTGAAGATGCGTGCCATCTAAAGTCGCTATGTAGCCTACCGGCCGGGCGCGATCACGAGGCGCTGGACGCCGAGCGCCTCGATGCGCGCGCGCTCGGTGAGCATCGGCACGTACTCGCCGCGCGCCCACAGCGGCGTGAAGTCGCTGTAGTGCGGCGAGAGCGGATTGCCCGACTGGCCCGCCGAATGGATGAACAGCGACGCCTGCGGGTCGCCGAGGTCGTAGATGGCGCGCAGGCTGGCGGCGTGGCGGCTCGTGTAGGGACTCGATTCGTCGGCGAAATCGCTCTGGCCGACGTTCACCGTGTAGGCGTCGCCCGGCGTCGGCACCTTGATGTCGAAGAACGGCGCGAGCCAGGCGATGCGCGAAAAAGGCCGATGGCGACTCCAGGCGGCATGCGCCTCGCCCCAGCGCCAGCGCTCCGGATCGTCGCCGTAACGCCGCCGCAGGTCGGCGAGCGCGCGTTCGAGCGACGCGGCGAGGATTTCCGGACATGTCTCGATCCGCTCGGTCGTCACGTCGTCGCACCACCGCCCCTGGCCGTTGCGGTCGGCGAGCACGGCGGAAACGAACTGCGCACGCTGGGACCAGTTGGTGGCGAATGCCGGGCCGAGCTCGTCGGCGTAGATGGCGCGCGTCAGCTCGCGCCACCAGGCGACGGCGATCAACGGCTCGGGCCGCTGCGCCGACATCGTCCCGTCCCACGCCGCGAGCTTCGCCAGCGCTTTCTTTGCCTCGGGCGTGGCAGCGGGCGTCGCGAGCAGGCGCGGCAGCAGCTCGCGCACCGCGGGCGAGACGATGTCCGCCTGCATGCGCGCGAAGCTCTCGCGCGTGTGCTTCGGCGTCGCGGCGATGAGCTCGGCGATCCGCCCGGCGCGGTAGGGCGGCTGCCATTCGCTGGTGATGAAGTGCCGGTAGCCCGGCGGCAGGATCTTCTGGTTGGCGCTGACGAAGAGGTTGCTCGCCGGGTTGAGCACGCGCGGCAGCTCGTCGAACGGAATCGAGCCGGCCCAGTCGTAGCGCGCGTCCCAGCCGGGCGCGGGGGCGAGACCCTTCAGGTCGTTCGCCGGCTTGCGCACCGGCACGCGCCCCGCGGCGATGAAGCCGATGTTGCCGTCGACATCGGCGTAGCTGATGGTTTGTTGCGGCGCCTGGTAGTCGCGCGCCGCGGCGAGAAAGCCGGCCCAGTCGGGCGAGCGGCCAACCCGGAATACCGCCTGCATCGTCCGGTCGTCCTCGGCCAGCGCGGTCCAGGCGAGGGCGAGGACCTCACCTGCCGGCAACGCCGCGCGTTGGACATCCGAAATCACCGGCCCGTGGCGCGAGATGCGCACCGTCAGCTCTTCGGCGGGCGCGCCTTTTATCGCGATCGTTTCCTTCACATGCGCGAACTCACGCGGCCCGCCGGGCGCAAGGTAGCGTCCATCCGCCTGCACTTTTTCCAGGTAGAGGTCCTGCACGTCGGGGCCGGTGTTGGTGAAGCCCCAGGCGATCCGGTCGTTGCGGCCGACGATCACGCCAGGCACGCCGGGCAGCGTCGCGCCGATGACGTTGAGACCGGGCGCGTTGAGGTGCGCGAAGTACCAGACCGGCGGTGCGGTGAGCGGCAGGTGCGGATCGTTGGCGAGCAGCGGCTTGCCGCTCGCGGTGCGCGCTCCCGAGACCACCCAGCTATTGGAGCCGCCGCCGGAACCCGGCGCTGACGGCGGCGGCACTGCATCGCCGTAGAGGGGCTTGAGGTCGCGGATCGCGAGCGGCGCGTCGCCCGGATACGGCGGTATCAGCTCCTGGATGCGCGCGAGCGGCAACCGTCCCGCGAGCTGCATGCGCAACAGCTCGTTGCGCCAGTTGCCGCCGAGATCGAGCGCCATCACCTTGGTCCAGAGCACCGAGTCGACCGGGCTCCACGCCTCGGGCGTGAAGCGCGCGATCCAGAATTCGGGCGGCAGCACCGGGTCGGTGGCGAGGAAAGCGTTGACGCCGGCCGCGTAGGCGTCGAGGAGGCGCTTCGTCTCGGCGTCCAAGCGCTGCAGGTTCGCCTGCGCCGTGCGGCGCAGGCCGAGCGTGCGCATCAGGCGGTCAAATCCCAGGCCGCCGGCGCCGAGAACCTCGGCGATGCGCCCCGAGCCGATGCGGCGGCTGGTTTCCATCTGCCACAGCCGGTCCTGCGCGTGCACGAAGCCGAGACCGAAATAGGCATCGGCGATCGAGCGCGCGTAGATATGGGGAATTCCATTCGCGTCGCGCAGGATTTCCACCGGCGCTTCGCCGCCCGTCAGGCGGATCTCTCCTTCCGTCTGCGGCAGCGAGCGGCGCAGATGCAGGAATGCACCAGCCGCGAGCGCGATGGATGCCGCGAGGATCAGGGAAAGAATGCGCAGCGCTTGCCGCATCGCAACAGAATATCTGCTATATACCAGCGGTGCTCTACAGTCTGTATGAGGCCCAGCATGCGGCGCTAGCTCCGTGGCGCTACTGGGCCGAGGTTTCCCGGGGCTGGTTCGGTCACCCGTTCAGCCCCTTCGTCTACCTGCCGCTCGCGCGTCGCGTCGCCGCTTCCAGCGATCTCTTCCTGCGCCTGACCGGCCGCTATGAGAAACCGGCCTGGAACATCGCCGGCGTCGAGCCCGAAATCGCACTCGACCTGCCGTTCTGCAAGCTGGTGCATTTCAAGCAACCGGTGGCGAAGGCAAAGAAGGTGCTGGTGGTCGCGCCGCTCTCCGGCCATCACGCCACGCTCCTGCGCGACACCGTGCGCGCCCTTCTCGCCGAGCACGACGTCTGGATCACCGATTGGGTCGACGCGCGTATGGTGCCGCTCGCCGCCGGCCCGTTCCATCTCGACGACTACGTCGGCTATGTGCAGGACTGGATCCGCTTCCTCGGCGCCGACCTGCACGTGATTTCGGTCTGCCAGCCGACCGTGCCGGTGCTGGCGGCCATCTCGCTTTTGTCCTGGAACAAGGACGTCGTTCCCAAGACCATGACGATGATGGGCGGGCCGATCGACGCGCGGCGCAGTCCCACGGCGGTGAACAATCTGGCGCGCCGCAAGCCGTATTCGTGGTTTGAGCAGCACCTCATCCATCGCGTGCCGCCCAAGTATCCGGGCTGCATGCGGCGCGTCTATCCGGGCTTCCTGCAGCACATGGGCTTCGTCGCCATGAATCCCGATCGCCATCTGATCGCGCACTGGGACTACTACCATCGCCTGGTACAAGGCGACGGCAGTTCAGCCGAAGGGCATCGCCGTTTCTACGATGAGTACAACGCCGTGCTCGACATGCCGGCCGAGTACTACCTCGACACCGTGAAGACCGTGTTCCAGGACTATGCCTTGCCGAAGGGCCGGATGTTCGTGCGTGGCGAGCTGGTGCGGCCGCAGTCGATCCGCGAGACGGCGCTGCTGACCATCGAGGGCGAGCTCGACGACATCTCCGGCAACGGCCAGACCGAGGCTGCCCACGCGCTCTGCCTCAACATCCCGCGCGGCCGGCGTGAGCACTTCGTCGCGCCGGGCGTCGGCCACTACGGCATTTTCTCGGGAAAGCGCTGGCGCGAGGTGGTGTTCCCGCACGTGCGCGACTTCATTTCTACCTACAGCTCATAGCGCGAGCCTGCTTCACCCACCACCGAGCGTTCGACTACCGCGCGTGAAAGCTGTGGCGCGAACAGCTCGATGAACTCGTAGGCGTAGCGTCGAAGGTAGGCGCCGCGCTTGATTCCCAGCCGCGTCGTGCTCGATTCGAACAGATGGCTCGCGTCGATCGCGCGCAGATTGAGGTCGCGCTTCGGATCGAATGCCATCTTGGCGAGGATCCCCACTCCGAGGCCGAGCTCGACATAGGTCTTGATCACGTCGGAATCCTGGGCGCTCAGCACCACATGCGGCGTCAGGCCGCGGGTCTCGAAGGCTTTCTGCACCAGCGAGCGGTTGGCGAAAGCGAAGTCGTAGGTGACGATCGGGTGCTCGGCGAGGCTCTCCAGCGTCAGCGGGCCCTTGAGGAGGGGGTGCTTGGGGGGCACCACGACGACGCGGTTCCACTGGTACACCGGCAGCGAGACCAGCTCGGGGTAGCGCGAGATCATCTCGGTCGCAACGCCCATGTCGGCTTCGCCGGCGATCACCTGCTCGCAGATCTGTGTCGGGTTGCCTTGGTGCAGGAGCAGCTCGACCTTGGGGTATTTGTGTTTGAAGGCGGCGACAGCTTTTGGCAGTACATAGCGGGCCTGAGTGTGAGTGGCCGCTATCGTCAAAGTGCCAAGCTGGTCGTTCGCATACTCTTCTCCGGCGCGCTTGAGGTTCTGGGCTTCCGAGAGGATCCGCTCGGCGATGGCGACGACGGCCTTCCCCGGCTCGGTGATCGAGACAAGGCGCTTGCCGTGGCGAACGAACACCTGGATGCCCAACTCGTCCTCAAGGGCGCGGATCTGCTTTGACACCCCCGGCTGGGAGGTGTGAAGCGCCTCGGCCGCTTCGGAGACATTCAGGTGCCGGCGGGCGACTTCGGCGAGGCAGCGGAGCTGTTGGAGCTTCATAGTCCTATATGCTCAGGCTTCATAACATCCTAACACATTAGTCTTTGTGAGAATAAGGACCGCGCTTACGATTTCCCCCACGGACCATGGAACCCAGCCTTCTAGCACTCGTCGTCATCACCTTCATCGCCGCTTTCGTCAACGGCGCCCTCGGCTATGGCTTCTCGTCGATGACCGTACCGGTGGGTCTGCTGTTCTTGAGCAGCCGGATCCTCAACCCGGCGCTGGTATTGATCGAGGTGTTCATCAACCTCTACGTGCTGTTCATCAACCGCGCCAGCATTCCCGCGGTGTGGAAACGCGTGCTGCCGATCCTGATCGGCCTCGCGCCCGGCATCGCCCTGGGCAGCTACGTCCTCGCGTCGATCCATCCGGGATGGCTGAAGTTCGTCACCTACGGGCTGCTGCTGCCGCTGCTTCTCGTCCAGGCGGGCGGCCTGCGCTATCCGATCAAGGCGGAGAAGCTGGTCGGCGTGCCCTTCGGCGCGGGGCTCGGCTTCCTCTATTCGGTGACGACGATCTCCGGCCCGCCGCTCGCGCTGCTCTTCAACAACCAGGGCTATGTGAAGCGCGACTTCCGCGCCGGCCTCGCCGTCATCCGCACCGTGGAGTCGACGCTCACGGCTATCGTCTATTACCACCTCGGCATGTTCACCGTGCAGAGCCTCGGCCTGGTCGAGACCATCCTGCTCGGCGTGCTGGTCGGCATTCCGCTGGGCGCCTTCGCGATCCGCAAGCTCGATCCCGAGACCTTCCGCCGCATCTGCATGAGCTTCGACGTCTGGATCGTCGGCTTCGGCCTGTCGAAAGTCTTGATCGACCTCAAGCTGGCGCAGGGCGCCGGCGCTTATAGTGTGATGCTCGCGGCCGTGCTGATCGACGCCTGGCTCCTCTACACCTTCTTCGCGAAAAATGTATCTCTACGACGCAATAGACCAGCGGCTGGTTGACGAGCGGGTCAAGCAGTTCCGCGGCCAGACCGAGCGCTTCCTCGCCGGCAAGCTGTCGGAGGAGGAGTTCCGCGCGCTGCGCCTGCGCAACGGCCTGTACATCCAGCGCTATGCGCCGATGCTGCGCATCGCCATTCCCTATGGGCTGCTTTCGACGCGCCAGCTGAGGAAGCTCTCCGACATCGCGCGCAAGTACGACCGCGCCTACGGCCATTTCTCGACGCGCCAGAACCTGCAGCTCAACTGGCCGCGCCTCGAGCAGGTGCCCGACATCCTCGCCGAGCTGGCGAGCGTGCAGATGCACGCCATCCAGACTTCGGGCAATTCGTTCCGCAACACCACCACCGATCACTTCGCCGGCGTGGCGGCGGATGAGATCGTCGACTCGTTCGTCTGGTGCGAGATCCTGCGCCAGTGGTCGACTTTCCACCCCGAGTTCTCCTACCTGCCGCGCAAGTTCAAGTTCGCCGTCAACGGCGCGAAGCACGACCGCGCGGCGGTCGGCGTGCACGATATCGCCCTGCACGCGGTGAAGGAGAACGACGAGGACGGCTTCAAGGTGCTGGTCGGCGGCGGCCTCGGCCGCACGCCGATCGTCGGCGCCGTGATCCGCGAGTTTCTGCCCTGGCCGCACCTGCTCACCTACATCGAGGCGATCCTGCGGGTCTACAACCGCTACGGTCGCCGCGACAACATCCACAAGGCGCGCATCAAGATCCTGGTGAAGGAGCGCGGCATCGAGCGCTTCCGCGAGGAAGTCGAGGCCGAGTGGGCGCACCTGAAGGACGGTCCGGCGACGCTGACGCACGCGGAAGTCGAGCGCGTTGCTGAGCGCTTCACGCGGCCGCAGTACGAGCCGCTCGCCAATCAGGACGCCGCCAGGCTGGGCAACTTCCCCGGCTTCGCCGCCTGGGTGAAGCGCAATGTCCACGCGCACAAGGTGCCGGGCTACGCGGCGGTGACGCTGTCGCTGAAGAAGACCGGCGTGCCGCCGGGCGATGTCACCTCCGACCAGATGGACGCGATCGCCGATCTCGCCGACCGCTATTCGTCCGGCGAGCTGCGCGTCTCGCACGAGCAGAACCTGATCCTCGCCGACGTGCGCCAGGACAAGTTGGCCGACCTCTGGCGGGAAGCGCGTGCGCTGGGACTGGCGACGCCGAACGTCGGCCTGCTCACCAACATCATCGCTTGCCCGGGGGGCGACTTCTGCGCGCTCGCCAACGCCAAGTCGATCCCGGTGGCCGAGGACATCCAGCGCCGCTTCGACAACCTCGACTACCTCTTCGATATCGGCGAGCTCGACCTCAACATCTCTGGCTGCATGAACGCCTGCGGCCACCACCACGTCGGCCACATCGGCATTCTCGGCGTCGATAAGAACGGCGAGGAGTGGTACCAGATCCAGGTCGGCGGCAATCAGGGCAAAACCCACGGGCAGGGCCCCGGCGCCGCGCTGGGCAAGGTCCTCGGCCCGTCGTTCGCCCGCGCCGATGTGCCGGACGTGGTCGAAAAACTGATCCAGTGCTACCTCGAGAATCGCGATAGCGAGGTGGAACGGTTCATCGACGTGGTGCAACGTATCGGAGTGCAGCCCTTCAAGGAACAGGTCTATGGCAAGGCTGATCAAAGGCCGCCGCGTAGTCAGCGAGACGCCGCCGTCGCCTGACGAGAAGGTCGTCCGGCTCGAGCCCGCCGACGATCCGGCCGCGGTGGCGGGCCAGCTCGCCGGCGCGACGCGCGTCGAGGTGAACTTTCCCAAGTTCGGCGACGGCCGCGGCTTCAGCATCGGCCGCCTGCTGCGCGAGCGCTTCGGCTACAAGGGCGAGCTGCGAGCGGTCGGCCAGATCACACGCGACCACCTCTTCTTCCTCGAAAGCTGCGGCTTCGACGCGTTCGAGCTGCGCGAGGGCGAGGACGCCGCGGAGGCGATCGCCGCTTTCGACGACTTCAGCGAGTCCTACCAAGTCACCGCGACGCGGCCGGTGCCGCTGTTCCGCAGACGATGAGCCCGCTGGAAAAGAATCTTCGCGACATCGCCGGGCAGTTCTCGCCGGTGGCGCTCGCGCACAGCCTGCAGGCCGAGGACATGGTGCTAACCGACATCATCGCCCGCGCCGGCCTGCCGATCGAGCTCTTCGTCCTCGACACCGGCCGGCTGCACGCCGACAGCCTTGAGCTCCTCGACGAGATCCGCCGCCACTACAGCATCGACGTGCGCGTCCATGCTCCTGACGCCGGCGCCGTCTCCGAGTACCTGCGGCGCCACGGTCGTGACGCGTTCTACGGCAGCGTCGAGCTGCGCAAGCGCTGCTGCGAGATCCGCAAGGTAGAGCCGCTCGCCCGCGCGCTCGCCGGCAAGCGGGCCTGGATCACCGGCCAGCGCCGCGCGCAGTCGGCGAGCCGCGGCCAGCTCGCCGAGCGCGAGTTCGACGCCACGCACGCGCTGGAGAAATTCAACCCGCTCGCGGCCTGGACCGAGACCGACGTCTGGGACTACCTGCGCGCCGAGCGCGTGCCGTACAACCGCCTCTACGATCAGGGCTATCGCTCGATCGGTTGCGCGCCCTGCACGCGGCCGGTGACGCCGGGCGAAGACTTGCGCGCCGGGCGCTGGTGGTGGGAAGGCGAAGCCCAGAAGGAATGCGGCCTGCACATCACCCCCGACGGCCGCGTGGTTCGCGCCAAGGAGCCGGCATGAGCGCCGTCCTCGAGCGTAATCCGGTCGCGCTGCCGACGCGCACCCACCTCGACTGGCTGGAGGCCGAGGCGATCTACATCCTGCGCGAGGTGGCGGGCCAGTGCCAGACGCCGGTGCTGCTTTTCTCGGGCGGCAAGGACTCCGCTGTGCTCCTGCGTCTGGCGGAGAAGGCGTTCCGCCCGGGACGCTTCCCGTTTCCGCTCATGCACGTCGACACCGGACACAATTTCGCCGAGGTCACCGATTTCCGCGATCGGCGCGCCGCCGAGCTGGGCGAGCGGCTGATCGTGCGCTCGCTGGAAGACTCCATCGCCCGCGGCAGCGTGCGTCTCAAGGACGGCCAGAGCCGCAACGCCGCCCAGTCGGTGACGCTGCTCGAAGCGATGTCCGAATTCACTTTCGACGCCGCCATCGGCGGCGCCCGCCGCGACGAGGAAAAGGCGCGCGCCAAGGAGCGCGTGTTCTCCTTCCGCGACGATTTCGGCCAATGGGATCCGCGCAACCAGCGGCCCGAGCTCTGGAGCCTCTACAACGCGCGCGTGCATCCCGGCGAGCACGTGCGGGTCTTCCCGATCAGCAACTGGACCGAGCTCGACATCTGGCAGTACATCGGCCGCGAGCAGATCGAGCTGCCCTCCATCTACTACGCGCACCGCCGGCCGATCGTGCGCCGGCGCGGCCTGCTCGTGCCGATCACCCCGCTGACGCCGGCCCGCGCCGGCGAGCAGGTGGAGGAAGTCTCCGTGCGTTTCCGCACGGTGGGCGACGTCACCTGCACCTGCCCGGTCGAATCCGTCGCCTCCGACGTTGCCGGGATCATTCGCGAAACCGTCACGGCCACCGTGACCGAGCGCGGCTCGACGCGCATGGACGATCAGACCTCCGAGGCCTCGATGGAGCGGCGCAAGAAGGAGGGCTACTTCTGAAGCTCAAGGATCTCCCGGTCGAGGACCGCGGCGTGCTGCGCTTCGTCACCGCCGGCAGCGTCGACGACGGCAAGAGCACGCTGATCGGCCGCCTCCTGTACGACTCGCGCGCTATCCAGGAGGACCAGCTCGCCGCCGTCGAGCGCGCGTCGCTTCGCCGCGGTGTCGGCGAGATCGACCTCTCGCTCCTGACCGACGGGCTCGAGGCCGAGCGCGAACAGGGCATCACTATCGACGTCGCCTACCGCTACTTCGCCACGCCGCGCCGCAAGTTCATCATCGCCGACGCGCCGGGCCACGAGCAATACACGCGCAACATGGCCACCGGGGCGAGCACCGCCGACGTCGCCGTGCTGCTGATCGATGTCCGCAAGCGGCTGATGGAGCAGACGCGGCGCCACCTGCTGCTCGCCCAGCTGCTGGGCGTGCGCCACGCGATCGTCTTCGTCAACAAGATGGATCTCGTCGGCTACTCGCAGGCGATCTTCGAGGGCGTGCGCGACGAGATCCGCGCCTTCGCCGCGCCGCTCGGCTTCGAGACACTGGAGGTGCTGCCGGGATCCGCGCTGCGCGGCGACATGGTCGTCGGCCGCGGCACGGAGCTCGACTGGTTCTCGGGACCGACGCTGCTTGAGCGGCTGGAGACGCTCGACTCCGGCATCGAGCAGGCGGCGGTCGGTCCGTTCCGGCTGCCGGTGCAGCTCGTATCCAGGCCGCAGGGCGAGGCGCCGCGCGGCTACCTCGGCCGCATCGAGTCGGGCACGATCGCGATCGGCGACGAGGTGCAGATCCTTCCTTCCGGCCGGCGCACGCGGGTACGCGAAATCCGCACGCATGGCGGGCTCCTGAACGTCGCCGCCGCCGGCGACTCGATCACCCTCGTGCTCGCCGATGACGTCGACGTTGCGCGCGGCGACCTGATCGCCGGCGTGGAGCAGGCGCCGCGCGAGGCGCGCGCGCTCGATGCGACCCTGGTCTGGCTCGACGCCGAGCCGATGCGCCCCGGCACGCGCTATCTCGTCCAGCAGGCGACGCGCCGCACGCTGGCCCGCGTCCAGGAAGTGCTCGCCCGGCTCGACGTGCACACGCTCGAGGAGCAGGCACCCCCTGCGACCGTGCAGGTCAACGATATCGTCCATTCGCGCATCGTCCTGCAGGCGCCGCTTTTCATCGACGCCTACAGCACGGTACGCGCCACCGGATCCTTCATCCTCATCGACGAAGCTACCAACCGGACGGTCGCGGCCGGCATGCTGCGGTGACCGGGACGGTCCATCTCGTCGGCGCCGGGCCGGGCGCAGTTGACCTCCTCACGCTGCGTGCGGCCCGGCTGCTCGGCGAGGCGGACATCGTTTTCCACGATGCCCTGGTGTCGCCGGAGATTCTCGCTCTTGCTGCCAAGGCCAGGCTGGTGGCAGTCGGCAAGCGCAGCGGGCGGCTCTCCACGGCGCAGCATTTCATCAACAAGCAGCTGCTGGATGCGGCGAAACGCTATCGGACAGTGGTGCGGCTGAAAGGCGGCGATCCGATGCTGTTCGGCCGGGCGCACGAAGAACTCGCTTTTCTGCGGAAGAATTCCATCGACGTCGAAATCGTCCCCGGCGTCAGCGCCGCGCTCGCGGCGAGCGCGGAGATGCGGATCTCGCTCACGCGCCGCGGCGAGGCGCGCAGCGTCGCCTTCGTGACGCCGCGCGTCGGCCAGGGCGAGCGCGAGAGTCGCTGGGTCGCCGCGGTGCTCGCGGCCGATACGGCGGCGATCTACATGGCGGCAGGCGAGGCGGCGGCGATCGCGCAGGCGCTGGTCGCGGCCGGCAAGCCGGCGCGCACGCCGGTGGCGATCGTCGAGCGCGCGTCGCTTCCCGATGCGAAGGTTTCCTTCACGACGCTGGCGGAGCTGCACCTTCTGGAAGCGCCGGTTGCGCCGGCGCTGATCTTCGTCGGCGAGATCTACCGCGAGGCCGCGGCCGCGGCGGCAGAGGTCGGCGCTCTGCGGATCCCCAGCCAAAGGGCGTAAACCGCCAGCGCGACGAACCAGACGAGCGCCCAGCCGGCGATCGACAGGCCGAGAAACTTCCAGTCCACCGCCGCGCATTCGCCGCTGCCCTGCACCAGCTTGGCGAGCGTATCGCTGAGCGGAAAATTCTTCAGCATGAAGTGCAGGTCCGGGCCGCATTGCGGCACCTTGTCGGCCGGCAGATGCTGCAGCCAGACCTGGCGCGAGGCGGCGGCGGCGCCGCCGGCGGCGAAGAGCGCGGCCAGGACCCCGTAGGCCAAGGCGCCCGCGCGCCGCGGACCGTGGATCGCGCCGAGCACGAATATCGCCATCACGGCTATGAAGAAGTAGCGCTGGACGTAGCACAGCGGGCAGGGATTCAGACCCTGCACGTATTGCAAGTAGTAGCCGAAGCCGAGCAGCGCCGCGCAGATCACGGCGCCGGCGGCGAAACCGGTTCGCGTTGTCAGTTGTTTGATCATCGTCATGGTGCCACTTTCTTGAAGCCGTCCCAGACGCGGTCGTAATCCTTCTGCAGCTCGCGCGCGGAGAGCGCGAAGCGGGTCGGCCGAAACACGTAGCGCGACTCCCACATGAAGGCGAGCGTGTTGTCGATCTTGCGCGGCTCGAGCTTCGCCCTGCTCGCTTTTTCGAAGGTCGCGAGGTCCGGCCCGTGCGCGGACATCTGGTTATGGATCGAGACACCGCCCGGCAGGAAGCCCTCCGCCTTGGCGTCGTACTGCCCGTGCACCAGCCCCATCAGCTCGCTCATCGTGTTGCGGTGGAACCAGGGCGGCCGGAACGTGCCCTCGGCCACCTGCCAGCGGGGCGGGAAAATGACGAAGTCGACGTTCGCCACGCCCGCTTGCCCGGACGGCGAGGTGAGGACGGTGAAAATCGACGGATCGGCGTGGTCGAAGCTCACCGTGTTGATGGCCATGAAGCGCGCGAGATCGTATTTGTACGGAACGTAGTCGCCGTGCCAGGCGACCACATCGAGCGGCGAGTGAGCGAGCTCGGTTGCCCACAAGCTCCCCTGGAATTTGCCGATCACGGTTGAGCGGCCGCCGCGCTCCTCGAACGCGGCGACCGGCGCGAGGAAGTCGCGAGCCTGCGCCAGCCCTTGCGAGCCGATCGGGCCCAGCTCCGGCAGCCGGAACGGCGCGCCGTAGTTCTCGCACACATAACCGCGCGAGGGGCCGCTAACCGCGACCGTGAATTTCATGCCGCGCGGCACGACCGCGATCTCGCCTGGCTTCGCTTCGAGCTTGCCGAGCTCGGTGAAGATCTCGAGCGCGCCCTGCTGCGGCACCAGCATCAGCTCGCCGTCCGCGTTCCAGAAGTAGCGCTTCATCGCCCGATTGGCGCGATAGATGTGCACCGCGAGGCCGGCTTGCGTCGCCGGGTCGCCGGAGCCGGCGATGGTGGCGAGGCCGTCGATGAAGTCCGCCGGCTTCGCGGCGATCGGCAGCGGATCCCAGCGCAAACGATTGATGGGCGGCTCGAGCTCGGTGAAGGGACCCGAGCGCAGCAGGCCGGCGGCGATTTTACGGTACGGTCCGTGCATCGCCGAGGGCCGCAGCCGATAGGTCCAGGTGCTCTGGTTCTCCGTGCGCGGCGCGGTGAACGCCGTGCCGGAGAGCACCTCGGTATACAGTCCTTTGGGCGCGCGCTGCGGCGAGTTGCGACCGACCGGCAGCGCACCCTTGAGCGCCTCGCTCGAAAACGTGTTGCCGAAACCCGTTTGGTAGCGCATTGGCTATGGAGTTTTCAGGACGCCACGGCGCATCTGGTCGAGCTCCATCGACTCGAACAGCGCCTTGAAATTGCCCTCGCCGAAGCCTTCATCGCCCTTCCTCTGGATGAACTCGAAGAAGATCGGCCCGAGCTGGTTCTCGCTGAAGATCTGCAGCAACAGCTCGCCGGCCTTGCCGTCGACCAGGATCTTGCGCTTCTTCAGCTCGGCGATGTTCTCCCCGTGGCCGGGGATGCGCTTGTCGACCAGCTCGTAGTAGGTGTCGAGGGTATCGAGCAGCTTGACGCCGCTCGCGCGCAGCGCGTCGACCGTCTTGAAGAGGTCGCGCACGCCCATCGCGATGTGCTGGATGCCCTCGCCGTGGTAGTTGTCGAGGTACTCGGTGATCTGGCCCGGCTTCTCGTTGCCTTCCTCGTTGATCGGGATCCGGATCTTGCCGCAGGGGCTGGTGAGCGCCTTGCTCTTGACGCCCGTGACCTGCCCCTCGATGTCGAAGTAGCGGATCTCGCGAAAGTTGAACAGGCGCTCGTAGAAGTCGACCCACTCCTTCATGCGGCCGCGATGCACGTTGTGCGTGAGGTGATCGATGTAGCGCAGGCCATGGCCCTCGGGGCTGAGCGAGGCGCCTGGCAGCGGCTCGAAGTCGACGTCGAAGAAGCCGATGTTGCCGATCTCGCCCTCTTGCGCGCCCTTCTTGCCGCGCCAGCGGTCGACGAGGTAGATGAGCGAGTCGCCGACGCCCTTGATCGCGGGGATGTTCAGCTCGCCGGGGCCGGCGTGGCCGGCATATCCCCACGCCCCGAGCGACACCGCGCGCTCATAGGCCGCCTTCGCGTCCTGGACGCGGAAGGCGATGGCGCAGACGCTCGGGCCGTGCAGGCGCGCGAAGCGCTGGGCAAAGGAATCGGGCTCGGCGTTGAGGATGAAGTTGATCTCGCCCTGTCTATAGAGCGTCACGTTCTTGTGCCGATGCTTCGCGATCGGCCGGAAGCCCATGCGCGTGAAGACCGCGCCCATCGCCGCCGGGTCGGGCGCGGCGTATTCGATGAACTCGAAGCCGTCCGTGCCCATCGGGTTTTCCCAAGGGGTGAACTTCATATCAGTCGATCTTAACTCCGGTTTTCTGGCAAAGTGCAGCCTCCAGGGAGGAGCCCATGGTTTTAAAACCGTTTCTCGTCGCTTGCGCGCTCGCGCTGGGTGCGAGCGCCGCGCACGCGCAGCAGAAATACGAGATGAAGCTCGCCTATTTCGTCGGCGACCAGCACGCCATGTCGCAATGGCTCATCAAGTGGTCCGAGGCTCTCGAGAAGGGCTCGGGCGGACGTCTCGTCGTCAAGCGCTTTCCGAGCGCGCAGATGGGCCCGACGCCGGGGCACTATGACTTCGCGCGCACGGGACAGGCGGATGTTTCCTGGTTCCTGCACGGCGGCACGCCGGGGCGCTTTCCCCTCACCGAGATCATCAATCTGCCGTTCATCGTCGGCAGCTCGGAGATCGGCACCAAGGTGCTGAACGATGCCCAGCTGCGCTCGAAGTATCTCGATGCGGAGCACAAGGGGATCAAGGTCCTGATGCTCTTCACGCACCAGCCGGGCGGGCCGCATACCACCAAGAAGGCGATCCGCACGCTGGAAGACTTCAAGGGCCTGCGGCTGCGCTTCGCTTCGCCGACGGTGCGGGATCTCGTCGCCGCGCTGGGCGCGACGCCGGTCGGCGTGCCGCCGACGGAAATCGCCGAGCAGCTGTCGAAGGGCACGATCGACGGCGCTTTCATGGACTACGGCGGCGTCGGCATCGCCTT
>JAXDQC010000150.1:0-11885 GCA_034668045.1 Betaproteobacteria bacterium | reverse complement strand
CGGCCGCCGCCCGAGCGCGGCGAGGGCGGCGCCCAGGCGCTCGCCGACTGGGGGTTCGACGCCGAGCAAGTGAAACGGCTAACATCGCTCGGTCTCGGATTCGCGGAGAAAAAATAAATCTCGGCCGCCTGAGGCCCCGCGAGGGCAAGTTCTGCGATCTATACACCGCCCACGCCGAGCGCATCGTCGAGGGGGCGCGCGAGCTCGCCAGCATGATCGGCACCAACACCGAGCTCGACGCGCACGCGCAGCGCATCGACAACGCCGAGCGCGCTGCCGACAAGATCACCCACGAGACGATCGCGCTGCTGCACAAGACCTTCATCACGCCCTTCGACCGCGACCAGATCCACCAGCTGATCACGACGATGGACGACATCCTCGACCTCATCCAGGACGTCGCCGAGTCGGTCGCGCTCTACGACCTGCGCAAGGTCACCCCGGAGGCGAAGCAGCTCGCCGAGATCTGCCAGATGTGCTGCGACCGGGTGAAGGCCACGGTCGCTCTGCTGCCCGACATCAAGCGCTCGGAGGCGATCCTCAAGTGCTGCGAGGACATCGACCGCCTCGAGTCGGACGCCGACCGGGTCATGCGCTCGGCGGTGTCGAAGCTGTTCCGCGAAGAGAGCGACCTGAAGCAGGTCATGAAGCTGCGCGTCATCTACGACCTGCTCGAAACGATCACCGACCGTTGCGAGGACGTCGCCAACGTCGTCGAGGGCATCGTCCTCGAGAACTCCTGATGGAAGTGTCCCAGCTCAGCCTGGGGATCGTCGTCGTGCTGGTGCTGGTCGCGCTCGCCTTCGACTTCATGAACGGCTTCCACGATGCGGCCAACTCGATCGCCACCGTCGTCTCGACGCGTGTCCTCAAGCCCTACCAGGCGGTGATCCTGGCCGCGTTCTTCAACTTTCTCGCCGTCTTCATCTTCCACCTGAGCGTCGCCAACACGGTCGGCAAGGGCATCGTCGACCAGGGGATTGTCGATCACTATGTCGTCTTCGGCGCGCTCGTCGGCGGGATCGCCTGGAACCTCATCACCTGGTGGTACGGCATCCCGTCGTCGTCCTCGCACGCCTTGATCGGCGGCATCGTCGGCGCCGGCGTCGCCAAGGCGGGAACCTGGGCGCTGATCCCGGCCGGCATCCTGAAGACCGTGGCTTTCATCATCATTTCGCCCCTGATCGGCCTGCTGCTCGGCGCCACCCTGCTGATCACGATCTCGTGGATCTTCCGGCGCACGACGCCCAGCCGCGTCGACCGCCTTTTCCGCAAGCTGCAGCTCGTCTCGTCCTCCATGTACAGCCTCGGCCACGGCGGCAACGACGCGCAAAAGACCATCGGCATCATCTGGATGCTGCTCATCGCCTCGGGCTACAGCGGCGCCGCCGACCCCGTGCCGACCTGGGTCGTCGTCGCCTGCTACCTCACCATCGGCCTGGGCACGATGTTCGGCGGCTGGCGCATCGTCAGGACGATGGGCCAGCGCATCACCAAGATCCGTCCGGTCGGCGGATTCTGCGCCGAGCTGTCGGGCTCGGTGGCGCTCTTCCTCGCCACTGCCCTGGGCATCCCGGTCTCCACCACCCACACGATCACCGGCTCGATCGTCGGCGTCGGCACGGTGCAGTCGGTGTCGGCGGTGCGATGGGGCGTCGCCGGCGACCTGCTGTGGGCCTGGATCCTGACCATCCCGTGCTCGGCGTTCATCGCCGCGATCGCCTGGGCGATCGCCCGGGCGGTTCTCGCCTAGGCTAGTGCGATTGGTGGCCGCTCTCGCCTAGCGGGCGCACCTGCAGATCTACCTTCACCTCGCCGGCTTTCTCGAAGCGGAGCGTCACCGGTACCTTCGTGCCTTCCTTCAGGGCTGCCTTGAGGTCGACGAGCATCAGGTGTGCCCCGGATGGCGCGAGCTCGAAGCTGCCGCCGGCCGGAATGTCGTAGGCCCTCACCTCGCGCATGCGCATCACGTCGCCCTGCTTGGTCGTCAGATGCAGCTCGACCCGCGCGGCGGCGGGCGAGGCGGCGCCGATCAGCCGGTCGGCAACCGTGGTGGAGATCTTCATGTAGCCGGCGCCGACCTTTGCGCCCGGCGCGGTCGCGCGCGTCCAGGCGTTGTCGATCCGCAACTGCGCGGAAGCCGGCATTGCCGCCAGCGCCAGCATCAATGCGATCCATCTCATTTGCGTCGCTCCTTTTCCTGCAATTCGCGCCAGAGGATCTTGCCGGTCGGCGTCTTCGGCAGCTGCTCGACGAACTCGACCACGCGCGGCACCTTGTAGGCCGCCATCTTGTCCCGCGCCCACTCCGTAATGTCGGTCGGCTTGGTGCCGTGGATATTCTTTTTCAGCACGACCAGCGCCTTGACCGTTTCGCCGCGATAGCCGTCGGGCGCGCCGATGACACAGGCCTCCTGGATGGCGGGATGCCCATAGAGCAGCGCCTCCACCTCGGCAGGCCAGACCTTGAAGCCCGAGGCGTTGATCATGCGCTTGAGCCTGTCGGTGATGAAGAAATAGCCGTCTTCGTCGTAGTAGCCGAGGTCGCCGGTGCGGAAGAAGCGCTTGCCGTCGTGCTCGAGGAAGACCTCGGCGCTCGCCTCGGGCTGCTTCCAGTAGCCGCGGAAGACCTGCGGCCCGGCGACGATGATCTCGCCCACTTCATTGGGTTTCAATTCAATCGATTTTTCTATATCGATCACGCGTGCATCGGTATTGAAGATCGGAATGCCGCCGCACTGGCGCTTCGGCCGCTGCGGCGGGTTGATGTGCGTCGGCGCCATCGTCTCCGAAAGCCCGTAGCCCTCGACATACGGCAGACCGAAGACTTCCTCGAGCTTGCGCGCCAGCGCCTCGGGCATCGCCGCCCCGCCGCCGCCGAGCACCTGCAGGGACGACAGGTCGTACTGGTCGAGATTCGGGTTGGAAAGGAAGTCGACCAGCATGGTGGTGATCGCCGACCAGTTGGTGACGCGGCGGCGCTCGATGAGGCGCGCGGCGCAATCCCGGTCCCAGCGCGACATGATCACCAGCGTCGCGCCCTTGCAGAGCGGGCCATTCATCCCTGCCTGCATGCCGGTGACATGGAACATCGGCAGGGGCGAGAGCACGACCGCGCCGTCGCCGCTGCCGCGCCATTGCAGGTAGGCCACGGTGGTCGCCTGCACGCTCGAATGGGTGTGCATGCAACCCTTGGGCTTGCCGGTCGTCCCAGAGGTATAGGGCATCACCGCGAGATCCTCGGGCTGCGCCTGGTGCGGCCCAGGGGCGAGGCCGGCGCCTAGGGCCTCTTTCCATGAGCGCGAACGCGCCGGCGCGCGCACGAAGTCCGGCAGCGGCAGATCGGTCTTCTCGCGCAGGTAGTCCGAGTAGGCGGCGTAAACCACGTGCTTGAGCGCCGGCTGCGCAGCGACGCGCTCCTCCAGTTCCTGCCCGGCGATCGCCACCGCCGTGTCCGCGTCCTCGATGTAGTGCCGCAGCTCCTCGGCGAGGTTCATCGGGTTGATCGGCACGACCACGGCGTCGGCACGCAGCACCGCGTAGTAGGCGATGACGAACTGCGGGCTGTTCTGCAGGTAGAGAAGCACCCGGTCGCCGCGCCGCACGCCGCAGCGCTGCTGCAGCCAGCCGGACAGCGCATCGGCGTCGCGCTTCAGCTCGCCGTAGGCGATCTCGGTGCCGTAATAGTGGATCGCGGTGCGCTCGGGATGGCGCGCCGCACACTTCGCCAGGTTCTCGTAGACGCTTTCGCGCGGCACCGGGAAGGTTTTCGGCAGTCCCTCCGGCCAATGCGCGTAGTGCCGGGTGAACATCACACGATGTGCTTCTTCACGGCCTTCTCGTCCCAGCTGACGCCGGTACCGGGCCGCTCGGGAATGGTCGCGAAGCCGTCCTTCACCTGCAGCGGATCCTTCAGCACCGCCTCGGCCCAGTCGACGTACTCGAGCCAGTGGCAGGTGGGAGTCGCCGCAAGCAGATGCGCGCTCGCCTCCGGAAAGAGGTGGCTCGACATCTCGAGGCCGGCGCCCTGCGCGAGCGCCGCGGCGCGCATCCAGCCGGTGACGCCGCCGATCCGCTCGAGATCCGGCATGACGTAGTCGCTCGCGCCGGCGGCGAGCGCCTGCGCCATCTGCTCCGGGCCCATGAAGTTCTCGCCGATCTGGATCGGTGTGCGGATTTCTTTCCGGACTGAACCGCATCCCGAAAAATCATCCGCCCGCACCGGCTCCTCGATCCATTCGACGCCGCCCTCGTCGTCGATCATGTGCCCGCGGCGAATCGCCTCGGCAACCGACAGGCCCTGGTTGAAGTCGACCATCAGCTTCACCTGGGGGCCGAGCGCCTTCTTCACCGTGCGCAGCGCCTCGATATCGTCCTGCGCGCGGGCGCGGCCCAGACGCAGCTTCACTGCGCCGAAGCCGCCCTTGAGGAGATCGGTTGCCGCCTTGGGCAGCTCCTTGAGCGGCAGCAGGCCGAGGCCGTTGGAGTTGTAGGCCGGGATCGGCCGCGGCGCCGCGCCGAGCAGGCGCACCAGCGGCTGGCCGAGCGCCTGCGCCCAAGCGTCCCACGCCGCGGCGTCGATGCCGGCGAGGGCGAAGAGGACGATGTTGTGCACGCCGAGAAGCGCGTATTTGGCGCGCAGCTTGCGCTCGAGATCGAGCGGCGAGAGCTCGTCGCCCTTCACCATCTCGGCCATCGCCTCGACGAGCTTCGCGATCGGCGCGAGGTTGTGCTTGCCGATGGCGAAGAGATACGAGCGCCCGGTGATGCCGCCGTCGGTCTGCAGGTCGATGAGGATTAGCGCCGCGCTCGCCACCGTCCCAACGCTCGTCACCAGCGGCCGCCTGATGGGCGCGGACACGGCACGCACGCGGATCGCCCGGACCTTGAGCTTGAGCTTCATTTCCCCTCGAAGCGCGGCTTGCGCTTCTCCATGAAGGCGCGCCGCCCTTCCTCATAGTCGGCGCTGCGGGCGCAGCGGTCGATCGCCGCGTTCATGCGCGCCGCGTCGGGCAGGCCGGAGGACTTGACGTATTCCTCGATGATGGTCTTCGAGTTGGCGATCGCGAGCGGTGCGTTCTCGGTCAAGGTCTGCAGTTTTTCTTCGACAAAAACATCCAGATCGGCGTCGGCGACGACTTCATGCACCAGGCCCATGGCGATGCCTTCTGCGGCATCGTAACGGCGGCCGAGAAACATGATCTCGCGAGCGCGCGCATGACCGACGGTCTCCAGCAAGCGCTTGTGCCCCTCGACGTTGTAGGCGAGGCCGAGCTTCGCCGCAGGAATGGCGAACTTCGCCGACTCGCCGCAATAGCGCAGATCGCAGGCGAGCGCGACCTCCAGGCCGCCGCCCATGCAGAAGCCGTGGATCATCGCCAGCGAAGGCTTGCGCGAGCCCTGGATGGCGTGCAGCACCTCGTCGAGCAGGCCGTCGTACTGCGACACCGATTGCCGCTCGGCGCGGATCTTCTGGAACTCCGAGATATCGGCGCCGGCGGAGAACGCTTCCGTGCCGGCACCGCGAAACGCGACGCAGCGCACGCCGGCATCGACGTCGAACTGCCGCATCGCGGCAGGGATGCCGCGCCACATGGCGTTGTTGATGGCGTTGCGCTTGGCGGGCTGGTTGAAGACGATCCAGCCGACCTCGCCGCGCTTCTCGACCAGGAGGGTCAAGGCCGTCTCACGGGCGGCCCCGAGGGGCCGTGGATCGAGGCGAGGGTCGAGCGCGGATCGCGCGACAGCCAGCGTCCCATCTCGACCTGGTGCAGGAAGGCCTCGAGCAGGTGGTTGAAGAGCGCCGGCTCCTCGAGGTTGATGCCGTGGCCGCTCTTGGGCAGCACCGCCAGGCTGGCGGCCGGCGCGCAGCGCTTCACCATGATGCTCGCCTCGATGCTCGGCTCGTCCTCGTCGCCGGTCATGACGAGGAGCGGCACCTGGAGACGCGAGAGCTCCTCGGTCATGTCGTAAAACGAAGGCCGGCGCGCCTGCACGCCGAGCAGCGTGTTGATCGCGCCGGCGGCCGAATGCTCGCCGAACTGGCGCAGGTACTCGTCGAAGGCGCGCGGGTCCTTGTTCTGCATCTGCACGCGCGCAGGGCCCCGCCCGTAGGTGTCGACAAAGTGCGCGAGGCCTTGGCGGCGGATGGTCTCGGCGTTGGCGCGCGAGTCCTGCTGGAACTTCGCGTGCGTCGCCGGATGCGAGCCGTAGCCGCCGCCGGCGAAGGTGAGCGAAAGCGCGCGCTGGGGATAGGTGAGGCCGAAGTGCAGCGTCGCGTTGGCGCCCATGGAAAGGCCGACGATGTGGGCGCGCTCGATGCGCAAGGCGTCGAGCACGGCGCGGATGTCGTCGCGCGCGCGTGCCTGCGAATAGCGCTCGAAGTCCTCGGGAACGTCGGAGGGCGGATAGCCGCGCGCGTTGTAGGCGATGCATCGGTAGCGGCGCGCGAAGTGCCGCAGCTGCGGCTCCCAGCTGCGCGCATCGCCGGCGAACTCATGCACGAACACGATCGGCGTGCCGCTGCCCGCCTCCTCGCAGTGCAAACGCACGCCATCGTCGGTGGTCAGCATTGGCATAATGGCGAAGATATATGGATTTAAACCTCTCGGGGAAGCGCGTGCTCGTCACCGGCGGCTCGAAGGGCATCGGCCGCGCCTGCGCCGAGGCCTTCGCCGCCGAGGGCGCCAAGGTCAGGATCGCCTCGCGAAATCCCGCCGCCGGCCCGGACGCGAAGGCGATCGACATTTCGCAGCGCGGCGCGGCGGAGGAGCTGGCGCGCTGGGCCGGCGAGCTCGACATCCTGGTCAACAATGCCGGCGCCATCCCCGGAGGCGATCTGCTCAAGGTCGACGAGGAGACCTGGCGCCGCGCCTGGGAGCTGAAGGTCTTCGGCTACATCAACCTCACGCGCGTGATCTACGCCGGAATGAAGCAGCGAAAGTCGGGCGTGATCGTCAACATCATCGGCTCCGCGGGCGAGAAACTCGATGCCGCGTACATCGCCGGCAGCACCGGCAACGCCGGGCTGATGGCCTTTACGCGGGCGCTCGGCGGCGCCTCCCACGCCGACGGCATCCGCGTGCTCGGCATCAATCCCGGACCGACGGCGACCGACCGCCTCATCACCCTTTACCGCCAGCGCGCCGAAACCCTGCTGGGCGACGCGAAGCGCTACGAGGAGCTGTTCAAGAACATGTCGTTCGGCCGTCCCGGCAAGGCCGAGGAGATCGCCAACGCCGTGCTGTTCCTCGCTTCGGAGCGCTCCGCCTACACCAGCGGCTGCATCCTCACCGTCGACGGCGGCCTCGCCGCGCGCTCATGAAGGCTGTCTGCTCTTGAAGGCCGTTATATGCGAGAAGTACGGCCCTCCCGACTCGCTGGTCGTCAAGGACCTGCCCTCGCCCCGCCCCGGTCCGGGCGAGGTGGTGATCACGGTCAGGGCGGCGAGCGTCAACTTCCCCGATGTCCTCATCATCGAGAACAAGTACCAGTTCAAGCCGCCGCTGCCCTTCTCGCCGGGCAGCGAGCTCGCCGGCGTGGTCAAGGAAGTCGGCGAAGGCGTGGGCGGCTGGAAGGCAGGCGAGCGCGTGATGGCGTTCACGACCTACGGCGCCTTCGCCGAGGAAGTGAAGACCGAGGCGTCGCGGCTCTCGCGGCTTCCCGGGAAAATGAGCTTCGAGGAAGGCGCGGCGTTCCTGCTCACCTACGCGACCTCCGACCACGCGCTGCGCGATCGCGCCGCGCTCGCCGCCGGCGAGACGCTTCTCGTGCTCGGCGCCGCGGGGGGCGTCGGCCTCGCCGCGGTCGAGATCGGCAAGGCGCTCGGCGCCCGTGTCATCGCCTGCGCCTCGAGCGAGGAAAAGCTCGCCGTCTGCCGCGAGCACGGCGCCGATGAAACGATCAACTACGCGAGTGAGGATCTGCGTGAGCGGATCAAGGTTCTCACCGCCGGCCGCGGCCCCGACGTCGTCTACGACCCGGTCGGCGGTCCCTACACCGAGCTCGCGTTTCGCTCCATTGCCTGGCGCGGACGCCTGCTCGTCGTCGGCTTCGCCGCGGGCGAGATTCCCAAGCTGCCGCTCAACCTGGCGCTGCTCAAGGGCGCGTCGGTGGTCGGCGTCTTCTGGGGCGATTTCGCGCGCCGCGAGCCGAAAGAATTCGCCGACAGCCTGCGGCAGATCGCCGCCTGGTACGAAGCCGGCAAGCTGCGGCCGCACGTGTCGAGGAAATTCCCTCTGGAAAAAGCCGCCGAAGCGTTGAAGCTGATGGCCGCTCGCCAGGTCAAGGGCAAGGTGGTGCTTACGGTGCCTTAGCGTCTCCCGCCCCGCATTTAAGGGGGACTGCCGTCCCCCGACCCCAAGGGACGCTGCATGATGACGCTGTCCACCCAGCGGCCGAACTTGAAGCCCACCGAACGGAGCGTACCGACGCGCAGGAAGCCCGCCGCCGCGTGCAGGTTGATCGACGCGGCATGGGCGCTGTCGCCGATCACGGCGATCAGCTGACGATAGCCCGCCGCTTCGCAGAGCCGGATCAGCTCGGCCAGCAGCGCGGTGCCGATGCCGCGGCCATGCATGTCGTGCCGCACATAGATGGAGTCCTCGAGGCTGTGGCGGTACGCGGAGCGCGTGCGGTAGAGGGTGCAGTAGCCGTAGCCGGCGATCGCGTCGCCGTACTGCGCGACGATCCATGGCAGGCCCTTGCCGGCCACTTCCTCGTAGCGCCGCGCGATCTCTTCCCGCGACGGCGGCACTTCCTCGAACGAGGCGAGTCCTTTCAGGACGTGGTGGGCATAGATCGCGTGCACCGCGCCGAGGTCGGCGGGCGTTGCCGGGCGCACCTGCACCCGCACCCGCTCAGCCGGAATAGCCGGACTCCTCGCGGTCGAGGATCCGCTTCAGGGCGCTGAAATGCGCGCCCGCGTACTTGGGCGTGTCGGCGAGGATCATGCGGTACGTGTCGCTCACCACCTCGGGCCGGACCTGCCGGAGGTTGCCTCCCATCGAGCGCGCCAGCACCTGCAATCGGCAGGCACGCTCGAGGTAGTAGAGCGCATCGAAGGCCTCGGCCACCGTCGGGCCGACGACGATGATGCCGTGGTTGGCGAGGAACAGGACGCGTTTCTTGCCGAGCACGCGCGCCAGGCGATCGCCTTCGGCGGTGTCGACCACCAGGCCGTTATAGGTGTCGTCGTAGGCTATATCGTCGTGGAAGCGCAGCGCGTTCTGCTCGACCATCTCCAGGCGCCCGCCCTCGAGCAGCGTCAGCGCCGTGGCATGCGGCATGTGCGTATGCAGCACGCACTTCGCCCGCGGATTCGCGAGGTGGATGCGCGAGTGGATCATGAATGCGGTCTTCTCGATCTCGCCTGTGCCCCGGAGCACATTGCCGTCGGCATCGAGCGCCACCAGGTTGGAAGCGGTGACCTCGCTCCAGTGCAAGCCATAGCTGTTGAGCAGGAAGCGCTGGCCGTCGAGCATGGCGCTGAAGTGATTGCACACGCCCTCGTGGAGATCGAGGCGGACGGCGAGACGGAACGCCGCGGCGAGGTCGGCGCGCACCGCCTGCTCGGCTGCCGAAACGGTCTTCAGCTCCTGCATCTGCCCCATGCCTGGATTATAGTTGGGCCATGAAAACACGCCTCCTAGCACCTATCGCCGCGGTGCTTCTCCTCTGCGGCTGCGCCAAGGTCACGCAGGATAACTACACCCGGATCGAGGACGGCATGAGCGAGCAGGACGTGATGACCCTGCTTGGCAAGCCGAACCGGTCGAACAGTATCGGCCTGCTCGGCTTGTCCGGAACCTCCTCGAGCTGGGTCAGTGACGACGCCGCGATCAACGTGCGCTTTCTCAATGGTCGCGTCGCGCTGAAGAGCTTCGAAAGCAAATAAAAAGGGCACCGTCCAGGTGCCCTTTTACTCTCCTTGCGGACGGCTAGCGGTGGCGGTCTTCGTAGCGCCGGCCGGCTTCGTTGCCGACCGCGCCGCCAAGCGCGGCACCGCCGACGGTGCCGACGGCACTGCCGCCGGTCGCCGCCGAGCCGATCGCGCCACCGGCCACAGCACCGCCGACCGTGCCGACGGTTTCGCCTTTGCTGGCGCACGCGCTCAGGCCGATCGTGGTCGCGCAAGCGAGAATCACTGCAATCAGGGATTTACCCATGTCATCTCCTTTGTAAAAACAACATCAAGTGCAGCCGCGCAGCAGAAAGAGCACGAATAACACGGGGATCGGCACGCCCAGGGCCCATAGCAGGATGTAGCCCAATTTGCCTTCTTGCCTGCGCCGCCACCGTTGAAGCTGTTCCATCTCAAACCTCCATAAGCAGATACGGGGTAATCAGCAATCCGCGTGCCCACGTATAGAATCCCCGGCACGCGTAAAGAAAGATAAAAAGGGGAACCCGATGACCGTACTGATGCTGCTCGAGCGCGTGATCGTGCCGACCATGGTGATCTGCCTGCTCCTCGGCGGGATCGCGAGCGCTGCCATGGGGTTCGCGCTGGTCTTCCGCACCGAGAAGGCGCTCGTCTTCATGCGGTCGATGAACCGCTGGGTGTCGACGCGGCGCGCTCTCAAGCAGGCCGAGATTCCGCGGACGGTCAGCATCGTGTCAAGGAACGGGCGGGTGCTGCTCGCGCTGTTCCTCCTCTTCGGCGGCGTCTTCGCCCTTTATGTCCTGCTGCTGCGGATCGAGATTCCGCGCGCCGCATTGATCCTGGGTGTGAACCTGCGGCGCTGGTTCATTACCGGCATCGCGCTGCAGACTGTGAAGTGGTTCCTGGTCGTGGGCAGCGTGCTCGCGGTGGTGGTGGCGGTGCTGATCCTTTTCTTTCCCGGCCGGCTGGTCGCCCTGGAAGCGCGACTGAACAAGTGGTATTCGACCCGCCACGTCCTGCCGCCCGCCGGCGAGGCGATGCGCCTTCCCCTGGAGGTGATCGTCGAAGGCTCGCCGCACGCGGCGGGCTGGGTCATCGCCGTGGCCTCGCTGATCGTCGCCGCCGCGATGGGGGTCCTGCTCGCCGCCCGCATTGCCGGGTAACAGCGCCGGCTAGTAGTAAGGCTCGGACACCTCGACCTTGCGCTCCGACTCGGCGATGATCCAGGCGAGCGCGATGCCCGCCATATAGGCGGAGTGACGCCGTACCAGGGGGCTGTCCTCGAAGACGGCGCCGCTCAGAACGTCGTAGCGCGCGAAGCCGCCGACCCAGAACTTCTGGTAGCGGCGAGACAGCGACACCAGCCCCATCCATCCTGAATAGCCGCCGCGCGCGGAATAGGCCGGCCGGTCAGGCATCGCGAACTGCGGCGCCACGCCGTAGTAGTACTCGTGGTATTTGCTCGTGGCGAAGATCGGGCCGGTGTTTACGCCGAGGTTCCACCGGCCGCCGACGTCGGGCCGCAGGTTCAACGCCAGATTCGGACTGAAAACCCAGCCCGCGCCTTGCGCGTGGGAGAAATCAGTGGCGATGACCGCCCGCATGGGCAGGCGCAAATCGAGCTGGGTTCCCGCCGCCTTGTCGCGCAGCAGGGTGAGGTTCACCAAGGGGCCGATCTCGAGCGTCGGATCGAGGTCGGGCATGCCCTGGCGCGCCTGGTTCTTCGAGCTGTCCACCGGCGGCGTGCCATTGATGCTGAAGTCGAACTGCACTCGATCGGACTCGAAAAAGATGCCGCGCACGCCCTGACGGTCGACGCGCAGCGACTCGCCGCGGTAGACGAGAAAGGGCAGCGGAAAGAGATAGGCGCGCCGCTCGTCCGAGCCTCGGTAATCGGGCAGCGTGAACCCGGTCGCGCCGAAGCCGAGCTCCCACTTGGGGCGAAGCTCGGCGCGCGGCGTCGATGCCCAGGCGAAGAGCAGGAGCGCCAGCAATACCGCCCT
>JAXDQC010000149.1:0-22791 GCA_034668045.1 Betaproteobacteria bacterium | reverse complement strand
CGACGGCCTGGTTGCGCGCTTTGATCACCGCCTCCAGAGTCTCGCGCTCGTGCTTGATGTAGCCCTTTACCGTCTCGACCAGGTTGGGGATCAGGTCGTAGCGGCGCTTGAGCTGCACGTCGATCTGCGCAAACGCATTCTTGAAGCGGTTGCGCAGCGCCACCAGCCCGTTGTAGATCGCGATCGCCCAGATGGCGAGCGCGACGATCACTGCCAGAACGATCCAGCCCATG
This sequence comes from Betaproteobacteria bacterium, assembly GCA_034668045.1. Taxonomy (GTDB): domain Bacteria; phylum Pseudomonadota; class Gammaproteobacteria; order Burkholderiales; family SG8-39; genus SCGC-AG-212-J23. Next base: position 22,558 of record JAXDQC010000149.1, on the reverse strand, counting down.
AGCCCCCCCTTGCCGCCTACTATAGCTTAGGCGTCGCGGCCCGCCGTTCCTGCGCGCGCCCGAGCGCGGCAGCAAGCAGGACACCGCCGACCGCGAGCAGGATCGCGGCGAGCGGAATCGAGCGCACTTCCATGCCGAGCGAGCGCAGCGCGGTGAACAACCAGCCGCCCGCCGCGTCGGCGCCGCGCACCGCGACGATATCGACCACGTTCTTCGCCTTGTACTTCTCATCCCGCGCGACCACCGTGAACAGCGCCTCGCGCGCCGGATTGGAGATGGCGAAGTTGGCGGTGCGCTGCAGCGCCTGGAAGGCGATCACCACGGCCAGGATGGGCGCGGCGGCGAGGACCGCGAATCCCGCCGCGAAGACGAGCGGCAGGAGCGCGAGCGCGGCGCCGATGCCGAAGCGCTCGATCAGCTTGCCGGTGGCGAAAAACTGCACCGCGATCGTCAGCACGCCGACGGCGAGGTCGACGGCGGCGAAGATGCGCGTGCGCACCGCCGGGTCGTCGGAGGCGGCGGCGACGATCGCCGCCTGCTCGAAGTAGAGGAAGGTCGCGGCCACCGACATGAGCGACACCCAGAGCATGACGCCGGCGATATAGGGGGAGCGCAGCACCATCATCAGGCCGTCGATGGCGCCGCCGCCGACCGCTTTTTCCCGGGTCTCGTTCTTCACATCGAGGCGCATCGCGCAGAACACGGCGCCCTCGAGCAGCAGCGCGGCGACGATGAGCAGGTTCACCGCGCCGATGCTCTCGGCCAGGCCGATGGTGAGCGCCGGCCCGGCGAGCGCGCCGGCGCTGCCGCCGGCGGCGATGAAGCCGTACAGGCGCTTGCTCTGCTCGGAGCTGAAGAGATCCGCCATGAACGACCAGAAGACCGAGACCGCGAACAGGACGAAGACGCTGATCCAGACGAAGAACACGCGGGCGACCGTCTGCCGCTCGACGTCGAGGGTCAGCAGCAGCCAGAAGATCAGCAGGTTGGCGACGAAGAAGTGATAGACGAGCGGGATGAAGAGGCGGCGCGGCAGGCGCGCGACCAGCGCGCCGTAGATCGGCACCGCCGCAAGCATGACGAGGAAGGTCGCGGTGAACAGCCACTGCAGGTTCCGCACGCCGCCCGCGACGCCCATCTCGTCCCGCAGCGGCCGCAGGATGTAGTAGCCGGAGAGCAGGCAGAAGAAATACGCGAACGACCACAGCATCGCCCGTACTTCTTCGGGTCGTACGGCGACGACCCGATTGAGCCAACTCACTTGAGCGAGAGGGCCTTGCGGAGTTCCTCGGCGGTCATCACCTTGCCCGAGACGGACGAGCCCAGATCGAAGGCCTTCGACGCGGCGAGCGAGCCGGCGTTCACCGGGTCGAAGCCGGCATCGGCAACGAGCTGCATGCCCGTCTTCAGCGCGCCGGCGTCATCCGCGGCCACGGGCAGCGCCATGCGCGGCGCCGGGCGGTTCGCCTCGCGCGCCATCGTCGCGTAGCCCCAGGAATTGAAGCTGCGCACGATGCGCGTCCCGGGCAGCAGTGCCGCGCTCGATACTCCGGCGCCCTTCTCCTTCGCCTGCGCGCCCATTTCGCCGTCACGCGACGGCACGGGATTGTTGGGATCGATGACGACCTTGCCTTTGAGCTGCGCGCCAACCTGGTCACGGATCGCTGGTAGCGCCGCGTACGGCACGGCGATCAGGATCGCGTCGCCGAACGCCACCGCCTCCTGCACGCTGCCGGCCCGCGCGCGCGGGCCGAGGCCGTCGATCGCGCGCTTCACCTGCTCCGGGTCGCGGTCGGAGAACATGACCTCGTGGCCCGCCTTCACCCACAGGCCGCCGAGGGTCGAGCCGATGCGGCCCGAGCCGATGACGCCGATCTTCATCGGCTTCGCTTGGGCAAAGGCCGGAAGAGCCGCGGCCGCCAGGAATACGGAGAGGAATGCGCGTCGTTTCATAGCGGCGCAGGCTATCACAGCTAGAATCGCTCCATGGACTCGCGCAGACGAACGCTTCTCGCCGCGGGTCTGGGCCTCTATGCCGGCAATGTTCTTCCTCAGCAGAAAATGAACCTTCCCAAAATCGGCCTCGGCACCTGGCAGACCTTCGACGTCGGCAGCGATGCCGCGGCACGCGCGCCGCTGCGCGAGGTGCTGAAGCTGCTCGACGGCAACGTCGTCGACTCCTCGCCGATGTACGGCTCCTCCGAGACGGTGGCGGGCGATCTCATCGCCGAGCTCGGCCTGCGCCCGAAGCTCTTCGTCGCCACCAAGGTCTGGACCCAGGGCCGCGACGAAGGCATCCGGCAGATGGAGACCTCCTTCCAGCGCCTGCGCGTCCAGCAGATGGACCTCCTGCAGGTGCATAACCTGGTCGATGTTTCGACGCACGCGAAAACCCTGCGCGACATGAAAGCGGCGGGCAAGGTCCGCAATATCGGCATCACGCACTACACCTCCTCCGCCTACGCCGCGGTCGAGCGCGAGCTGAAGGCGAATCCCTGGGACTTCCTGCAGATCAACTATTCGCTCGGCGAGCGGGAGGCGGAGCAGCGCATCCTCCCCCTCGCGCGCGAGAAGAAGGTCGCGGTGATCATCAACCGGCCGTTCCAGGAAGGCAGCTTGTTCAGGACGACAAAGGGAAAAGCGCTGCCGCCGTGGGCCGCGGAGCTCGGCATCACGAGCTGGGCGCAGTATTTCCTCAAGTGGATCGTCTCGCACCCGGCGGTGACCTGCGCCATCCCCGGCACCGGGAGACCGGAACATATGCGGGATAACCTTGGGGCCGGCCAGGGCCCCATGCCCGACGAGAAGGCGAGAAAGCGCATGGCTGAGCATCTCGATGCGCTCGGCTGAAATTCGCCCCGAGATCGTCGCGCGGGTCGTCGCGCGCCGCGGCAAGCTGCACCTCTTCGACTCGCTCGACCCGAAGAAGACCGCGCTGCTCGTCATCGACATGCAGAACGCCTTCGTCGCCCCCGGCGCGCCGGTCGAGGTACCGGCGGCGCGCGAGATCGTGCCGGCGATCAACCGCCTCGCCACCGAGCTTCGCAAGCGCGGCGTGCCGGTCATCTGGGTACTGCACGAAAACAGCAGGGACGGCAAAGACTGGGAAGGGTTCTTCGGCGCGTTCGTTTCGGACCGAGCAAAGGCGGCGGCCGCGCTCACCGGGGGCTCGGAACTGCAGAAGCTTTTCCCGGCATTGAAGACCGAGCCGGGCGACCTGCGCGTGGCGAAGAACCGCTACAGCGCCTTCATCAAGAACGATTTTGAAAAGAAGCTGCGGGAACGGGGCATCGACACGCTCCTCATCGCCGGAACGAAGACCAACGTCTGCTGCGAATGCACCGCGCGCGACGCGATGATGCTCGACTACAAGGTGGTAATGCTGTCAGACTGCACCGCCGCGCTTTCGGACGACGAGCACCGCGCGACCCTCGAGAACATGATCCAGCAGTTCGGCGACGTGCTCACTTCGGCGCAAGCGGTGGCGCTCTTGCACCAGGGGAGCACGGGCCCGTGACAGACAAAACATTCTTGATGCTTGTCACTGGATCCTTCGGCGCGGTCTCGCTCGGCTATGCTTTTTACATGCACGAGCGCGCCTGGCGGGCGCGCTCGTGGCCCAGCGTGGAGGCGACCATCAAGCATGTATCGATCAAGCATGCAGGCAGCAGCACGACCAATGACTCCGGCTCGCAGACAGAGTGGTTCCTGCCGATCGTCGAGTTCTCCTACACGGTCCGGGGCCGGACTTATTCAGGCGCGCGGATGTTTGTCGGCGAGACTGCGTCAATGGCGCACGAAAGCGCCCTGGCGCTGGTGAAACCCTACCGGGAGGGAATGAAAGTGCGCGTGCACTACGATCCGGCCATCCCCTCGTACGCAGTGCTCAATCCGCTGGCGCATACGGGTGCGATGGCGGTGTACGGATGGCTGGGCGCGTTCCTGCTGGCCGTCTTCGTCTGGGTCGGCCTCTTCTGGGGTCGCGTCAACCCCTAGATCAGCGGCCAAAGCTCATGATGCTCGCCTTCAAGGTGGTAATGCTGTCAGACTGAATCGCTGCGCTTTCGGACGATGGGACCTCGCGCGGCCAACCAAGGGGAACAATGTGCGCAATCTGATACGAACGGTCGCGGCGGCTGTGGCGGCGGTCATGATGCCGGCAGCCCATGCGGCAGACGCTTTCGCGCCTATCGGTGCGAAGGCCACGCTCACCGTCGACTACGTCTACGAGTCGACCGGCAAGAAGCGCAGCGAAGGCATGTACGACCCGTACGAATGGCGGGTCCGGCGCAGCGTCAACCTGGTGGCCGACCTCGCCGCGCAGCCCAGTTCCGCCCTGCCGACGCTGCAGGCCGCCGATGCATCGCAGATGGCCGCTCTGAAGGACAAGACCAGGAAGGCCCAGGCCGTGCAGGCGCAGATGGAGCCGATGATGGCCGACGTGCAGAAGATCATGGCCAAGTGCGGCGAAGACGAAGCCTGCCTTACCCGCGAGTCACAGAAAATGGGCGCGGCGATGCGCGGCACGCCCAAGATGGACGCGGCGATGAACGCGAAGAAGGACATGCAGGCGCTCGGCACGCCCGACGCGCCGCGCTACCAGGCGTGGCGCGCCACTGCACAAACGGGCAGCTACCTCATCGACGAGACCGTGCACGTCTCCGTGCCCGATCCGCTGTGCGCGAAGCGGCCGCGCCAACGCTGCACCCGCGACGAAGTGCGCAAAGGCTCGGGAGACCTGTCGCTGCCGCGGGAGGCGAAAAAGAACCGCGTCGCCGCCACCGGCATCTCGGCGGTGGAGGTGGATACGGGCAAGAACACGCTCACGCTCCGCCTGCCAGCGCCGCTGCTCCCGCTGCCCTACACCGAGACGATCACGACCGATGAGCCTTCGCGCAGCGAGGACCCCAAGGGCCCGCAGAAGAAGCAGCACAGTTTTCGCGCCGGCGTAGCGTACGACAAGCCGCTCACCGTGGCGCTCAAGGGCGGGTGGCGAAGCCAGGCGGGCGAACAGGTGGTGCCGTTGAAAGGCGAGTTCGGCGAGGCCGGCAACCTCACCGTCCGCTGGCGCTTCAACGTGCAGTGAGCGGCTAGCCGCGGCGGTCGACGAAGCGCGCTGCCTTGACGTTGGCTTCGAATTCTTTCGCCAGGGTTCCGGTCTCGAGCACGACGACCTGAGGCGCGAGCTCGAAGGTTTCCTTGACCTTCGCCGCGATGAGTTTGATCAGGACCTGCTGCTCGACGCCCTTCTTCACCTCGATGCAGAGCCGCAGGACGTCGTTGTCGCCCTCGTTCAGCGCCTCGGCGCGGAAGTCGCCCACCTCGGCGTAACGGAAGAGGAAGTCCTCCAGGTCCTGGTGGCCGAGGTTGACGCCGCGGATCTTGAAGAAGCCGGCGGTGCGGTGCGCGTGCTTGATGCGCGGAAACACCGAAAACGGTCCCGCCCCGTCGTCCGCCTCGCTGTAGGTCACCAGGTCGCCCGAGCTCCAGCGCAGGAACGGCGTGACGTTGTTGGTCTGCAGCGCCGTCACCACCAGCGTGCCGACCTCGCCCTCCTTCGCCGGCTCGAGCGATTTCGGATCGAGCACTTCGATGAAGTAAAGGTCGCTCCAGATGCGAAAGCCCAGGCCGGGGACGTCCTCGCTGCCCATCATGCCGGCCTCGGTCATGCCGAAGTTGTCGGTCACCCTGGCGCCGAAGGTGCGCTCGATCTTGTCGCGCTTCGCCTGAGAGACAGGCTCGGCCGACGTCATGATCCTTTTTATTGAAGTCAATTCAATACCCCGCGCCTCGGCAAGGTTCGCCAGGTGCAGTGCGTAGCTCGACATGCCGAGCAGGATGCTCGGCTTCAGGCGCTGGATCAGCTCGAGCTGCAGCGCCGAGGGCGTCGAGGTGCCCGAGCCCGCCCAGTTGACGGTGATGCCGCGCGAGGTCGCGCAGCGCGCGTAGATCTGGCCGACGGGGTGGATGCCGAGCGGGAAGGAGATGTGCGCGCGCTCGCCCCGCTCAGCGCCGGCGCAATCGAAGGTGCGCGCGAACGACTCCAGGCCCACCTCGATGTCCTTGAAGCTGCGCGGATAGAAGAGCGGCTGGCCGGTGACGCCGCCCGAGCGCCAGAACTCGGCGATGCCGTCGTGCTGGGTATGGCAGAACTCGCCATAGAACTGCGTGTCGCTCAGCGCGCGCAGCGTGTCCTTGTCGAGGATCGGGATCTTGCGCCAGACCTCGGGATCGTCGAGCTTGCCGAAATCGATCTTCGGCATTCTTTTCTTCCAGAACGGGGAAAGGAGGGCGCGCTCCGCTGCGGCACGCTTGCGCGTGCTTTGCAGCTGGGAGATCTCTTTCCGGCTCTTCGGGAGGTTCAGAGGACTTTGAGGAAGCCGATGAAGCGCTTTTGCCCCGCGGGAACCTCGCCCTTCATCGCCGCGAGGCGGCGCTCCTTCTCGGGTGTGTTCTCCGGGATTTCTTCCAGCGCGTCGGCGAGCATGGCGTAGTCGGCGCCGACCGGGCAGACGTCGGCGCAGCGCCGGCAGCCGGTGACCACGCCGGCGCCGCGCAGGATGCTCTGCCAGAGGTTGAAGCTGTCCTCCGAGCGCAGCAGATCCTTTCTTTTCTTCGCATCGCCTTCCTGGATGATGCGATCCAGGTGGTCGGTCAGCTGGGCGAAGCCGTGGGGGGACCGGTGCTTGTCGCAGGCGTTCCAGTCGCGGCCCCACTCCTTCACCGCGTCGCCCGGGCAGGTCTTCAGGCAGCGGCCGCAGGTCGGACCTTTGCACAGCGCCTCGCTCATCGGCTTGTCGCACTCGACCTCGACGCTGCAGAGGACGGCGGCGAGCATGACGCGCGGGCCGTATTCGGGCGTCAGGAGCTGGAGGTTGAGGCCGAGCGTGCCGAGACCCGCCTCGACCGCCGCCTGCGAGAGGGAAAGGATCGGCTCGAGGTGCGCCTGCGGATTTTCGTACTTGGAAGGATCCATGTGCGTCGGCGGCACGATCAGCGCCGGATAACCGCAGTCCTCCAGCCAGTAGACGAGCTCGAGCGAGGTCTCTTCGAGATGCGTGAGGGTCAGCTCGTCGTTGTAGTACTTGTGGCGGTCGTTCCAGCGCGTGATGCGCGCCACGCCCTCGTTGAGCCGCTTGGCCAGCACGATCACCCGGCCGGCATCGAGCTCGGTGAGGTGCGAGGCGTCGATGGTTTTTCCGTCGGCGATGCCGACGAGATCGGCGCCGAGCTCGAGCGCTTTGCGCTTGACGTCCGCCGCGGTGATTTTCTTCTTAAGAATTTCCATGCTGCTTCTTCTTGAATTCCTGCAGCTGCTTCGCGACCATGCCCTTGTAGCCTTCTTCGCCGACCCAGCGCACGTTCCACTTCGACAGGCCGGGCAGGTCGGCGCCCGACTTGCGGTCGCTCTTGTATTTTTGGTGAAGAGCGACTTTCTCCGGCGTTTTCTCGGGAATGTACTTCTGGATCTCCGCGAGGTGAGCGTGGTAGTCGTTGCCGACCGGGCAGACCGCCAGGCAGCGCGGGCAATCGCCGAACGAGCCGACGACGCGCAGCAACCCCTGCCAGAAGCCGAACAGGTCGACCGTCTTCAACAGTCTGGATTTCTCGGCAGAAGGCGCATCGATGACCCGGTCCATGAACTGCAGCATGGTCATGAAGCCGAACTCCTGCGCCTCGGTGGCGCAGGCGCGCTTGTCGATGCCCCAGTGCAGCACCGCGTTGGGCGGGCAGGAATGCAGGCAGCGACTGCACGACTCGCCGATGCACACCTGCTCGGTGATGCGCTGGTCGGGCTCGAGCTCGTGCTCCGTCAGTATTCCGGTCAAGTAAACCCTTGGTCCAAATTCCGGTGTAAGGATGTTGACCTCGAGGCCGAGGGTGCCGAGGCCCGCCTCGACGCCGAGGTGGCGCGTCGACAGGCGCCCATAGGACGCTTTCTTGTAGTTCCAGTCCGTCTCCTGCGCGGCGGTGACGAAAGTCGGATGCCCTGCCAGCTCCAGCTCGCTGGCGAGGCGGTAGGCGATCTTGTCCATCTTGCGCAGCACCAGCATGTCCATGTACTGCACCGGCACGTTGCTCTTGGCGCGAAAACAGCCGGCGGGAATGCGCTGCACCAGCACGATCACGCTCTTGATATACGGCGAGATGCGCTCCGGCGTCTGCGGCCAGCGCGGATCGGGCGGGAAGGCGTTGAGCGTCGCGGCGCTGGCGATGCCGGCGAGATCGGCGCCCAGCTCGAGCGCGCGGCGCTTCACCGCTGCCGCGTCGGCGTTCCTTTTGAGCGCTTGGCCATCGGGAACTCGGGCGCGAAACGGCATATTCATATTGTAGAATCAATCGCAGGAGGGAAATCCCATGAAAATCAAATCGTTCGCCGCGTTGCTCGCCGTATCGCTCACGTTCGTCACGGGCGCGCACGGCGCGGATCGAGTGAAGGTCGGCTTGATCACCACGCTCTCGGGACCGAACGCCGCGATCGGCTCGGACATCCGCGATGCGTTCCAGCTCGCGGTGAAGCTGAACGGCGGCAAGCTCGGCGGATTGCCCGCCGAAGTGATCGTCGGCGACGATCAGTTCAAGCCCGATGTCGGCCGCCAGCTGGCGGAGAAGAACCTCAAGGTCGACAAGGTGAACTTCCTCACCGGCATCGTCTTCTCGAACATCATGCTCGCCTCCGTGCCGCTCGCGTTCGAGAACAAGACGATCTACGTCAGCCCGAACGCCGCGCCCTCGCCGATGGCCGGCAAGGACTGCAATCCCTACCTCTTCGTCGCTTCCTGGCCGAACGACGCGTACCACGAGGCGGCGGGCCAGCACGCGACCAACCGCGGCTACAAGAACACCTACCTCATCGCCCCCAACTACCAGGCGGGCAAGGATTCGCTCACCGGCTTCAAGCGCTACTACAAGGGCAATGTTGTCGCCGAGGTTTACACGCAACTCGGCCAGCTCGACTACGCTGCCGAGCTCGCGCAGGTGCGCGCCGCCAAGCCCGACGCGCTCTACATCTTCCTGCCCGGCGGCATGGGCGTGAACTTCATCAAGCAGTTCGTCGCCGCGGGCCTCTCGAAGGACATCCCGCTGCTGGTGCCGGGGTTCGGCGATGACCAGGACATCATCCGCCCGGTCGGCGACGCCACGCTCGGCCTGTTCGACACCGCCCACTGGGCGATCGACCTCGACAACGCGGCAAACAGGAAATTCGTCGCCGCCTTCGAGAAGGAGTTCAAGCGCCTGCCCACCGTTTATGCCTCGCAAGCCTACGACAGCGCGCTCCTGATCGACGCCGCGGTGCGCGACACCAAGGGAAAAATCGAAGATGTGGAAGCGGTGCGCAAGGCGATGAAGGCGGCGAAGTTCGAGTCGGTGCGCGGCGCCTTCAAATTCAACCGCAACCAGATGCCGATCCAGAACTACTACCTGCGCGTGGTCTCGAAGGACTCGCAGGGACGCCTCTACAACAAGGTCCTCGGCACGGTGTTCAAGGACCACGGCGACGCGTACGTGCAAGACTGCAAGATGAAGTAAGCGGTTTTTGAGCTGGATCCTGATCGCCGAGCAGTCCCTTAACGGGCTGCAGTTCGGCCTGATGCTGTTCCTGCTGGCCGCCGGCCTGACGCTGGTCTTCGGCATCATGGACATGATCAACCTGGCGCACGGCTCGCTCTACATGCTGGGCGCCTTCCTCGCCTCGACCTTCGTGCAGCTCACCGGCTCGTTCACCGCCGGCGTGCTGCTCGCCATTCCCGCAACCGCGGTCCTGGGAATGATTTTGGAAATATTTCTTTTAAGAACTCTTTATCAGCGCGACCACATGGCCCAGGTGCTCGCGACGTTCTCGCTCATCCTCATCATCAACGAGCTGACGCGCCTCGTCTGGGGCTCCGACGCGGCGCTGCCGATGCCCGGCTCGCTCTCCGGGCCGGTGGAACTGATGCCCGGGCTGCCCTATCCCGCCTATCGCCTGGTGATCATCGCCGTCGGCCTCGCCGTCGCCCTTTTGCTTTTTGTTCTGGTGACAAGAACAAGAGTGGGAATGCTGGTGCGAGCCGGCGCCTCGAATCGCGAAATGGCGCTCGCCATGGGCGTGAACATCAAGCTGCTCTTCACCCTCGTCTTCGGCGCCGGCGCGGCGCTCTGCGCGGTCGCGGGCGCGATGCTCGCGCCGCTGCTCGCGGTGCAGGTCGGCATGGGCGAGAACATCCTCATCCTCGCCTTCGTCGTCATCGTCATCGGCGGCATCGGCTCGATTCGCGGCGCGCTGGTCGGCGCGCTGCTGGTCGGCATGGTCGACACCATCGGCCGCGCTTTCCTGCCGATCCTGTTCGGCCTGTTCTTCCAGCCGCGAGTCGCCAGCGCCGCCGGGCCGGCGATCGCGTCGGTCTCGATCTACCTGCTGATGGCGGTGGTGCTGTACTTCAAGCCGCAGGGCCTTTTCCCGGCGCGCGGATGAAAAAGAATATTTTCATCCTGGCCATTCTGGCTTTGTTCCCGCTAGCGATGCTGTGGAGCGACCAGTTGTTCTACGTCAGCTTCGCCAGCCGCGTGATGATCTACGCCATCGCCGCCACCAGCCTGAATCTGGTCCTGGGCTACGGCGGCATGATCTCGTTCGGCCATGCGGCGTTCGTCGGCACCGGCGCGTACGTCGCCGGCATCCTCGTGGCCGAGGGGGCGACGAGCGCCTGGATCGCCTGGCCGGCCGGGGTCGCCGCGGCGGCCGCGATGGCCGTGTCGGGCCTCTTCGCGCTTGCGATCGGGGCGATGTCGCTCAGGACGCGCGGCGTGTACTTCATCATGATCACGCTCGCCTTCGCGCAGATGATGTTCTACCTCGTCAACTCGATGAAGGCCTATGGCGGCGACGAGGGCCTGTCGCTGCGGCAGCGCCCCTCGCTCGTCTTCGACCTGACCAACGAGGTCGCCTTCTACTATGTGGTTTTATTTTTGCTTTTACTGAGCATTTTTCTGCTGTACCGGCTGATGGGATCGCGCTTTGGCCGGGTCGTGATCGCCATCCGCGAGAACGAGGCGCGCGCCGAGGCGGTCGGCTTCCCGGTCTACCGCTACAAGCTCGCCTGCTTCGTCATCGCCGGCGCCGCCGCCGGCCTCGCCGGCGCGCTGCTCGCGAGCCACGGCAAATACGTCAATCCGAACGTGCTGCACTGGGTGCAGTCGGGCACGCTGATGATCATGGTGATCCTCGGCGGCGTCGGCCACCTCTGGGGCGGCGTGCTCGGCGCGGCGGTGCTGCTCGGCCTCGAGCACCTCATCTCCGACTACCCCATCGGCTGGCTGGCGCAGCTCGCGCCCAATTACCAGCAGCACGCCAACCTCGGCGTCGGCCTGGTGATGCTCGCCATCGTTCTCTTCGCCCCGCACGGCATCGCCGGCCTCCTCGAGCGCAGGAAACATGCTTCGCCTTGAGAATGTCGGCAAGCGCTTCGGCGGCGTGGTTGCGACCGACCACGTCACGCTCGAGGTCGTGGCGGGGGAAGTTCACGCCCTGATCGGGCCGAACGGCGCCGGCAAGACCACGCTGGTCGGCCTGATTTCCGGCAGCCTCGGCGCCGATACGGGCGAAATCTTCTTCGAGCAGAAGAACATTACCCGGCTGCGGCCGCACGATCGCGTGCGCGCCGGGCTCGCGCGCAGCTACCAGATCACCAGCATCTTCCGGAAGTTCAGCGTGCTCGACAACCTCGCCCTCGCTGTGCAGGCGCGCAGCGGCTCGAGCTTTTCCTTCTGGCGTCCGCTGGAAAAGGAAACGCAGCTTTTCCAGGAAGCCCGCGATATTGCGGTTCAAGTAGGACTGTCGGAAAAAATCAATTCGACGGCTGGCACTCTGGCCCACGGCGAGCAGCGCGCGCTGGAAGTCGGCCTCGCCCTCGCCACACAGCCGAAGCTGGTGCTGCTCGACGAGCCGATGGCGGGCATGGGCCCGGAGGAATCGCGGCGCATGGTCGAGCTGATCGAGCGCATCGGCGCCAGCGTCACGGTGCTGCTGGTCGAGCACGACATGGACGCGGTGTTCCGCCTCGCCGACCGGATCTCGGTCATGGTGGACGGCCGGGTCATCGCCACCGATTCGCCGGAGAAGATCCGGGCGAACCCGGAAGTGCGCAAAGCCTATCTCGGAGACGAAGTCCCTGCTTAAGGTCGAAAACCTCGAGACGGCCTATGGCGCGAGCCAGGTGCTGTTTGGTCTCTCCTTGGAGATAAAGGAGGGAGAGGCGGTGACGCTGCTCGGCCGCAACGGCATGGGCAAGACCACCACCGTGCGCTCGATCATGGGATTGACCAGGCCCTTCAAGGGAACCATTTCTTTCCGTGGCGCGCGCATCGAAAGCATGCCCCCCGACCGCATCGCCCGCATGGGCGTGGCGCTGGTGCCCGAGGGCCGGCAGATCTTTCCCAACCTGAGCGTGCTCGAGAACCTGGTCGCCTTCGCCGGCAACCGCTCGGGCCGGGCCGATCCCTGGACGGTGGAAAAGATTCTCGAATTCTTCCCGCGGCTGGAAGAAAGAAAAAGCAACATGGGCAACCAGCTCTCCGGCGGCGAGCAGCAGATGCTCGCCATCGGCCGCGCGCTCGTGACGAATCCTTATTTACTGGTTCTGGATGAAGCCACCGAAGGCCTGGCACCGATGGTGCGCGAGGAGATCTGGAAGTGCCTCGAGCGCCTGCGCGCCGCCGGACAGACGATCCTCGTCATCGACAAGTACATCGAGCGGCTGGTGAAGCTCGCCGACCGGCACACCATCATCGAGCGCGGGCGCGTCGCCTGGCAGGGCAGCTCGGCCGAGCTCGATGCCGACCGCGGCCTCTGGCATCGCTACCTCGGCGTATGAGCGTCGATCTGCGCTGGCCTGCCTCCGTTTCCCAATGGAAAACCATTCAGGAGGAACGCAAGCGGGTGGCGATCGACCGGGCTCGCCAGTCGCCGTTCCTGAAGAAACGCATCCCCAAGGGCCGCGCCGAGGACATCTGGCAGAAGATCCCGCTCCTCACCAAGGAGGAGCTGCGCTCGATCCCGCCCGAGCGCTTCCACGAGGAGTTCTGCATCCAGCCGCGCTCGGCGGCGGTCGAGTACTGGCGCTCGGGGGGCGCCACCGGCCGGCCGCTCTTCTATCCGCGCTCGGCCGAGGACACGGAGCACGGGCTGCGCGCCTTCGAGCGCGCCTGGGCGCTGATCGGCGCGAAAGCCGAGGACTGCGCGCACGTCTCCTTCCCGCTCGGCGTGCATCCGGTGGCGCACCTCTACGCGCGCACCGCGATCAACCACGGCATCGGCACGGTGTGGTGCGGTGCCGGCACCAACACGCCTTCCGAGGTGCAGCTCGAGCTCATCGACCAGCTGAAGCCGACGATCTGGCTCGGCATGGCGAGCTACGGACTCCATCTTGCGAACCTCGCAGAGTCGAAAAACTATGATTTATCTTCTTCTTCAGTAAAGAAAATCATTGTCGCCGCCGAGCCCCTTTCTCCAGTCAAGAGAAAGAAGCTGGAGAAGGCCTGGGGCGCCGAGGTGTTCGACCACTTCGGCATGACCGAAGGCGCGTTCGTCGCCGGCGAAGGCATCGGTCACCACGGCCTGCACATCTGGGCCGACCAGTTCTACTGCGAGGTGGTCGACGAGAAGACGGGCGAGCCGCTACCCGATGGGCAGGTCGGCTCGCTGGTGGTGACGCCGCTCTGGAACAACTGCATGACGCCCTTCCTCAGATGGTCTTCCGGCGACCTCGTGAGCATGACTTCGGAAGGAAAAGGCGATGGGCCATGGAACGTCTTCCCCATGCTGAAACACGAGCGGCGCACGGTCGGCTTCTTCAAGGTGCGCGGCGTCAACATCAACCACGCCGAGCTGGAGGACGCTCTCTTCCGCGATCCTGATGTGGTGGATTTCCGCGCCGAGGTCTATAACAAGGGCGACAACGATGTCCTCCATATCCATATCGAAAAGCGCGGCGGGACGAGGGAGGGTACCGTCGATCTGATCAGGAAGATTTTTCAGGTCACGCCGGAGGTCACGCTGCTCCCGCGCGGCCAGATCGCCAAGGACTTCGAGGCTGCGGTGAAGGCGCCGCGTTTCGTGGACAAACGCGGATGAGGGTTTTTCTCTTCCTTGTTTTCCTCGTCGGCAATGTCGCTGCCCAGGACGTCTACCCATCGAAGAACGTCCGCCTGATCGCCGCGGCCGCGCCCGGCGGCAATCCCGACGTGCTGGCGCGGATGCTCGCCGCCAAGCTGAGCGACGCGTTCGGCAAGCCGTTCGTGGTCGAGAACGTGCCGGGCGCGGGCGGCGTGGTCGCCGCCGAGCAGGTGGCGAGAGCCGCCGCCGACGGTCACACGCTGATGCTCGGCGATTCGGGCGCCATGGCGATCAACGTGGCGCTCAACCCGAAGCTCTCCTACAACCCGCTCAGGGATTTCACCCTCATCACCGCGCTCGCGGCGGTGCCGACAGTGCTGGTGCTCAACCCGTCGCTGCCCGCGGGCTCATTGAATGATTTCGTGAGGGAGGCGAAAGCTCGCCAGCTCGCCTACGGCTCGGCGGGCAACGGCTCGGTGCATCATCTGACGATGGCGGTGTTCCTTTCGCGCGCCGGCGTCGAGAACATGCTGCACGTTCCCTACAAGGGCGGCACGGCGCTGGTCGCCGGGCTGCTCGGCGGCGAGGTGCAGTCCGGCTGGTCGGGGATTCCCAACGTGGTCTCGCACATCAGGTCCGGCAAGCTGCGCGTGCTGTGCATCAGCACGATTTCGCGCTCGGCGTCGCTGCCGGACGTGCCGACCGCCGCCGAGCTCGGCTTCGCCGGCTTCGACATCGCCACCGTCATCGGCCTGCAGGCGCCCGCCGGCCTGCCGCGCGAGATCGCGGCGCGGCTGCAGGCGGCCGCGGCGAAGGCGCTGCGCGAGCCGGATATTGCCGAGCGCATGGGCAACCTCGGCATGGAGCTGAGGGAGGACGGCACCGAGCACTACGCGAAGTTCGTGCGCGAGGACCTCGAGCGCTACACGAGTGCGGTGAGGATGGCCGGGGTGAAGCATGAGTAGGCTGCAGATCGGCATCTTCGACTGGGTCGAGGAATCGCAACGCCCGGCGAGCGAAGTCTACGAGCACAAGCTCGCCCTCGCCGCCGCGGCCGACGAGGCCGGCCTGCACGGCTACTTCGTCGCCGAGCACCAGGGCACGCCGCTGTCGATCGACGGCTCGCCGAGCCTGCTGCTGGCGGCAATGTTCCAGCGCACCAAGCGGCTGCGCGCGGGCGCGCTGACGTTCTGCCTTCCCTGGTACAACCCCTATCGCTTCTACAACGAAGTCTGCATGCTCGACCACCTGTCGGGCGGGCGGCTCGAGCTCGGCGTCGGCCGCGGCATCTCGCCGATCGAGAGCCTCATCTTCGGCGTGCGAAGCATCGATGAATCGCGCGAGAAGTACCGCGAGACGCTCGAAGTGTTCTTCGAAGCCTGCCGCAGCAAGGTCCTCAGCTACCGCGGCAAGCACTACAGCTACCAGGATGCGGAGCTGCACCTGAAGCCGGTGCAGCAGCCATACCCGCCGCTCTGGTTCCCGAGCTCCAACAAGGAATCGATCGACTTCACCGCCAGCCACGGCTACCACACCGCGTTCCTGGGCAAGGTGGCCGACGTCAAGCCGCACTTCGACCGCTACCGCGAGACCTGGGAAAAGCACCGCAACGATCCCGGCCGCCATAACGCCCACGTCACCGCGCCGTTCCTCGCCAAGACCCAGCACCTCGTGATCGCCGAGACGGACGCCGAGGCGGAGAAAATCGGCCTCGAGGCCTACCAAAAGTGGGCCGGCCACATCCACCACCTGACGCGCAAGCTCGGCCGGCCCGACGTGCACAAGACCGAGCCGTTCGCCGCCGACTCGACGCAGCCGCTGATCGCCGCCTCGCCGCGCGTCGCCCTGGAGAAGCTGCAGGAGATGCTGCAGGTAACCAGCGCCAACTACCTGCTGTGCATCTTCTCCTTCGGCGACCTCGCGCCCGAGCATGCGATGCGCTCGCTCGAGCTCTTCTCCAGGGAAGTGATGCCGAAGCTCAAGGACGGATAAACCGAGGTCGGTGGCTCTGCCGCCAACGTGGAGTTGTGTGGCGCGCCGCGGGACACCGCTTGATCAAGCACGCCGGCTCGCGGCGCGTCCGCTCCAACGCCATGTCAGTTGTCACCTGGGTACTTGTACCTGATGTCGTAACGCCCATCGCGGTGGACTACCAACGTAGCCCTATCCCACCCCCGAGACTTCTCGGGCAGCGTCGCCCGAAGTTCATTCAGCTTTCCCGGGATGTACAGCGGCAAACATGGGCGGTGCTCTTGCGGTGGACTGTCGGGCTTGCCCACGATCACCTTGTGTTCAAACTGAATGATTTTGCGTCCATTTTCGAGTGGCGCTGTTTCATCGATATTGACGATGAATGTCTGCCAGGAAGCTGGCGCGTACTCAATTAAACATGAACCAATCAGCCGCATGATCTCGCGCTCGCTCTGAACCTGAGCGCCTGCAGTTGCTGCCGACAGTCCAAGTATGAATAGGAGGGTCAGTGTGCGCATAGTCGTGACAACGTCTTGCTCCGACCCAGACGCATGCTTGGCAAGGCGACGTAGCGCGCCATGACTACTTCCGAGCCGGCTCCATCCCGTTCCTCTTGATGGCGGCTGCCGCGCGCTCCGAAGAGAGGAACTGGATCAGCCGCTTCGCCGCATCGACCTGCTTGGAATCCTTCACGATCGCCGCGGAGAACATCTGAATGAGCTGCAGCTCGTCGGCGATGACGCCGACGTACTGGATTCCCGGCACGCTCATGAGCTCGCTCACAGGCTGCACAGCGATGTCGGCCTCCCCGTTCGCGACCGCCGCGGCCGACTGCGAGCCACGCTCCGTCACCTTGATCCTGGCGCGGTCGATGCCCAGCCGCGGGAAGACCTTGTCGAGCAGAAAGATGCCGCTCGTGCTTTGCGGTACGGCGATGGTGTCAGCACCGAGCAGTGCGCGCTTTAAGCCTTCGACGGTGCCGACCTCGGGCTTCGGCATGCCCGCGCGCACCGCCACGCCGATCGCCGCAGTCGCGAGGTCGACGTCAGAGTCCTTGACGATGCGGCCGGCAGCGATCAGCTCTTGGAGACCTTCTCTCGACATGATGACCACGTCATAGGGCTCGCCGCGCTCGAGCTGCGACGCGATCGTCGTCGGTCCTTTGCCTTGCGACGCACCCGACCCGGTGGTGACCGCGATGCCGGTCGACTTTTCGAATTCGGGCAGCAGTTGCCGGTAGGCAGTCGAGAAGCCGCCCGAGATGATGACTTTCACTTGCGCCATGGAGGAGCCCGAGTAGAGGAGAACGGCCGCGATCAGCAGTCGATTGATCATAGAGCGAAGATCCGCTGCGAGTTGCCGCCGCGCACGGCGTCGCGTGTCGCCGGCGGCAGTGCATCGACGCGCGCGAGGCAGCCTTTCATGTCGCCGATGTTGTGGGGATAGTCGGAGCCGTAGAGGACGTTCGCCTCGCCGCCGACCTTCACCGCCAGTTCCAAGGCTTCCTGAGTAAAGACGACGCTATCGTAGTAAATGCGTTTCAAATAGGAAGAAGGTCTTTCCGAAATCTTCTCCCTGCAAGCGGGCATGTTGGCGTGGCAGATGTCGAGCCGGCCAGCGATATAGGGCAGCGTGCCGCCGCCGTGCGAGGCGATCAGCTTCAGCTTCGGATAGCGGTCGAAAAAGCCGTCGAAGATCATGCGCGACACCGCGAGCGAGGTGTCGAACATGAAGCCGACCGAGGCGATCAGGTTGTACTTGATTACATCCAACGACTGCGTCCCCGGTGGCGCGGTCGGATGCACGAGCACCGGCAACCCGCGCCGATCGATTTCCCGCCAAATGGAACTGAATTTTTTATCTGTCAGTGAAACCCCATCGATATTGGCGAGCACCATGACGCCCACCGCGCCCAGCTCTTCCACCGCGCGCTTCAGCTCGGCGATCGCGAGCTTCGGGTGCTGCCAGGGCAGCGAGCACATGAAGCGGATGCGTTGCGGATGGCGCTTCTGCTGCGCGGCCATGTCGCCGTTCATCAGCTTTGCCGCTTCCAGGCTGGCTTTCGGCGAGCCCCAGTACACGTTCGGGCTGGTGAGCGTGACAATCGCCACGTCGACGCGCGCCGCGTCCATGGCCTCGATGCGCATCTCGTAGTCGAACATCCCCGGCATGAGCGTCATGAACGGCGCGCCGTCGCGGTGGATGCCGGTCTGGCCGCCGACCACCTTCTTCACCGTGTAGTGGCGCCCGTGCTTTTTCAGGAGGCGGACGTACGCCTCGCTCAGCATGTGGGTGTGGACGTCGATGACCTTCAACGCGCCACCCGCTTGAGGGCGTTCTCGTAGAAGCTCAGGTCGAGGTAGCGGTCGGGCGCGGGCGCTTTGCCGCCCCAGCTGCCCTCGATCTCGGCGCGCAGCGCCAGCACGTTGCGAAAGCCCGGCAGGTCGAGGCGGCCGTCGCGCGCCAGGCCGAACTTCGGGTCGGTCATCAATTCCCAGGTCTGCGCCGCGACCTGCGGCGAGACCTTCAGCCGCTCGGCGAGGATCTTCACCGCCGCTTCGCGGTTCTCCGGCGCCACCGCCCAGCGGTTGCCTTCGATGAACGCGGCGATGTAGCGCTCGAGCGTCTCGCGGTTCGCGTTCGCCCAGTCGCGCATCACGAAGGTGCCGGTCGCCTGGTAGGCCCCGATCAGGTCGATGGCGCGGCCCATGCTCACCAGGCCCGCGGCCTTGGCATCGATGGAGAACGGCGGGTTCAGCATCGCCGCCTTGTAGGCCTTGTTCTCCTTCAGCCCGCGCAGCCGCAAGGCGGTGCCGCCGATGGGGTTGATGGTGTAGTCGACGCCCTCCGTGAGGCCCTTCATCTTGAGGATCTTCTTCAGCTGCAGCGCATACGCGGTGTTCGGCGCGTCGACGAGCAATGTCTGCCCCTTGAGCTGCAAGTAGGAACCGATGTCGGGCTGCACGATCAGCTCGTTCATGCTGCTGTCGCCGCCGGTGACGATGACCACGTCCTTGCCGGCGAGCTCGACCATCGCCACGGCGTTGTCGACCGCGGCCTGCGCGATCTGGAACTCGCCCGCCGCGAGGCCGTTCCTCTGTTCGTCGGAATTGACGGTGAACAGCACCTCGACCCGCAGGCCGTGCTTCGCGAAGATGCCTTCGGAAACCGCGGCGAGGACCGGCAGCGACTGAGCGCCGGGGAACATCTTCACCTTGAGCGGCGTCTGCGCGAACGCGACGGGGACGAATAACAGCAACGCCAGTATGCGGAACATGGGGCTCCTCCTCGGGGCGGCTAGATTATCATTGCCCTTCGAGGAGAGTCCCATGCTTGATCTGTCGAGAATAGTGGAGCCCGACCGCGTGCGGCGCGAGGCCTACACCGATCCCGCGGTTTTCGACCTGGAGATGCAGCGCATCCACGAGACCGTCTGGATCTACTGCGGCCACGAGAGCCAGATCCCCAAGGCCGGCGACTACTACACGATGCAGATCGGCCGCCAGCCGATGCTGATGGTGCGCGGCAAGGACCGCAAGGTGCATGTCCTGTACAACCGCTGCCCGCACCGCGGCAACATGATGTGCGGCGACCGGCACGGCAACACCGGCGAGCAGTTCCGCTGCTCCTACCACGCCTGGCAGTTCCACCACGACGGCACGCTGAAGAACATTCCGATGATGGAGTCGGGCTATGCCGGCACGCGGGTCAACAAGGGCAGCCCCGAGCTCAACATGAAGCCCGCCGCCCGCGTCGAAAGCTACCGCGGGTTTGTTTTTGCCTCGCTTGCTCCTCAGGGGCCATCGCTAAAAGAGTTCCTTGGCAAGTCCATTGTCGCCTTCGACGACATGTGCGACCGCGCGCCCGAGGGCGAGGTCGAGGTGGTGCCGAACTGCTTCCGCGTCATCCAGCACTCGAACTGGAAGCTGTTCATGGAGAACCAGATCGACGCGCTGCACCCCTCCGTGGTGCACCAATCGACCGGCCGCGCCGCGCACGAGGTGGAGAAGCAGATCGCCAAGAAGCCGAAGGGCGGCGAGGCGCTCTCGTACCACATGCTCTCCGCCTTCGCGACGGTGACCATCGACAAGTGGGACAACTTCCAGACCATCAGCTACCCGCACGGCCACTGCATCCTCACCGGCTACATGGGCCTGCGGCCGCAGGACCCGGACACCAAGGCCTACGACAAGATCATGATCAAGGCCTACGGCCAGAAGCGCTTCGAGGAGATCGTCGGCGTCAACATCCACCATGTGCTCGTCTACCCGGGCCTGTCGGTGCAGTCGCCATTGCAGCAGCTGCGCGCGGTGCGCCCGCTCGGCGTCGACCGCACGCTGACCGAGATCTGGCACTTCCGCCTCAAGGGCGCGCCCGAGGCGATCTACCGCCGCTCGCTCGCTTACTACAACCTGGTGAACTCGCCCGCGACGCTGATCAACGCCGACGATCTGGAAAACTTCTGGAAGTGCCACCAAGGCCTGTCGTCGGATGGTGGCGACTGGGTGAGCTTCGCGCGCCACCACGGCCACGATATCGAGAAAGACGGCACGATCTCGAGCGCGCCGAACCAGGGCACGTCGGAAGCGCCGATGCGCAACCAGATGCAGGCCTGGGCGAAGTACATGCAGCGATGAAGGATCAACACGCCATCGAGCAGTTCCTCTACCAGCAGGCCGAGCTGCTCGATACCAAGCAGTGGCAAGGCTGGATCGACCTGTTCACGCCCGACGGCATCTACTGGATGCCGCCCGCGCCGGAATACAAGACCTGGGACGGCCAGCCGGCGATCTTCGCCGAGGACAAGAACCTGATGACGGTGCGCATGAACCGCGTGCTGCACCCAGACGCCTGGTCGCAGCGGCCGCTCTGGGAGACGAACCATGTCGTTTCCAACGTGGCGATCCAGAAGTCTTCCGGCCAGGAAATTATTGTTAAAAGCCGGTTTCACATGATGGAGCTGCGCCGCGACGACGTGCGGCATTTCGCCGGCTCGTATACGCATACGCTGAAAAAAGCGAAGAGCGGATACCGCATCAAGCTGCAGCGCGTCGACATGGCCAATGCGCAGGCGGCGTACGATTACGTGCTGCAGGTGTGGGTCTGAAAGACTACGCGGGCGCGCGCTCCAGCTTGCTGATGACGCCGTAGCACGAGCACGCCGCCGCACCCAGCCCGTTGCGGTCGAGGATGCGAAGCTTGCCCCGGGTGTACGAGATCAGCTTGCGCCGCTGCAGTGCGCTCGCCGCCAGCGTGACGCCGCTGCGGCGCACGCCCAGCATCTGCGCCATCAAGGCTTGCGTGAGACCGAATTCGTTGGAAGCGAGGCGATCGGCGATCATCATCAGCCAGCGCGCCAGCCGCGCCTGCAGCTCGTGGGACCTGTTGCACGCGGCGATGCGCATCGCCGTGGCCATCGAAACATAGGCACCGTGCGCGACGTTGCGCCGCAAAGGCGGACTGCGCTTCAACTCGGCGCGAAAGTGGGCCGATGTCATGCGCCGCGCGCCTCCCGCGCCCTGCACCAGGGCACGCACCGGGGAGGTGTTGGTGCCCAGCCCGACCGGAATGCCGAGCAGGCCTTCTCTTCCCACCATGCCGACTTCCAGGCCCTGGCGGCTCGGTCCGAGCACGGTGAGCAGCGAGACCAGGCTGTCGTCGGGAAAATAGATGTGCCGTGTGACGGTGTCGGGCTCGTAGAGCACCTGGCCCAGCGTCAGCTTGACCGCGCTGAGATGCATGCGCTTGCGAGACTCGGGCGAAAGCGCCGCGAGCACGCGGTTTGTGGCGGGGTGCTGCGATTGGACCAGCATCGGGCTCTCCTGGTTGACGTCCGTGCGAAGCGGGACTGACGGCAGGAGGAGGAGCTGGAGCTAGGAGCGTGAACCTGGTGTCGAGAGCCTGACTTTCAGTATACGCGCCGGCTGACTTTCGCCGTGTGCGCCACCGAACAGATCTAGAGAACCGCCGCCGGCTCCTGCAGCGAGCGGCGCGGCAGGTCGATGGTGAAGACGCAGCCGCTCCCGGGCAGGTCGCGCACGCCGAGAGTTCCGCCGTTCGCCTCGACGCTGCCCCGGCAGATCGACAGCCCCAGGCCGACGCCGGACCTGTCCGCGCTGCCCTGCGTGAACGGCGCGAACAGTTTTTCCGCGTCGCCCGGCGGCAGGCCACCGCAGCGATCCTCGACCGCGATCAGGACGCGGTCGGCGGAGGCGTAGGCGCGCAGCGAGACCTCGCTGCGATGCTCCGTGTACTTGAACGCGTTCTGCAGCAGGTTTCCCACTGCCGAGGAAAGCATGTCGTGGTCGGCGTGGACCGCAAGCCCCGGGTCGACGGTGTGGACGGCAAAGCCGCATCCGCGCGCGCGCGCCTCGAGCGACGCCGATACCTTGATCTCGGCGATGAAGTCGGCAACCGCGATCAGCCGGCGCTGCGCCGGCATCCCGGCGGTCACCCGCACGTCGGCGAGGGAGCGATCGATGAGATTGCGCA
>JAXDQC010000148.1:0-23375 GCA_034668045.1 Betaproteobacteria bacterium | reverse complement strand
CGAGAAGCTCTCCGAGCTGCAGAAGCAGACGCACCGCTGGCTGCAGTCGCTGCTCGAGATCCAGCATCAGTCGGGCGACCCGCAGGAGTTCCTCGAGCATGTGAAAGTGGACCTGTTCCCCGACGAGGTCTACGTCTTCACGCCCAAGGGCAGGATCCTGTCGCTGCCGCGCGGCGCGACCGCGGTCGACTTCGCCTATGCCGTTCACACCGACATCGGCAACCGCTGCGTGGCGGCGAAGATCAACGGCGAGCTGGTGGCGCTGCGCACCGAGCTGCGCAACGGCGACCGCATCGAGATCATCACCGCCAGCCATGCCAAGCCCAACCCCGGCTGGCTGCAATACGTGCGCACCGCCAAGGCGCGCTCCAACATCCGCCACTTCCTGAAAACCATGCAGTACGAGGAGTCGGCGGGCCTCGGCGAGCGGCTGCTCGAGCAGGCGCTGAAGAGCCTGAAGAGCTCGCTCGCGGAGGTCGACGACGCGAACTGGGACCGCGTGATCCGCGACGGCGGCTCGCGCTCGCGCGAAGAGCTTCTCGCCGATATCGGCCTGGGCAAGCGCCTCGCCGCGGTGATCGCGCGGCGGCTGATCAAGGGAAGCGACGCCAAGGAAGATGCGAAGGGCGCCGGCGCGAGCGTCGTGACGATTCGCGGCACCGAGGGGATGGGCGTGCAGCTCGCCACCTGCTGCCGGCCGATCCCGGGCGACGCGATCGTCGGCTCGATCAAGAAAGGCCAGGGCCTGGTGGTGCACGCCTCGGACTGCAGCAGTATCGTGCGCTCGCGCAAGAAGGAACCGGAGCAGTGGATCGACGTCGAGTGGGATTTGCGCACGACGCGGCTCTTCCAGGCGGCGATCAACGTCACGGTCGAGAATCAGCGCGGCGTGCTCGCCAGGGTCGCCTCAGCGATCGCCGACGCTGGCTCGAACATCGATTCGATCGCGATGGATGACGACCGCGCCGTCTTCACGACCATGCATTTCGTCATCGAGGTGGCGAACCGGCAGCACCTGGCGCGCGTCATGCGCAGCCTGCGCCGCCTGCCTGACGTGGAGACGATCGTCCGGCCGCGCGAGTAGGTCACGCCCTCACCGTCTGGCCCCGGGAAACTTGTCCTTGTGCAGCCACGCGTCCAGCAAGGTATGGCTGACTGCCAGCACCACCGGGCCGATGAAAATCCCGATCAGGCCGAACGAGATCAGGCCGCCGATCACGCCGACGAAGATGAGCAGCAGCGGCAGGTCTGCGCCCTTCCGGATCAGGATCGGGCGCAGGAAGTTGTCGAGGGTGGAGGCGACGATGGTGACGACCAGCAGGAACGTGCCCCAGCCGGGCGAGCCGCTCCAGTAGAGCCAGATGACCGGCACGATCAGCACCGGCGCCGCGCCGATCTGCGCCACCGCGAGCAGGAACATGAGGGCGGTCAGCACCGCCGCGAAAGGCACGCCCGCGATCACCAGGCCGATGCCGCCGACCAGCGACTGCACCAGCGCCGTGACGACCACGCCCAGAGCGACGCCGCGGATCGCCTGCACTGACAGGCGCATCGCGCCCTCGCCGTGGCTGCCGCCGAGGCGCTCGCCGAAGCGCATCGCCCACTCGGCGGCGCCTTCGCCGTGCGCGTACAGAACCGCGGCGGCGATCACCGTCAGAAGGAACTGGATGAACAGGGCGCCAAAGCTGCCGACCTGGCCGACGAACCATTTCGTCAGACCGCCCGCATAGGGAGCGACTTCGACGGCGATCCGCTCGACGCCTTGCGCCGCCACCTCGCGCCAGAGGTTGGCCACGGGCTCGCCCACGAACGGCAACCCCGCGAGCCACGACGGCGGCGCCGGCAGCCGCAACGTGCTCAGGCCCTTGGCCCAGCCCGAGATCACGTCGACATTGGCGACGATGGTGCCGATCGCGGCGGTGAGCGGCACGATCAGGACGAGGAGCAGGATCACCGACATCACCGTCACCGCAGCCCAGCGCCGGCCGCCGAGAAATTTCTCCACCGTGCGCATCAGCGGCCAGGTGGCGACGACGATCATTACCGCCCAGATGATCGCGCCGAGGAAAGGCTGCAGGATCCAGAAGCAGGCGACGATGAGGCCGCCCGTGAAGAGCACTCCCAGGAGGATGCGGGTGAGATCGACCTGCACGGCGCCTAGCGTATCGGAATTGCGAGGACCGTATCGCCGCGCACGACATTGAGCGCGAGCGGACCGGAGGCGCGCAGCGCCCTGACCAGCGTCGGCACCGTGGTGATGCGGCGCTGGTTGACGCCGAGGATAACGTCGCCGGCGCGCAAACCGTGGTTGAACGCTTCCGACCCGGGATCGACCGCGGTGACGATCACGGCGCGCTCGCGCCGCCCGTCCTGCCGCTGCGCGTCGGCGAGCTCGGCGCCGGCGAGCTCGGCGATCGCCTGGCCGCCCGCGCTTTTCGCCTTCTCCAGTTCGCCGATGCGCGCCCTGAGCACCTGCGTCTCGCTGCCGCGCTGCGCGCGCAGCTCGACCGTCTCGCCGACCGGCACCACGCCAAGCCGCGCACGCAGCTCGGCGGCGCCGCGCACCGGCCGGCCGTTCAGGCCGATGACCACGTCGCCCTTGCGCAGCCCCGCCTGCGCGGCCGGGGAGTTCGCCTGCACCTCGGTGATCGTCGCGCCCTCGCCACCGGCGACGTCCTGCATCGAGAGGCCGAGCCGCCCCCGCTTCACCTCGCCGAAGCGGATGAGCTGGTCCATGACGGCGCGCGCCATGACCGCCGGCACCGCGAAGCCGATGCCGACGTTGCCGCCGGAAGGGCCGATGATCGCCGAGTTGATGCCGATCAACTCGCCTTTCAGGTTGACGAGCGCGCCGCCCGAATTGCCCGGGTTGATCGGCGCGTCGGTCTGGATGAAGTACTCGTAGCCTTCCACCGACAGGCCACTGCGGCCGAGCGCGGAGACGATGCCCGAGGTCGCGGTCTGGCCGAGGCCGAAGGGATTGCCGATGGCGATGACGAAATCGCCGACCTGCATGGCGTCGGAATCGCCGAACTTCGCCTCGGTCAGATTCGTCCCTTCGACTTTCAGCAAGGCGATATCGGTTCCGGCATCGACCCCGACCAGCGTCGCCGCCAGGCGCAGGTTGTTCTTCAACGTCACCTGGATCTCGCGCGCGTCCTTGACGACGTGCGCGTTGGTGATGACGTAGCCGTTCTTCGCGTCGACGATCACACCGGAGCCGGCGGAGATCTGCGGCCGCTGCTGCTCGGGCGCGCCGCCGAAGAAGCGGCGGAAGAACGGGTCGCGCAGCATCGGGTTCTGCGCTTCGGGGCTCTTTTGCAGCACGGCGATGTTCACCACCGCCGGCGTCACCTTCTCCAGGATCGGCGCGAAGGTCGGCAAGCCATCTCGCGTCGGAACCTGTCCAGATGCTGAGCTGACAAGAAAACAAAAGAGCAGGACTGCGCGCTTCATTCGTCCGACTCGTTGTGCTCCTCGGAAGGACGCAGGTCGCGCACCTCGGTGTTCATCGGCACGTCGTTGCGGCGGCGCTTCACCAGCTCCTTGCCGTACTCGAAGTACTCGCCGCGCACCGCCGCCGCCGCGCCCTTGTCGAGCTCCTCCGACCACTCGCCGAGCGAATAGCCGAACCACGGCGACTCGGGCCTGAGCGGGGGCAGGCCGAGCTCCTCCCAGATGGTGCGGGCGCGCTCCATGTACTCGCGCTTGGGCAGCGAGATCGGCGGGAAATTCTCCTTCAGCGTCGCGTCGATCAGCACCGAGGCGTCTTCGCCGTTGTTCCTCTTGCTGCGCGGCCCGTGGCCCTGGTCGCGGTGCGGCAGGATCTGCAGGTCGAGGGCGGGATTGGCGCGATAAGACATCGCCCAGAAGAGCGCGTCGGCGTTGTCGGGATCGATGTCCTCGTTGACGGCGATGATGTACTTGCCCGCCGCGCGGTTCCACGAGGCAGCGCCGTAGAGCGCGCGCCAGATCTCCGTCCTCGGAGTATTCCGGTCCATCACGACAACGACGACCTTGCGCAGGTTGGTCAGCGGCTCGTGCATGGACACCCGCTTGACGCCCGCAATCCCCAGATTGCTTCTCAGATGCTGCGTGAAGAGCGGCTCGAGCGCGACGCGCTTGATGAGGCTCGACTCGCTCGGCGTCACCTGCGAGATGATCGAGGTGAGGATGGCGTCGCGCCGGCGCGTGATGCAGGTCACCTCCATGAAGGCGTTGTATTCCTGCAGGTTGACGTGGCCGTGCGACTCGCCGAACGGCGCCTCGGGCTCGAGGTACTCGGTGTCGATCCAGCCCTCGACGACGATCTCGGCTTCCGCCGGCACCAGCAGGTCGACGGTCTTCGCCTTCACGACGTTGATCGGCGCGCCGACCAGGCCGCCGGCGACGTGCAGCTCGTCGAGGTGCTCCGGCACCTTTTGCGCCGACGTGAAGGCGACGCACGGCGGCGCACCGAGGACTACCGCGGCGGCGAGCTTCTGTTTCTTCGCCTTTGCCTTCAGCCAGTGGGTGTAGATACCGGGTCGCAGCTCGAGCGACGGATTCATGCCCAGGCGCTTGGGCGCCTTGAGCTGGCCGCGATAAATGCCCATGTTCTGCACGCCGGTCTCGGGATCCTTGGTGATGTACTGCGAAAGCGTCGTGAACGGCGCGATGTCCCAGCCCGGCGTCGAGATCGGGATGGGAATCTCGTCCAGACCGTTCATTTCCAATTGCTGGCAAACCGCGTCCTTGACGACGCGCGGCGCGATGGGCTGGGCGATGGCGCGGGTCCAGACCTCGTTGATCTTCTCCAGCGGGCAGTTCATGCCGATGCGGTAGATCTCGCGGTTGGCGGCGAGCGCGCCCACCACCACCGGGATGTCGTACTTGCGCTTCTTCGCGTCGATCACGTTGGTGAACAGGAACGCCTTGCGATCCCGCTCGGCGATGCCGCCGCGGAACTGCCAGCGCACCAGCGGGTGCATCTCGGTGTCCTTGTCGATCGCGCGATCGACCCGGATCAGCAGCCCCGCGCGCTCCAGGGCGGCGAGATGCTCGTGCAGGTCGGCGTACTTGCGATCGCTCATGTCATTGCACCGTGATGTTCTTGTCGCGAATGATACGGCTCCACTTCACTTGATCGTTGCGAACGCGCGCCGCGAGCGTTTCGGGCGGTCCGCCGATGACGTCGCAGCCCTGCGCCTCGAGCCTTTCGCGCAGGACGGGGTCCGAGACGGTCTTCGCCAGCTCGGCGTGCAGCCGGTCGAGCACCGCGCGCGGTGTCGCCGCCGGCGCGAACAGGCCGACCCAGGACTCCGACTCGAAGCCGGGATAGGTCTCGGCGATGGTGGGCAACTCGGGATAGAACTTCGAGCGCTCGAGCGAGCTCACCCCGAGGGCGACGAGTTTGCCGGTCTTCACGTACTGCGGGATCGCACCGCCCCCCTGGATCAGCATCACCTGCACCTGCCCGGAGAGCAGGTCCTGGATCGCCGGGCCGCCGCCCTTGTAGTGGATGCCCACGGTCTCGATGCCGGCGGTGTCCCTGAAGAGCTCGTAGGCGAGGCGGCTCGAGGACGCCGGGCCGGCGGAGCCGTAGTTGAGGCTGGCGCCCTTTTCCTTCGCCAGGGCGACGAACTCCTTCACCGTCTTCACGCCGAGGCTGGGGTGGGCGAGCAGGACCTGCGGATAGCGGCAGACCTGCATCAGCGGCGCGAAGTCGCGCACCGGGTCCCACTTGAGGCCCTTGAAGAGATACGGGTTGATCGCGAAGGTGTCGAAGGTGCCGAGCAGCGTGTACCCGTCGGGCGCGGATTCCGCGACTTGCTGCGTGCCGACGATGCCGCCCGAGGTGACGCGGTTCTCGACCACGAACGACTGGCCGAGGCGCTCGCCGAGCGCGGCCGAGACGATGCGGGTGACGAGGTCGCTCGCGCCGCCCGGGCTGGAAGGCACGACGATGCGCACCGGCTTCGCTGGATAGGTTTGTGAATGCCCTTCAGAAGTAGTCAGGATCGTGAGGGCGAGTAAGAGCCTTAACCACATGGCTGAATTATTACCAGCGTTTGCTACACTGGAGGCCCGCAATTTTGAAAGGAGGTGATCCTGTGAGAGATGACCAAGGCAGCACCGGCCGGCAGGACTCTAACAGTGGATCTACCCTTTGCAGCTGGGGGAAATCCTAAGCAACAGGAGTCCGGCCCTGTAGTTCCAGGCCGGCTGCCTAGCAGCAAAAGCGCCCCGGGGCGAAAGCCGACGGGGCGTTTTCTTTTCAGTGCAGTTCTATGCCGCGGTCTTCCACGACCGAGACGAAGCAGCCTTTGCGGATCAGCTCCGCCAGCACCTCTATCTCGTCGGACATGTAGCGATCCTCGTCGAGCGACGGGATCGACTCGCGTACGAAGCCGTGCACGGCGCGACCGGCCTCGGAGAGCTTGCCGGCGCCGCCGATCAGGTCCACCGCCTGGCAGGCGGCGAGCAGCTCGATGGCGAGGATGTAGCTCGTGTTGTTGACGATCTTCTTCGCGTTGCGCGCCGCGATCAGGCCCATGCTGACCACGTCCTGGTTGTCGCCGTTCGCCGGCACGCTCTGGATGCTCGCCGGCGAGCAGAGGGTGCGGTTCTCGGCGACCAGCGCGGTCGCCGGGTACTGCGCGCCGGCGAAGCCGCAGCGCAGGCCGGGATCCTTCGACACCAGGAATTCCGGCAGCGAGCGGTTGAGGTGCGGGTTGAGCAGGCGATTCAGGCGCCGCTCGGAGATCACGCCGACCTGCGTGCCGGCGATGGCGAGGTAGTCCATCGCGAAGGCAACATGCTGGCCGTGGAAATTGCCGCCGTGGAACACCGCGTCGCCGCCGAAGAACAGCGGGTTGTCGTTGGACGAGTTGAGCTCGCGCTCGACCACGCCGCTGCAGAACTCCAGCGTGTCGCGCACCGCGCCGAGGATCTGCGGGATGCAGCGCAGGCTGTAGGCCTTCTGCATGAACACCTGCGTGTCGGCCTTGCCGCCCGCCGCCTGCGAGCGCATCGCCGAAGACAATGCTTCATGCGACTGCGCGAGCTGCGAGCCTTCGGTAAGGCTGCGCAGGTTGGCGGCGCTCGCGATCTGGCCGGGATGCGGCTTGCCCAGGTCGTGGCCCTCGGCCATGAACGCGCCGGTCGACGCCTGCAGCGCCTCGAGCGCGAGGCTGGCGATGATCTCCGCCTGCAGCACCTGCGCGCGGAAGCGCTCGACGATCAGGCAGCCCAGGCCGGTCATCGCCGAGGTGCCGTTGATGAGCGACAGGCCTTCCTTGTATTTCAACTTGATCGGGGCGATGCCTTTTTCCTGCAGCACGCCCTTGGTCGGCACGCGCACGCCGCGCGAGTCGAGCACGTAGCCCTCGCCGATGAGCGTGATCGCCATCGCTGCGAGCGGCGCGAGATCGCCGCTGGCGCCAAGCGAGCCGACGTGCGGGATCGCGGGCGTGATGCCGATGTTGACGTAGTCGACCAGGCGCGCCAGCACTTCGGCGCGGATCGCCGAATAGCCGCGCGCGAGGGAATTGATTCGCGCCACCATCATCGCCCGCGCTTCTTCGCGCGTGAAGATCTCGCCGACGCCGGCGCAGTGGCTGCGCAGCAGGTTCTCCTGCAGCGCGGCGCCGTCATCCTTCTCTATCCAGTGGTGCACCATCTCGCCGAAGCCGGTGTTGACGCCGTAGATCGGCGTGCCCTGCTCGGCGAGCGCCTCCAGACCCGCGCGGCTGGCGCGCACGCGCTCGACGATCGCGTCGTCGAGGCGCACGGAATGCTCGCCGCGCGCGATGGCGGCGACGTCGGCGATGCGCAGGCTTTGTCCGTCGAGCGAACGCTCGCGGGATGCAAGAATCTCGTTGGCAATGTTCACTGGCTAGGTCCCCCCGGCCGAGACACTACCATGGGGAAAAGACGGTTTTGTTTCTCAGCCGACGACTGGGCGAAAACGGCGACCTGTCGGCGGGGCGGTAATTGTTACAGCGTCGCCGCCGGCTTGTCCTCCAGCCAGGACGGAAGGAGTACCGCCGAATAGGCGAGCGCCGGGAGGAAAACGATCAGCCACCACAGGACCACTCCCGGCAGGGCGTGGATCCGGTCGCCGAACGTCACCGCGGCGCGGATGGGAAAGTCGAACAGGACGCTGCAGAACCAGGCGAGGAGCGCGGCGGGCGGGAACCACAAGGTCGCGGTGATGGCGGCCATGACGAACAGCCGCGCGATCGCGCTGCGGTGAAACTGCATTTTTGCTCCAGGGAGAGAGAAGCGGGAACGGCAACTCTCTTATACACCGGAACGCCGCTACACCTTCGTGTATTTGCCGGTCAGCTGCGGCGTGTAGCCCTTGAGCCCCTTCTGCTCGCGCTCGAGGCGCGTCTCGCGCGCCCAAGTGCGACCCAGATCGTCTTTCACTTTCACTGTCAGCTTGCCGAGGCCGTCGACCTCGAGCTCCACCGTGTCGCCGTTCTGGAACGCGGACAGCCCGCGATGGTTGGTGCCGGTGGCGAGGATGTCTCCGGGCTCGAGCTCATGAATCCCCGAGATCCACTCGATGCAGCGCGGGATGCTGTTCGCCATGTCATCGGTGTTGTAATTCTGCTTCAGCACGCCGTTGACCCAGAGTCGCACCTGCAGCTTGTGCGGATCCTTGATCTCGTCGGCGGTGACAAGGTAGGGGCCGGTGGGCGCGAAGGTGTCGCGCGACTTCACCTGGTAGAAAGAGTTGCCGAGCGTCGTCGCATCGCGCGCCGAGCCGTCGATGAAATTGACGTAACCGAAGACGTGCTCCATCGCCCGTGCGGCGGAGACGTGCTTCGCGCGCTTGCCGATCACGACCGCGAGCTCGGCCTCGCCCTCGAAGATCGACATCGGAATATCGGGCATGACCATCGTGTCGCCGTGGCCGACGACGCAGCCCGGCGACTTGTGGAAGGCATTGATCGGCGCGGGCTCCTTGCGCGTGCCGTCCTCCATGTAGTTCACCGCCATGCAGTCGACGTTCACCGGCTTGGGCAGAGGCGGCCGGATCTTCACCTGCGCAACCGGAACGCCGGAACCCGAGGCCGCGGCGCGCTCGATGGTCCCGCGCAGGTCGGACCAGCGCTCGATGACGCCGATGATCAGGTTACCGGGTCCGGTGTGCGGCACGTTCTGTACTGCCGGCGTGACGTCGACAACCTGCTCGCCCTTCAGCACGCCGAGGCGATAGTCATTGAAGTAGAGGAGTTTCATGGCCGGGAGAGGTATGATCGGAGCGGCTATGGTATCCCCGCAGCGCCGGCAAGTGCTCATCGGCGGACTCGTCAGCATCGCCGCCCCCAGCTTCAGTTTCGCTTTCGAAAACGCCGAAAAGCTCGTCCTCTCCGGCCGCATTGTCGGTTTCGACGGCAAGCCGCTCGCCGGCGCGACCTTCGCGGTCGCCAAGGAGCGGGCCACCACGGACGCCGACGGGCGCTTCATGCTGGTCACCGATACCCGGGCCTACGCCGCCGCCAACGCGCGCCGCGATGCCGAGGGCACCTGGCGCGCCACGATCGGATTAAAGCTCTGACGGCAGAGGTCCTGCGGCTCGAGGACGAGCGTTACGCCGCCATGCTAGCGAAGGACGTCAAGACGCTCGAGCGGCTGCTCGACGAAGGCCTGGTCTACATGCACTCGAGCGGCATCGCCGACAGCAAGGAAAGCTACCTTCGCGGCCTACGCGACGGTGTCTGGGATTACCAGCGTATCGAGCGCACCGAGCAGACCGTGAAGGTGACCGGCGACACCGCGCTCGTCTTCAACCGCCTGGCGATCCGCATCAAGGTGCGCGGCGTGCAGAAGGAGCTCGATAACCGCGCCCTCGCCGTCTGGGTGCGCCGCGACGGCGCCTGGCGCCTCGTCGCCCTGCAAGCGGGCGCGATCCCCAGGCCATGAAGATCGGCTGGGTCGGCGTCGGCAAGATGGGCCTGCCCATGGCAAGCCATCTCCTCAAGGCCGGCCATTCCGTCGTTGCGTGCGATCTCTCGCCGGCGCTCGTCGAGGCCGTCGTCGCGCGCGGCGCCACTGCCGCGGCAACACCCGCCGATGCCGCACGCGAAGCCGGAGTCGTCTTTTCTTCGCTGCCCGATGATGCGGCGCTGCGCAAAGTCGCCGCCGGCGTGCTGGCCGGCGCAAAGGCCGGCGCCATCTTCGTCGATACGAGCACCGTTTCTTCTACCGTGTCCGCGGAGGTAGCGGCCGCCGCTGCCGCGAAGCGCGTGCACTACCTGCGCGTCGCGATGTCGGGCAATAACAGGATGGCTGAGCAGGCGGCGCTCACCGTCATCGCCTCCGGCGAGCGGGACACGTACGAGAAATGCTGCCCGCTCCTCGCCCTTTTCGGTCCGCAGCAGTACTACGTCGGCGAAGCGGAGCAGTCGCGCGCCCTCAAGCTGGCCATCAACCTGATGGTCTACGCGACGATCGGCGGCCTTGCCGAGGCGCTGGCGATCGGCCGGCGCGGCGGCGTCGAGTGGGCGCAGATGCTCGATGTCATCGCCGCCAGCGCCATCGGCTCGCCGCTCATCAAAGCGAAAAACGGCGCCCTCAAGGGCCGCGACTTCTCCGCCACCTTCACCTGCCTCCAGGCGCGCAAGGACCTCAGCTTGATCAACGGCGCGGCGGCGGCGAGCGGCATTCCGGCTCCCCTGGCCGCAATCCTCGCCGGCATGGTCGAGGATTGCGTCGCCAATGGCAGCGCGGAAGAGGACTACGCGGCGATGATCAAATCGGTAGAGCGCGCCGCAGGCTAGGTGTACTAGTAAGGCTTGTGCGCTTCGGTGGCCTGGCGCTTCGGTCTTGGCACCGCAGCAAAATGGCTCAGCATCAACCAGGAGGGAAACGCATTCGCTAGGTCGCGGGGTCCGACCAGCCGCACCTCGCCTGAACGCAGCGCACTTGCGAACGGCACGTCCCCCAACCAGACCTTTGCTATCGCGGCCAGATCGGCCTCGACATAGAGATCGACTTCGAATCCCGGATCGTCGATGCAGAGATCGACTTGCGTGCGCTCGAGCATCAGCCAGAACATGCGGCGGCCGCGATAGGTGGGTGCGACGCCGGTGAATTTGAAACGCACGACTACGCGGTTCACCGGAAGGTTTTCCAGAACGATCCGGCGGCGCATATTCCACACCAGAAACGCGGGATCCAGGTTTTTGCGGTCGACCCGCACGGTCCAGCGCTGACCCCAGGCACCCAGCCCTTCGATGATCGACTGGAATTCCTTTCCAGCCTCGGTCAGGCGATAGCGGTGGCCCCTGCCGCTCGGCAGCGACTCCATCGTGATCACCCCCGCCGCTTCAAGCTCACGCAATCTGCGCGCAAGAAGCGGCCTGGAAATGAGCGGCATGCCGCGGTGGATCTCGTTGAAGTGCTGGGCGCCTGCCCATAACTCCCGAAGAACCAGCGGAGTCCATCGCTCCGCGAATACCTCGCAGGCGACGGCCACTGGACAGAACTGCCCATAGCCCGATTTCATGGCTGGGAGCCTAGTTAAAAGGGGGGCTTGTTTCAAGTTTACTTTTTACACTAGCGCTCTGGCGGCCGCGTCGGCACGCTGTCAGGACCATAGGAGGTCCTGTGAAAGCGAATCTGATTGCTGCGCTAGTCGCATCTGCGTTTCTCTCTGCTAGCGCCGGCGTGCTGGCGCATGACGACGGCATCGAAAAGCTCGGCACGGTCCGTTTCTCGAATTCCTGCAGCGCCGAGGTGCAACCCCTGTTCCAGCGTGGCGTGGCCCTGCTGCATTCGTTCTGGTACGCGGAAGGCGCGAAGACCTTCGCCGCTGTCGCCAAGGCGGATCCTGCCTGCGCCATGGCGCACTGGGGCACGGCGATCACGCTCTTCGGCAACCCTTTCACCTGGCCCCTCACGGGTGCCGCGCTGCCGCAGGGCTGGGCGGCCGTGGAACGGGCCAAGGCTGCGAATGCCAAGACCCAGCGCGAACGCGACTACATCGGTGCCATCGAAGCGTTCTACAAGGACGCGGACAAGGTGGACCACCGCACGCGGGCCCTGGGTTATCTGAAAGCCATGGAACAGATCACGCAGCACTACCCGGAGGACTCCGAAGCCGCGATCTTCTACGCGTTGGCTCTCAATGCTACGGCGCTGCCCGGGGACAAGGCCTACAGCAATCAATTGAAGGCTGCGGGAATCCTGGAGAAGGTATTCGCCGCGCAGCCGGACCACCCAGGCGTCGCCCACTATCTGATCCACAGCTACGACTATCCGTCCATTGCTCACCATGGTCTCAATGCGGCGCGGCGCTATGCTTCCATCGCACCCGATGCACCCCACGCGCTGCACATGCCGGGGCACATCTTCACGCGCCTCGGCCTGTGGGACGAATCGATCGACATGAATATCCGCTCGGCGAAGGTCTCGGAGAATCACGCCGAGTTGCTGCACGCGATGGACTACATGACCTACGCCTATCTTCAGCAAGGTCGCGATGGCGATGCCAAACGAGTGGCCGAGCATATCTCCGATATAGGTCCCCTGAACAACAAACAGTTCGTGGCGGCCTTCGCGCTGGCCGTGATTCCGGCGCGCTATGCCATGGAGCGCGGGCAGTGGGCCGATGCGGCCAAGCTCGGCCTGTTCCCGAGTGAAGCGGACTTCCCGTGGAAAGCCATCCCGCAGGCCGAGGCCCAGCTCGTCTATGCGCGTGCCATTGGCGCCGGGCGCTCAGGTGACACGGCCGCAGCGACGAGCAACATCGAACGATTGCGCGCGCTCCGCGCGGCAATCGTCGAACTCAAACTGCCCTATTGGCCGCAGCAACTGGACATCCAAATCAAAGTCGCCTCCGCCTGGGCAGCCTATGCGCAGGGCAACAAGACGGAAGCCCTGAAGCTCATGCGCGAGGGTGCCGACCTGGAAAGCGCCAGCGACAAGCATCCGGTGTCGCCCGGCTACGTCGCTCCTGCCCTGGAACTCCTGGGCGACATGCTCATGGAGATGAAGCAGCCGGCGCAGGCGCTGCAGGCGTACGAAGACTCGTCAAAGCGCGAGCCCAACCGCTTGCGCACGCTGGCTGGTGCGGCTCGCGCCGCGGAGCTGTCCGGCGACAGGGCCAAGGCAAAGGGCTACTACGCCGACTTGCTGAAACTTACCTCGAAATCCAACGGCGAGCGTCCCGAGCTGGCGCGGGCAAAAGCGTTCCTTGCCAAGAACTAAAAACAAAAGGGCTTAGCTTTTACGCTAAGCCCTGAATATTTGGTAGGCCGTGGCGGATTCGAACCGCCGACCAACGGATTAAAAGTCCGCTGCTCTACCAGCTGAGCTAACGACCCGTTTTGTACTGCAGAAGGGGCTGAATTTTATCAGCCCGCGCGCCAGTATTGATACTTCATCGTCGCCGCCGAGCCGGCGACGATGGCGACGAAGGTCATGATCGAGCCGAGCGCGAGGGTGGAAAAGCCGGTGATGCCCTGGCCGATGGTGCAGCCGAGCGCGGTGATGCCGCCGAATCCCATCAGCACGCCGCCGATGATGTGGTTGGCGGTGTCCTCGGCGTCGCGGAAGCCTTCCCAGCGGAAGGTCCTCGTCGCCAGCGCATAGGCCGCCGAGCCGGCGATGACCCCAGCGGCGGAGGCGATGCCGTAGGTGATCACCCGCGACTTGTCGGTCCAGAACATCAGGTACTCGAGCGTGTAGGCGAGCGGCGAGACGAAGGAGAAGGACTCCATGCGCCCGGTATTGGTCCGGACGAAGGCCTCCTGCAGGGTCTGCGGATCCTCGGCGACATGGCCGAGATGGCCGCTCACATACCAGCCGCCCACCACGACCAGCCCGGTGACGACGCCGCCGAGGGTGTAGTCGAAGCTCGAGCGGAATTCCCTGCTCCAGTAGACGAAGGCGATCAGCGCGCCGCCGATCAACGCCGCGAGGATCGCGCGGTTGACGCCGAGCAACGCCGGCAGGTCCTGACCCTGGGGCAAGGTGACGACCGCTTTCTCGAGCACGTCGACGCGAAAGGCGCCGAGGATGCCCTTCAGGGTCATGTAGGCGGCGATGCCGAGGAAGACGTAGACGATCACGGATTTCAGGTTTCCGGCGCCGATGCGGATCAGGGTCTTCGAGCCGCAGCCCGAGCCCAGGGTCATGCCGACGCCGAACAGGAAGCCGCCGACGATATAGGAGAGCCAGGTGAAGCTCGGCCCGGGGTAGATCGACTTCGAGAGGTCGACGACGCCGGCGATCGCGAGCGCGCTCGCGCCGATCAGCGCCACGGCGATGGCGAGCAGCCACATGCGCATGCGCGAGAGATCTCCCATGTTCACCCAGTCGGACACCGCGCCCATGGTGCAGAAATGCGTGCGGTTGCCGACCGCGCCGAAGATGAACGCGAGAACGAAGGCGCCGCCGATGACAAGCGGCGCGAGACTGGCGGGGTTTTCGGTCAACGCTTGGTGAA
The DNA here is from genome assembly GCA_034668045.1 of Betaproteobacteria bacterium. Taxonomy (GTDB): domain Bacteria; phylum Pseudomonadota; class Gammaproteobacteria; order Burkholderiales; family SG8-39; genus SCGC-AG-212-J23. The sequence continues at coordinate 8,932 of JAXDQC010000148.1, read as the reverse complement.
CGCCGCGAGCCGCTGCTTCGCGCTCGTGGCCGCGCTGCTCGTCGGGTACTTGCCGACCAGGTCCTCGAGCGTCTTCTGCGCCGACTTGCGGTCGCCCATGGTTTCCTGGGCGCTGGCGATCGAGAGCATCGCGTCGGGCGCCTTCTGGCTCTCGGGCCAGGCGCTGAGAAGCTTGCGCTGCGCGGCGATCGCGCTCTTGTAGTCGCGCTGTCCCGAGTGCGCCATGCCGATCCAGTACTGCGCGTTCGGCGCCAGCGCGCTGCTCGGGTAGGTGACGAGAAAGCCCTGCATCGCGGCGACGGCGAGCGAGTAATTGCCGAGCTTGAACTGGTCGAGCGCGGCCTGGTAGGCGCGCGACTCCGCGGCCGAAACCTCGGGCTCGGCGCCCTGGGCCGCGGGCTTCTCCGGCACCGCCGCCTGCGCCTCGCGCGCCTTCTCGAGCTTCAGGAGCCGCGTGTCGATGTCCTGGTAGAGCTCGGTTTGGCGCTTGGCGAGATTCTCGGCGGTATTGGCGAGCACCTCGACCTGGCCGCGCATGCCGGCGACGTCGTTGCGCAGCTGCTCCATCTGCGAAGCGAACTCGAGCAGCGAGCTGCGGTCGCCCGCGATCGTCTCGATCTTCGCCAGGCGCTCGTCGATGCTGCGATTCTGCGCCTCCAGGCTCTGGCGCAGGAGCTCGATGCGCCGGCGCGCCTCCTCGTCATCGAACAGGGCGGCGAGCGCCTGCCCGGTGAAGGCGCAGGCGACGAACGCGAGGAGGATCCGGCGCAGCATGGGGCTCAGTACTCGCCGTTGTAGAGCATGTCGTCGCGGCGATTCTTGGCCCAGCAGCCTTCGGCGTGCTCGCTGCACGCCGGCTTCTCCTCGCCGAGGCTGACGGACTCGATCTGGCTGTCCTTGGCGCCAAGCAGGATGAGCGCGCGCTTCACGGTATCGGAGCGGCGCTGGCCGAGGCCGACGTTGTACTCGCGGCTGCCGCGCTCGTCGGCATTGCCCTGGATCAGCATCTTCGCGCCCGGGTTCTCGCGCAGGTATTTGGCGTGCGCCTCGACCGTGCCCTTGTATTCGTCCTTGATCTCGAACTTGTCGTACTCGAAGAAGATCTGCCGCTTCGACAGGGGACTGTTGGGGTCCTTGAGCGCCGCCGAGGCGTCGCGGCCGCGCGCGGTCAGGTCGACGGTCGGCGCCGGCTTGCGCGCCGAGACTTCGGGCGCAGGCGCCGCCGCTCCGCGCTCGGTGACCGCGGCCGGCTTCTGGTCGTCGGGCGTCGTGCTGCACGCGGCGAAGAGCACCGCGAGAGCCGCAGCGGAAAGGACTGGCAGGATTCTTGTCGTCATGGTGTTTCCTCCTCTCTCTTAATCGATGAACGGCCCCCAGGCCGGCTCGCGAACGTCGCCCGCTGGCGTGGTCAAGCGCTGCTTCACACGACCGTCGGCGGACACCGCCGAGAGCACGCCGCGGCCGTTGATGACCGTGGCGAGCAGAATCATCCGGCCGTTCGGCGAGAAGCTCGGCGATTCGTCTCGATCGCTATCGGTGATGATCTGCACTTGGCGATTCGTAAGGTCGAGAAGTGCCACCTGGAACTTGCCGCCGTTGCGCGTGATGTAGGCCAGCGTCTTACCGTCCGGGCTCGGACGCGGCGTCACATTATAGCTCCCCTCGAAGGTCACCCGTTGCGGGTCGCCGCCGGCGGCGTTCATGCGGTAGACCTGCGGGCTGCCGCCCCGGTCCGACGTGAAATATATCCACCTGCCGTCGGGGGAGAAGCGGGGCTCGGTATCGATCCCCGCCGAGGTGGTCAGGCGCTTCACGCCGCTGCCGTTCGGGGCCATGACGAAGATCTGCGAGCCGCCCTCGCGCGACAGCGTCACGGCCAGCCGCGAGCCGTCGGGGGACCAGGCCGGCGCCGAGTTCGAGCCCTTGAAGTTGGCGGCGACGGTGCGCTTCGCGTCCTGGATCGAGTGGACGTAGACCACCGGCTTTTTGTTCTCGAACGAGACGTAGGCGATGCGCTTGCCGTCGGGCGACCAGGTGGGCGAGATGATCGGCTCGTGCGACTTGAGGATCGTCTGATCGCCCAGGCCGTCGGCGTCGGCGATCTGCAGCTCGTAGGCGTTGCCGCGCTTGACGACGTACGCGATCAGCGTCGAGAAGACGCCCTTCTCGCCGGTCAGCTTCTCGTAGACGTAGTCGGCGGCGCGGTGGCCGACGGCCCGCATGCCTTCCTTCGAGGTCGGCAGCGCGACCGCGCCGAGGCGCGTCTGCTTCACCACGTCGTCGACGCGCACGCGCGTCTCGAAGCGGCCGTTGGGCAGCGCGACCAGCGAGCCCACCACCAGGGCGTCGGCGAGCCGCGCCCGCCACTCGGCGTAGTTGATCTGCGAGGCCTCGGTGAGCGCCGGCTGCAGCGCCGGCACCTCCAGGCTGCGGAACAGGCCGCTCCTCTCGAGGTCGCTGCGGATGATCGAGGAGAGGGGCGGCGGCAGGGCGTTCTCGCCGGCAAACGGCACGACCGCCAACGGCGTGCGCTGGGCGCCGGCGCCCGTGATCTCGATCGCGAGCTGCGCCCAAGCGGTTGACGCGCAGAGGCCTGCGCAAAGAAGCAGAAACCGGACAAGACTCAAGAACATCCTCCTGCGGGTATTGTTCTAGCTTCCGGGTTTGTCTCGCGGCCGGAAGGTTAGTTCCAATTGTCGCTGAAAGAGGCTCGCATCATCCGGCTTCGGGAGCGGCGACGCCCCAAGGATGGCCCGCTCCACGGCCTCGTCATAGGCCTTGTTGCCGCTCGATTTTTTCATCCGCACCGTCAGCACCTCGCCGTTCGGCAGCAAGGAGACATTGAAGATCGCGTCCGGATTGCCGCCCACTGCGTCGGCGACCTGGACGGGAATTCTGCTCTTGATCTTGCTTTTGATCTTGTCCGTCCAGGTGGCCAGCCCTTTGTCGCGCGCCGCCTGCTGCTGCTTGGCGATCAGCGCCTTAAGCTCCCGCTCCTTGCGCTGCTCGTCCTGCGCGGCGACCGCCTTCTGCTCCATCGCCAATTCCTCGCGCATGCGCTTCTCGTTCTCGCGGTCGCGCTTGGGCTCGGGCTTCGCCTTGGGCTTGGGCTTCGGCTTGGGCCTTTCCTGCACCGCGATGTCGGGCTTCGCCACCGGTTTCTCGGGCTCGACCTGCGGCAGAGGAGGCGGCGGCTCGGGCTTCACTTCCGGCTGCGGCGGCGGGGGCGGCGGCGGCGCCTCCCACAGCTCGACCTCGACCGTGGTCGGCACCGAGCTCTGGAAGCGCACGCCGACGAGCAGGATGGCCACCAGCAGCGCGTGCATGAGGGCGGCGAGGCAGAACGAGCGCAGAAACCCCGGCTCGCGCCGCAGCGGAAATGCCAGGGCCTCGGCCGCCACCATGACTACCGGTTGGTCTTCACCTGCAGGCCGACCTTCTGGATGCCCTGGCGGCGCAGCTCGTCCATGACGCCGAGCACCGCCTCGTAGCGCGCGTTCTTGTCGCCGCCGATCAGCACCGCCGGGTCGCCCTTGCCGCGCGCCGACTTGATGAACGCGCCCAGCTCGCCGCGCGAGACGGTGCGCTCGGTGACGATCGCGCCCGCGGCGTCGCGCTGGCGCACCACCAGCTGCTCGTCGGCCTTGACGAATACTTCGATCGGCACGATCTTCGGCGCGCTCGCCTTGTCGACGCTCGGCAGGTCGATGACCGACGGCGTGACCAGCGGCGCGGTGACCATGAAGATCACCAGCAGCACCAGCATCACGTCGACATACGGCACGATGTTGATGTCGTGCATCGTGCCGCGACGGCGCTGGACAGCGGGCATGCCGCTTACCTTACGGCCTGCCGGTGCAGGATGTTCGAGAACTCCTCCATGAAGCTCTCGAAGCGGTTGGCGAGGCGGTCAATGTCGTGCGAGTAGCGGTTGTACGCCACCACCGCCGGGATGGCGGCGAACAGGCCGATGGCGGTAGCGACGAGCGCCTCGGCGATGCCGGGCGCGACCTGCGCGAGCGTCGCCTGCTGCATGTTCGCCAAGCTGCGGAACGCATGCATGATGCCCCAGACGGTGCCGAACAGGCCCACGTACGGGCTGACCGAGCCGGTCGAGGCGAGGAAGGAGAGGTGGCGCTCGAGAAAATCCATCTCGCGCTGGAAAGTGGCGCGCATGGCGCGGCGCGCGCCGTCGACCATGTCGCTCGCCTCGTTCTGCACGCCCTTCTGGCCGCGCAGCTTGGAGAACTCGCGGAAGCCGGCCTCGAAGATGCGCTCCAGGCTGCCGATCGAATGGCGGTTGTTGACCGCGCCCTGGTAGAGCGAGTTCATGTCCTTGCCGCTCCAGAACTCCTTCTCGAAGTCCTCCGCCTGGCGGTCGGCGCGGCGGATCGAGAACCACTTCTGGAAGATGAACATCCACGACATGAAGGAGACCAGCAGCAGGAGCAGGATCACCACCTTAACGACGATGCTGGCGTTAAGGATGAGCGTGAAGATGTCGAGGTCCTGCGAAAAATTCATGTCAGCGCCTGTGCAAGTTCTTCGGGCATGCGCGCGGGCTTCATCCGCTCCCGGTCGACGATTGCGAGCGTCACGTCGGCCTCGCAGAGCAGCTCCGCTTCGCGCTCGACGCGCTGCCGGAAGACCAGCCTCGCGCGACCCATTTTAACCACTTCGGCGCTCACTGTTAGCCGCTCGTTGAGGCGCGCCGGCTGGTGATAAGTCACGGCGATCTGGAAGACGACGAACAGCACGCCGTGCTCGCGCGTGAAGCGCGCGAGATCGATGCCCGCCTCGTTCAGGAGCTCGCTGCGCGCGCGCTCCATGAAGGAGAGATATTGCGCGTGGTAGACGACGCCGCCCGCGTCGGTGTCCTGGTAGTAGACCCGGACCTGAATCCTGCAGCTTTGTTTTTTCAACTGTCCGAGAGGAGATCGCGGCTGGCAGCCGGTGCGGCGAGACCGAAATGACGGTAGGCGGTAAGCGTGGCGACCCGGCCGCGCGGCGTGCGCTGCAGGTGTCCCTGCTGGATGAGGTAGGGCTCGAGCACGTCCTCGATGGTCTCCGGGTCCTCGCCGATCACGTGCGCGAGGTTGTCGAGGCCGACCGGCCCGCCGCCGAATTTCTCGATCACGGCGAGCAGCAGCTTGCGGTCCATGACGTCGAGGCCGAGCGCGTCGACGTCCAGCATCTTCAGCGCCGCGTCGGCGATCGCCTTCGAGACCGTGCCGTCGCCCTTCACCTCGGCGTAGTCGCGCACCCGCCGCAGCAGGCGGTTGGCGATGCGCGGCGTGCCGCGCGAGCGGCGCGCGATCTCGAGCGCGCCCTCGTCGACCAGCTTCACCTTCAGCAGGCCGGCCGAGCGGCGCACGATGATGGCGAGCTCGCTTTCGCTGTAGAACTCGAGGCGGGCGACGATGCCGAAGCGGTCGCGCAGCGGATTGGTGAGCATGCCGGCGCGGGTGGTGGCGCCGACCAGGGTGAACGGCGGCAGGTCGAGCTTGATCGAGCGCGCGGTCGGGCCCTCGCCGATCATGATGTCGAGCTTGAAGTCCTCGAGCGCCGGATAGAGGATCTCCTCGACGATCGGCGAGAGCCGGTGGATCTCGTCGATGAACAGCACATCCCGGGGCTCCAGGTTCGTCAGCAGGGCGGCGAGATCGCCGGCGCGCTCGAGCACAGGCCCCGAGGTCTGGCGCAGATTGACGCCCATCTCCTTGGCGACGATGTGCGCGAGGGTCGTCTTGCCCAGGCCGGGCGGCCCGAAGAGAAGCACGTGGTCGAGCGCTTCGCTTCTTCCGCGGGCGGCCTGGATGAAGATCTCGAGCTGGCCGCGGATTTTCTCCTGCCCGACGTACTCGGCGAGCGTGCCGGGGCGCAGCGACTGCTCGATGCGCTCCTCCTCGCCCTCCGAAGGGCGCGCCGAGATCAGCCGGTCGGTTTCGACGGTCAAAAGGCGAACACGACTCCGCCGGAAATGACGTTCACGTCAGCGCGAAAGCCGATGGCACTGCCGCCGACGTTGTTGTAGCGCTGCCATTCCGCGCGAAGGCCCAGGTGGCGCATGACGTCATAGCGAACGCCGACCCCGTAGGTCCACTGCGTGTTCTTGCTGCTGCCCTCGGTCAGATAGTTCGAGGTCAGGTCGGTCTTGGCACGGTAGCCGCCGACCTTGCCGTAGAGTGAGAACTTCTCGATCGGCAGGGCGGCGACCAGAACCGCTTCACCCGAGCGCGTCTTCCACTTGGCCGTGTTGCCCACGCCATCGTCCGCTTCGACCACCTTGCCGAAATCGCGGTAGGCGAGCTCGACGCCCCAGTTGGGCGTGAACATGTAGCCGACGTTCCCGCTCCAGGTCGTGTCGCTGCGATCGCAGCCGGACAGGCCGTTGCAGGCGTCTTGATGGGCCTCGTTATTGCCGATCGAGCCGCCGACATAGAAGCTCTGCGCTGCCGCCGGAGCCGTTGCGGCGACGCCGGTCACGGCGAAGACGAGAGCTGCGAATTTGCTTTTATTCATGGAGGTATCCCCCGGTTATCTCAGCAGAATAACCTCCGCGCCCCAACCGCGCAAATTACGATTTGGCGAGCGACTTGAGCGCGGCGCGGATTCCTTCCGCCACCGGCAGGCCCGGCGCGAGGCTGCGGGTCGCGGCGAGCGCCTCTTTTTCGCTGTAGCCAAGCGCGAGCAGGGCATTCAGCACATCCGAGGCCTTCTCCGCTCCCGGCGTGGCGGCGCCGAGCGTCGCAAGCTTGCCTTTCAGCTCGAGCAGCAAGCGCTCGGCGGTCTTCTTGCCGATGCCGGGGATCTTGGTCAGGCGGGCGATGTCCTGCAGCGCCACGGCCTGAGAGAGCTCGGCCACCGAGAGGCCGGAAAGGACGGAAAGCGCAGTGCGGGGACCGATGCCGGAGATGCGGATCAGCTGGCGGAAGGCCGAGCGTTCCTCGACCGTCGAGAAGCCGTACAGCGTATGGGAGTCTTCCTTGATCGATAAATGCGTGAAAAGCGTCACGGCGTCGCCAGTCGCCGGCAGGCCATAGAAAGTGCTCATCGGCACGTCGAGCTCATAGCCGACGCCGCCGACATCCACCAGGACCTGCGGCGGGTGCTTGCCGGCGAGCTTGCCTGTCAGGCGGCCGATCAAAGCACGCGCCCTTTGCGGTAGCGCTGGCCTTTGCCGTGCGCATGGCAGATCGCGCAGGCCAGGGCATCGGCCGCATCCGCGCTCGGCGAGCCCTGCAGCGACAGCAGGCGCTTCACCATCGCCTGCACCTGCTCCTTGGCGGCATGCCCGTGGCCCACGACGGCCTGCTTCACCTGCAGCGCGGTGTATTCCGACACCGGCAGGCCGGCGAGCACGGCGGCGCAGATCGCGGTGCCGCGCGCTTGGCCGAGGGCGAGCGTCGATTGCGGGTTGGCGTTGACGAAAACCTTCTCCACCGCCACCTCCACCGGGCCGTGCTCGTCGATCACGACCTTCAGGCCCTCGAGGATGACCTTCAGCCGCTGCGCCAGCTCGCCGGCGCCGGATTTGACGCAGCCGCTGGTGACGTAGCGCAATTGGTTGCCGTTCGACTCGATGACGCCGAATCCAGTGACTTGGAGGCCTGGATCGATGCCGAGGATTTTCAGTCGAGCACTGCCGTGGTGTGCACGTCCTGCACGTCGTCGAGGCCCTCGAGCGCCTCGAGCAGGCTCTTCATGCGCCCCGCCTCGCCGGCGGCAAGCGCGCTCTCGTTGACCGGCTTCATGACGATCTCGGCCAGCTCGGCCTTGAGCTTCGCCTTCTCGAGCGCTTCCTTCAGCGCGTGGAAATCCGCCGGCGCGCAGATCAGCTCGATCGAGCCGTCGTCGTGTTTCACAACGTCCTCGGCGCCCGCGTCCAGCCCCGCCTCCATGACCGCCTCTTCGCTGGTGCCGGGCGCGAAGATGAACTGCCCGCAGTGCTTGAAGAGGTACGCGACAGAACCGTCGGAGCCGAGGTTGCCGCCATTCTTGGTGAAGGCATGGCGCACCTCGGCGACCGTGCGGGTGCGGTTGTCGGTCAGGCAGTCGACCAGGATCGCCGCGCCGCCCGGGCCGTAGCCCTCGTAGCGCGCCTCCTCGTACGAGACGCCCTCTAGCTGGCCGGTGCCGCGCTTGATCGCGTTCTGCACGCTGTCCTTGGTCATGTTCGCTTCACGCGCCTTCTCGAGCGAAAGCCGCAGGCGCGGATTCATGTCCGGATCGCCGCCGCCGTTGCGCGCCGCGACGGTGATCTCCTTGATGAGGCGCGTGAAGACTTTGCCTTTCTTCGCATCCGCGGCCGCCTTGCGGTGCTTGATGTTCGCCCATTTGCTGTGTCCCGCCATAGTATGATTTTACGCATATGGCGTCGCCGCTCCTGATCGCGAAGGCCGGCAGCAGGGAGCTCGCGCTCCTTCCCGCTCTCGCCAACCGCCACGGCCTCATCACCGGCGCCACCGGCACCGGCAAGTCGGTCACCCTGCAGGCGCTCGCGCATCGCTTCTCCGCCGCCGGCGTGCCGGTGTTCATGGCCGACGTGAAGGGCGATCTCTCCGGCATCGCCAAGGCGGGCGGCGCCAACCCGAAGGTCGCCGAGCGGCTGAAGGCCCTGAAGACCGAGACGGCGTTCGAGGCCTGCCCGGTGGTGTTCTGGGACCTCTACGGCAAGAGCGGCCACCCGGTACGCGCCACGGTCTCCGACATGGGGCCGCTGCTCCTCGGCCGCATGCTCGGCCTCAACGAGACGCAGGAAAGCGTGCTCAGCCTGGTGTTCAAGATCGCCGACGACGAGGGGCTGCTGCTGCTCGACCTGAAGGACCTGCGCGCGATGCTCGCGCACGTCGGGGAGAACGCGAAGAGCTACACGACGAAATACGGAAACATCTCGGCGGCGTCGGTGGGCGCGATCCAGCGAGGGCTCCTC
>JAXDQC010000147.1:0-5805 GCA_034668045.1 Betaproteobacteria bacterium | reverse complement strand
CACCTGCGCTGGGACTCGCTCGGCGAATTCATGGCGATCGCGGTCTCGCTCGAGGACGTCGGTTTCAAGCACGACAACAAGAAGGCCATGCTCCTCGCCCGAACGCTCGACGAGGCGACCGGCAAGCTGCTCGACAACAACAAGTCGCCCTCGCCGAAGGCGGGACAGCTGGACAACCGCGGCAGCCACTTCTACCTCGCCCTGTACTGGGCGCAGGCGCTGGCTGCGCAATCCGAAGATCCGGCGTTGCAGGCCTACTTCGCGCCGCTCGCGAAGACCCTGGCGGACAACGAGAAGAAGATCGTCGACGAGCTGAACGCCGTCCAGGGCAAAGCGGTGGATATCGGCGGCTACTATGCGTCGAGTCCGACCAAGGCCAGCGCGGTCATGCGCCCCAGCCGCACGTTCAACGCCGCGATAGACGCCGTCGCGGGCTGAGCATCTAATTCAACCTCTCATGACCTACCAACACATCAAGATTCCCCCCGGCGGCGAGAAGATCAAGGTCAACAAGGACTATTCGCTCTCCGTCCCCGACAACCCGATCATTCCCTACATCGAAGGCGACGGCACCGGCGTCGACATCACGCCGGTGATGCTGAAAGTCGTCGACGCGGCGGTCAAGAAAGCCTACGGCGGCAAGAAGAAGATCGTCTGGATGGAGATGTTCGCCGGCGAGAAATCCTGCCGCATCTACGGCGAGAACGTCTGGCTGCCGGAAGAGACGCTGGCCGCGGCCAGGGAATACGTGGTGTCGATCAAGGGCCCGCTCACCACGCCGGTCGGCGGCGGCATCCGCTCGATCAACGTCGCGCTGCGCCAGGAGCTCGACCTCTACGTCTGCCTGCGCCCGGTGCGCTGGTTCAAGGGCGTGCCCTCGCCGCTGAAGAAGCCCGAGGAAGTCGACATGGTGATCTTCCGCGAGAACTCGGAGGACATCTACGCCGGCATCGAGTGGCCGGCCAATTCGCCGGAAGCGAAGAAAGTCATCGACTTCCTGATCAAGGAAATGAAGGTCAAGAAGATCCGTTTCCCGAACACTTCGGCGATCGGCATCAAGCCGATCTCGATCGAGGGCTCCGAGCGGCTGATCCGCAAGGCCTACCAGTACGCCATCGACAACAAGCGCCGCAACGTGACGCTGGTGCACAAGGGCAACATCCAGAAATTCACCGAGGGCGGCTTCCGCGACTGGGGCTACCAGCTGGCGGTGAAGGAGTTCGGCGCCAAGCCGATCGACGGCGGTCCCTGGCACAGCTTCAGGAATCCGAACGGCGGCCCGGACATCATCATCAAGGACGTGATCACCGACGCCATGCTGCAGCAGGTGCTGCTGCGTCCGGCGGAATACGACGTGCTCGCCACCACCAACCTGAACGGCGACTACATCTCCGACGGCCTGGCCGCCGAGGTGGGCGGCATCGGCATCGCGCCGGGCGCCAACATGAGCGACTCGGTAGCCATGTTCGAGGCCACCCACGGCACTGCGCCGAAGTACGCAGGCAAGGACTATGTGAACCCGGGCTCCGAGATCCTTTCGGCGGAGATGATGCTGCGGCACATGGGCTGGGTGGAGGCTGCCGACGCGATCATCAAGTCAATCGAGAAAGCGATCGGCGACAAAGTCGTGACCTACGACTTCGCCCGCCAGATGCAGGGCGCGAAGCAGGTGTCGTGCTCCGGCTTCGGTCAGGCGATGATCGAACGGATGTAGATGGGCTGAACGGCGGCTGCCGGCGTCATCATCAAGTCCATGGCGAAGGCCAACATGGACAGGGTGATGGCCTACGATCTCGAGCGGGTTTAGCGTGGCGCGGCGGTTTGCGCTCGCGCTCCTGGTTTCGCTCTTCGCGCTCAGCGGCGGGGCGCGCGCGGCATGGGAAGCGAACGTCAAGGCCGAGCGCTTCCGCTGGGCCGAGAGCACCCAGCCTAGCGTCACCGAGACCGGTCCGCGCTTCGGCATCGGCGCCGCCTGGACGCAGGACCGGGAGCGCGGCCTACTCTTCGGCTGGCGCGGAGAACTCTACGGCGGCTCGGTGCACTACAGCGGCGCGGAGCTTTTCCCGCCCAACCGTCCCATCTCCGGCACGACCGAGTACACCGGCGTCATCAACGAGCTGCAGGCGACCTACCGCTCGGCCGGCGGCGGCGCCGCGCTCATCGCCGGGCTCGGTCTCGACTACTGGAACCGTCAGCTCACCGACATCCAGAAGGAAGAATGGTGGGTGACCTTCGCCCGCCTCGGCGGCGAATTCGGCAACCGTACCCGGGAGGGCTTCTTCGCTGGGGCCGGCGTCAAATACCCGGTGTACATCGCCGAGGATGCCCATCTCACCGACATCGGTTTCGACCAGAACCCGACCCTGCACCCCGGCCGCGAGGCCAGCCTCTACGGCGAGGCCGGCTACCGATTCGCGCGGCGCTGGACGCTGAGCGCCTACTACGACAGCTATCGCTTCAAGGAATCACCCGGGGAGCGCGTCACTCGCGGCGGCTCGACCTTCATCGTCTTTCAGCCGAGGTCGGTGGTCGACACCTACGGCCTGCGGCTGCACCTGCACTTCTAGGCAATAAAAAAGCCGCCCGCAGGCGGCTTTCTACGAGTTCTGTTGGCTCAGACTTTTTGGATATTGGAAGCCTGTTTGCCCTTCGGCCCCTGCACGACGTCGAAGCTGACTTTCTGGCCCTCTTTCAGGGTCTTGAAGCCCGACATGTTGATGGCGGAGAAATGCGCGAACAGGTCTTCACTGCCGTCGTCCGGCGTGATGAAACCGTAGCCTTTCGCGTCGTTGAACCACTTCACGGTGCCTGTTGCCATGCTCTCTCCCTGTTTCTTCGTTTGTTGATTGAGCTACCGGGCGACTAACCCGAGCCATGCCTGGAACTCCACGAGCCCGTCGCCGGTACGGCAAACAGACAATCTGAATCCAAACACAGTCGCCTTTTACGCGCCCCCCGGGGCTCCGTCAAGGGTGCCCGGCACGACTGTTGCGCGCGCGCAAGGCCGTGATAAAGCACGCTTTCCACGCGACCGTGCGCCCTTCGTCGCATTGCACCCCCTCCCCCAATTGATTAGGATGGGAACGGGCTTGACGACAAGTTGTCCGATTTCCAGGGGGCGAGACGGGCGCGTAGCAACGCAGCATGGCGCAGCACAAGGACGACACCATACTGGAGGCTCAGCGCAACAAGCTGAAGCCGCCGCCGATGTTCAAGGTCATGCTGTTGAATGACGACTACACGCCGATGGAATTCGTCATCATCGTGCTGCAGAAGTTCTTCAGCATGACGCGAGAGCGTGCCACTCAGGTCATGCTCAAAGTCCACAAGGAGGGGATCGGGGTCTGCGGGGTCTATCCGCATGACGTCGCCGCTACCAAGGTGCAGCAAGTCGCGGCATACTCCCGTAAGCATCAGCACCCGCTGCAATGTGTGATGGAACCAACGTAGTAGGATGAGGAAGTGAAAGGCGACAAGGAGTAGGAATGATTGCGCAGGAGCTCGAAGTCAGCTTGCACATGGCGTTCGTCGAGGCGCGGCAGAAGCGCCACGAGTTCATCACGGTCGAGCACCTGCTCCTCGCCCTGCTGGACAACCCGACCGCGGCCGAGGTCTTGCGTGCCTGCGGCGCCAATATGGACGAGCTGCGCAAGAATCTGACGCAGCACATCGCCGAGCAGACGCCGCGCATCGCCGCCGACCGCGAGGTCGACACCCAGCCGACGCTGGGCTTCCAGCGCGTCATCCAGCGCGCCATCCTGCATGTGCAATCCTCGGGCAAGAAGGAGGTCACCGGCGCCAACGTGCTGGTGGCGATCTTCGGCGAGAAGGATTCGCACGCGGTGTACTTCCTGCAGCAGCAGGGCATCGCCCGGCTCGACGTCGTCAACTACATCTCGCACGGCATCACCAAGACGCCGCAGTCGGCGCAGGGCAAGGGCGCCGACCAGGACGCCGAGCAGGAAGGCCAGGCCGAGACTTCCAACAGCCCGCTCGACAACTACACCCAGAACCTGAACGCGCTCGCGCTCGCCGGCAAGATCGACCCGCTGATCGGCCGCGACAGGGAACTCGAGCGCGTGGTGCAGACGCTCTGCCGGCGGCGCAAGAACAACCCTCTGCTGGTCGGCGAGGCCGGCGTCGGCAAGACCGCGATCGCCGAAGGTCTCGCGCGGCGCATCGTCGAGGGCAACGTCCCCGACCTGCTCGCCAAGTCGACGGTGTACGCGCTCGACATGGGTGCGCTGCTCGCCGGCACCAAGTACCGCGGCGACTTCGAGCAGCGCCTGAAGGCAGTGCTGAAGCAGCTGGTCGACAACCCGAACGCGATCCTGTTCATCGACGAGATCCACACCGTGATCGGCGCCGGCGCGGCCTCGGGCGGCACGCTCGACGCTTCCAACCTGCTGAAGCCGGTGCTCTCGACCGGCCAGCTGAAGTGCATCGGCGCCACCACCTACAACGAGTACCGCGGCGTGTTCGAGAAAGACCACGCCCTGTCGCGGCGCTTCCAGAAGATCGACGTGGTCGAGCCCTCGATCGACGAGACGGTGGAGATCCTCAAGGGCCTGAAGACGCGCTTCGAGGCGCACCACAGCGTCAAGTACACCGCCACCGCGCTCACCACCGCGGCCGAGCTGTCGGCGCGCTACATCAACGACCGCCACCTGCCCGACAAGGCGATCGACGTCATCGACGAAGCCGGCGCGGCGCAGCGCATCGCGCCCAAGGCGAAGCAGAAGAAGATCATCGGCAAGGGCGAGATCGAGGAGATCATCGCCAAGATCGCCCGCATCCCGCCGCGCAGCGTCTCGAGCGACGATCGCAGCGCGCTCGCCAACCTCGACCGCGACCTGAAAGCGGTGGTATTCGGCCAGGACGCGGCGATCGACGCCCTCGCCTCCGCCATCAAGATGGCGCGCTCGGGCCTCGGCAACCCGCAGAAGCCGATCGGCAACTTCCTGTTCAGCGGCCCCACCGGCGTCGGCAAGACCGAGGTCGCGCGCCAGCTCGCCTACTGCATGGGCATCGAGCTGATCCGCTTCGACATGTCCGAGTACATGGAGCGCCATGCCGTTTCGCGCCTGATCGGCGCGCCGCCGGGATACGTCGGCTTCGAGCAGGGCGGCCTGCTGACCGAACAGATCACGAAGAAGCCCTACTCGGTGCTGCTGCTCGACGAGATCGAAAAGGCGCACCCGGACATCTTCAACATCCTGCTGCAGGTGATGGACCACGGCACGCTCACCGACAATAACGGCCGCAAGGCGGACTTCCGCAACGTCTGCATCGTGATGACGACCAATGCCGGCGCCGAGTCGCTCGCCAAGAACTCGATGGGCTTCAGCATGAACAAGCAGGCCGGCGACGAGATGGAGTCGATCAAGCGGATGTTCACCCCGGAGTTCAGGAACCGCCTCGATTCGATCATCTCCTTCCGCGCGCTCGACCACGACGTCATCATGCGCGTGGTGGAGAAGTTCCTGATGCAGCTGGACGAGCAGCTCGCCGAGAAGAAGGTCGAGGCGAGCATCACCCCGGCGCTCAAGGAGCACCTCGCCAAGAAGGGCTTCGACCCGCTGAAGGGCGCCCGCCCGATGGCGCGGCTCATCCAGGACACCATCCGCCGCGCGCTCGCCGACGAGCTCCTCTTCGGCCGGCTGCAGCACGGCGGCAAGGTGACCATCGACATCGCCGAGGACGAGACCATCAAGCTCGCCTTCGAAGAAGAAGCCGCACCGGTCGCCTAGGCGGCGGTTGCATAAGCAAAGGCCACTTCGGTGGCCTTTGCTTTTTCCGGGCTGC
>JAXDQC010000146.1:0-20154 GCA_034668045.1 Betaproteobacteria bacterium | reverse complement strand
GACTTCGACATGTACTTCTGCAAGCTGTTCGACGGCGCGCGCCACGACTCGGGCGATCCCTTCGACTGGGGCGAGCGGGTGATCGCGCATTACCGGAAGAACCGGGTCGATCCGCGCACCAAGACGCTGATCTTTTCCGACCAGCTCACCGTGCCGATCGCCGTCCAGATCGCGCGCCGCTTCCACGGCCGCGCGCTCACCGCTTTCGGCATTGGCACCAACCTCACCAACGACCTCGGCCACGAGCCGATCAACATCGTCATCAAGATGACCGAGTGCAACGGCCAGCCGGTGGCCAAGGTCTCGGATTCCCCCGGCAAGACGGTCAGCAAGGACCCAGGCTACCTGCGCTATCTGCGGCAGGTGTTCGGCCTCGAGCCCGCCGAGAAAGTCTGAAAACAGCAGCAGCAGTCCTCGCCGCCTGTTTCGTGCTCAACATGTTTGGGCGCGGGCTGGGAGACACCTACGCCGTCTTCCTGCTGCCGCTCGAGCGCGAATTCGGCTGGACGCGGTCCGAGCTCACCAGCGTCTACTCGATCTACCTGCTCACGCATGGGCTGACTTCGCCGCTGATCGGGATCCTGTTCGACCGCATCGGCCCGCGCTGGGTCTATGGCGCGGGGCTCGGCCTGCTCGGCGGCGCCTTCTATTTCGCCTCGGGCCTGACGAGCCTGTGGCAGTTCTACGTGCTGATCGGCGGCCTCGTGGGCCTGGGCGTCAGCCTGAACGGCATGGTGGCGGGGTCGGCGCTGCTGGCGCGCTGGTACCGGGAGCGCCTCTCGACTGCCCTCGGCGTCGCTTTCTCGGCGACCGGGATTGGCGCGATCCTGTTCGTGCCGTTCGCGCAGTACCTGATCGCCCACTACGATTGGCGCGTCACCTACCAGGTGTTCGGGGTGCTCGCCCTGGCGCTGGGAGTGCTCGTCGTGCTGTTCCTGCCGTGGCAGCGCTTCGCCGCCGGCCATCCCGATTTCCGGCGCGAGGCGAAATCAAAATCGAGCGAGGAGGGCTGGACGCTGCGCAAAGCGATGCGCAGCGAAATCTTCCGCGGCCTGTCGCAGGCTTTCTTCTGCACCGCGACGGCGATGTTCTCCATCATCGTGCAGCTGGTCGCTTTCCTCGTCGACGCCGGCTTTTCGCCGATCGCCGCGGCGACGGCCTACGGCGCGGTCGGCCTGATGTCTGCGGCGAGCGTGATGGGCAGCGGCTTCACGTCCGATCGCTTCGGTTACCTGCGCACGGTCACCGTGACTTTCATCGGCACTGCGGCCGGAATGACGATCCTCCTGCTGCTGACATGGTCCCCGTCGCTGGCGCTGCTGATTCTGTTCGTGCCGGTGTTCGGCCTCTGCATGGGCGTGCGCGGGCCGATCATCGCCTCGATCACGGCGCGCCATTTCGCCGGGCCGCACGTCGCGACGATCTACGGCACGATCTACTCGATGAACGCGCTCGGCGCTGCGTTCGGCTCGCTGATGGGCGGCCTGCTGCACGACCTCACGGGCGGCTACCGCGCCGGGCTGCTGATGGCGCTGTGCTTCGTCGCGCTGGCCTCGAGCCCGTTCTGGACCATCCGCGAGCTCAGGAACTTCCGCTAGACGGCAGAATGCGCCGAGGCGATCGCGTGCAGCCTGCGCGCCCGCTCGCGCTCGTCGCAACCGCGCAGGTCCGCCGCGCCGTGCTCGGTGACGATGACGCCGGCTTCGCTGGCGGGCGTGGAGATCGGGCCGGAAAGCTGCGCGACGATGCGCGAGGCGGGGATGAGCATGACCGAAACGCCGCCCGGTGAGCGGTTCGCGGCGCCGATGAAATCGGGTGCGCCGCCGATAGCGCCGACGTAGCTGGCGCCGGCGATTTCGCCGTTCGCGGCGCCGGTGAGGTCGACTTCGACCGCGGAGTTGATCGCGACGAAGCGCTCGATCTTGCGCAGCACCTCGGCGCCGTGCGTGTATTCCGACGATCGCAGGCGGATGCGGGGATTGTCGCGCGCGAAGTCGAACAGCTTGCGGCTGCCGATCAGCATGGCGCAGTCCGCCTCGCGGACCGCGCCCAGGCGCATGAGCTCGGCGATGCCGTCGCCGATCGTTCCCGAATGGACGCGCAGGTCCCGGCGCTCCGCCAGGAACTCGCAGACCGCGTCGGGCAGGGCGCCGATGCCGAACTCGAGCACGCTGCCGTCGGCGACGAGGGCCGCGGCGTGCCGGGCAATCGCCCGGTCGACGGCGCGGCTGCGCCCCTCGGCCGGCGGCCGGGAGGTCTCGATGCAGAGATCGAACTCGTCCCGGCGCAGGAGGCGCTCTGAATGCGTCCACGGGACCTGGGCGTTCACCTCGGCGACGATCGTCCTGCAGACCTCGAGCGCGGGGACGAGATAGTCCGCGCCGAGGCCGAGGCTGTATTCGCCGCGCGCGTTGGGCGGGCTGACCTGGACGAAGACGACGTCGGTGCGGATCCGGCCGGAACGGATGAGGACGGCGATCTGCGAGTACGGGATGCGCACCACATCGAGCACGCCTGCATCGGAAAGCGCGCGGTTGTGCCCGATGCCGCCGTAGGACGCGAGCCGCAGGTGATCGGAGTGGGACGGTTTCACGATCCCCGAGTAGTTGACGCCGAGGAACAGGCGACATCCCGAGAGCTGAGAGCGCTGCGCGACGAGCGCTTCGACGAGCGTCTGCGGCTCGGCGCACGCCTGGCCGCAGATGATTCCGTCTCCCGGACGAACTACACTAGCGAGATCCACCATCGAGGGGATTATGCTCGACACGATTCTGGTCCAGGCGCGCAGTCACGTCGATTTCCACGACCGCGCGGTCCCCGAGGAACTGCTGCGCAAGGCGCATGACCTCATGAAATGGGGCCCGACGACGGCCAACAGCCAGCCGGCCCGCGTCCTCTATCTCTATTCGAAGGCGAGCCGGGAGAAGCTGCGGCCGGCGCTGAGCGAGGCCAACGCCGCGAAGACGGTGCCGCTGGTCGCGATCGTCGCCTACGACACGCGCTTCTACGAGAACCTGCCGCGGTTGTTCCACAACCCCCAAGCGATCAACTGGTACAACAAGCCGCCGGTGGCCGAGATCCACGGGTTTCGCAACGGCACGCTGCAAGGTGCCTACCTGATCCTCGCGCTGCGCGCGGTCGGCCTCGACTGCGGCGCGATGTCGGGCTTCGACAATGCCAAGGTGGATGCCGCCTTCTTTCCCGACGGCCGGCTGAAATCCAATTTCCTGATCAACATCGGCTACGGCACGGGAAAGGGCCTGCCGCCGCGCAATCCCCGTCTTTCCTTCGAAGAGGTGTGCACGCTCCTCTAGCGATCGAGGCCCTGATCCTCGTAGGAGGCGGGGTCCGAGATCGGCTCGATGTGGGTGAAGACCGAGGCGTTCGGCACCATCGAGCGCATGCGCGACTCGATCTCCTCGGAGAGCTTGTGCGCCCTCGCGACCGACCAGCGGTCCGGCACCAGGAGATGGAACGAAATGAAGCGCCGCGCCCCCGCCTGCCGCGTGCGCAGGGCGTGGAAGGCGACGCCGTGGCGATGCGAGTACTCGGCGAACAGCTTGGTCAGCTCCTTCTCCTCGTCGGGCGAGATGGCGGCGTCGAGCAGGCCGGAAACCGAGCGCCGCACGAGGCCGACACCGGTCCAGATGATGTGGACCGCGACCGCGATCGCCACCAGCGGATCGAGCCGCAGCCATCCGGTCAGCCAGACCAGCGCGACGCCTACGATCACGCCCGCCGAGGTCCAGACGTCGGTGATCAGGTGCTTGCCGTCTGCTTCGAGGATGATGCTGTGGTGCTCGCGCCCGGCGCGGATGAGCACCAGCCCCACGGCGAGGTTGATCGCGGAGGCCGCCGCGCTCAAGGCGAGGCCGACGCCGGGCGCCTCCAGCGGCGCGGGATGGATGAGGCGGGGCAGGGACGCGTAGAAGATGCCCGCCGCGGCGAGCACGATCAGCGCGCCCTCGATGCCCGCGGCGAGGTATTCCGCCTTCGAGAACCCATAAGGATGTTCCTTGTCCGGCGGCGTGGCGGCGAGCCGCAGCATCGACAGCGCGAGCACGGCGGCCGCCAGGTTGACGAACGATTCGAGCGCGTCGGAGAGCAGTCCGACCGAATCGGTGACCCACCAGGCGGCGCCCTTCAGGCCGATCGTCGCCAGCGCGGCGGCGATGGAGAGAAGTGCGTAGCGCTCAAGCCGCATAGGCGCGGTAGAGGTGCATCGACCATCCCGCCTTCATGGGGGGAAGCGTGGCGTGGGACAGTTCTGCCAGCGCGATGTACGACGGGGCAGCGGCGAAGTGCCGGACCTGGAATGCCCCGGTCACGCTCAGAGCGATGGGCGACTCCGCGATGACGCACAGGAGGAACTTCGCCGCGGGATGCGGATCCGCGTCGCCCGGTGCCGTTTGCTCGCAGGCCCAGCGGCGAAACACGACCGCTTTGTCGAGGCAGCGCTTGCTCCAGGGCGTCTGGTTCTGGAAGCGCGCCAGGTATTCCGGGCTGCTCAGAACGCCGGGAGAGTCGAGCTCGTAGGTGGCGAGATACTTGCCCTCGCCGCGGGCGACGTCGGCGACCCAGCGGCGCGCGGAGCGGAAGCCCGGAATCGCCAGGCGCTCGGCCATGTGCTCGTCGTCGTACCAGGCGTTGAATTCCTCCTCCATCGCCGGCGGCGGCTCGGTCATGGTCAGGAGCAGGCCGCGGCGCGTCATGCGAAATGTCCTTTCTCCACCTTGTAGACGCGGTCGGCGACCCGCTGCGCGAAGCGTGAGCTCTGCTCGGCGAGGAGCACGGTCATGCCGGCGCGCTTCATCGCTTCGATCGCCTTCACCACTGCGCTGACGACGAGGGGCGCGAGGCCCTCCGAAGGCTCGTCGAGCAGGATCGCTTTTGGGTTGCCCGCCAAAGTGCGCGCGATGGCGAGCATCTGCTGCTCGCCGCCCGACATGCGATCGCCGCGCCGGTCGCGCATTGCGCCGAGTGCGGGAAACAAGGCGTAGAGCGCATCGTCGTTCCAGGATGTGGCGGTCGCCCGCGGCGGCTGCCGGCCGACTTGCAGATTCTCGGCCACGGTCAGGTCGGTGAAGATGCGGCGGTCCTCGGGGACATAGCCGAGGCCCAGGCGCGCGATCTCGTGCGGCTCGAGCCCGTCGATGCGCCGGCCGTCGAATTGAACTTCGCCGGAAGAGGAGCGCACGAGGCCCATCAGCGTCTTCAGCGTGGTGGACTTGCCCGCCCCGTTACGTCCGAGCAACGCGGTGACCTCGCCGGCGCGCGCCTCGAAGCTGACGTCGTACAGGACGCGCGCGCGGCCATAGCCGGCCGACAGCGCTTTGACCTCAAGCGTCGCCAAGGTAGACCTCCCGCAGGCGGGCGTTGGCGCGCACGAGCTCAGGCGCGCCTTGGGCGATCACCTCGCCGAGGTGCAAGGCGATGACCCGATCGGCGAAGCCGAAAACCACGTCCATGTCGTGCTCGGTGAACAGCACGGCGATATTCTCGCTGCGCGCGAGATCGGCGGCGAGCGCCATCAGCGCATCGCGCTCCTCGAGGGCCATACCCGCGGTCGGCTCGTCCATCAGCAGCAGGCGGGGGTGCTGCACCAGGACCATCGCCAGCTCGACCCGCTTCAGCTCTCCGTAGGCGAGCGCGGCGCAGGCAGTCTCCGGCTGGCCCGCCATGCCGACGAGCGCGAGGATCGCGTCGGCTTCGTTGACGCGGCGGGCGGCCGCGCGCAGCGCCACCTGCACGTTCTCGCGCGCCGTCATGGAACCGAAGGTCGCCGCCACCTGGAAAGTCCGCCCGACACCCAGCCGGGCCACTTTGTGCGGCGCGCGGCCGGCGAGGCTGACGCCATCGAGCAGCGCCTCTCCGGAATCCGGTGCGAGCTGCCCGTTCAGCACGTTGAAGCAGGTGGTTTTGCCCGCGCCGTTGGGCCCGATCAAGGCGACTATTTCGCCGGCAGCGATGTCGAACGAGACCGCGGCGAGCGCTTTCACGCCGCCGTAGGACTTGGCCAGGGCTTTTACGCTGAGAACCGCCATCTCACGAACACCAGAAGGAGGATGACGGCGCCGGTCGCGGCGCGCCAGTACTCGACGCTGCGCGCCATGGCGTCCTGCAGCCAGATAAAGCCCGCCGCGCCCCAGACCGGGCCGGTGAGCGTGTGCACGCCGCCGAGCAGAACCATCACCAGGCCATCCACCGAGCGCTGCACGGATAGCGTTTCCGGCGAAAGGGAGCCCTTGGAGAAGGAGTAGAGCGCGCCAGCGACGCCGGCGGCGGATCCGGCGAGAATAAAAGCGGTCCACTGGGTCGCGCGGACATTGATGCCGATGGCGCTCGCGCGCAGCGGCGAGTCGCGCGAGGCGCGCAACGCGTAACCAAAAGGCCGGTGCGCCATCCGCCAGACTACGAAAATCGCGCAGCCGCACACTGCCAGCACGAGGTAGTAATACGCGGCGCGTGACGAGAGCGACCCTTGCGGCCAGATGCCGACCAGGCCGTTCGACCCGCCGGTGATCGTGTCCCACTGGAAAGCGACCGACCAGACGATCTGGGCGAACGCGAGCGTCAACATTGCCAGGTAGACGCCCGAGAGGCGCACGCAGAACCAGCCGAAAATCGCCGCCGCCAGCGCGCCCGCGCCCCAGCCCACGAACAGGGATTCTCCGCTCGACCAGTGCAGGCGCAGGAAGACGAGGGCGCTCGCGTACGCGCCGACGCCGAAATAGGCGGCGTGTCCAAAGGAGGCCATGCCGCCCGGGCCCATGAGCAGATGCAGGCTGGCGGCGAAGAGCGCGAAGACCAGCATCTCGGTGGCGAGGACGAGCGGATACTGATCCGGAAGCGAGGGCAGGGCGGCGAGGAGCAGCACGAGCAGGACGATAGCGACGG
Source organism: Betaproteobacteria bacterium (assembly GCA_034668045.1). Classification (GTDB taxonomy): domain Bacteria; phylum Pseudomonadota; class Gammaproteobacteria; order Burkholderiales; family SG8-39; genus SCGC-AG-212-J23. The sequence goes on along the minus strand of JAXDQC010000146.1, from coordinate 13,257 downwards.
CGCCGCGCCTCGAGATGCGTCCCAGCGGCGCTTCGGTCCACGTACCGCGCACTTCCGACAGCGGCTTGCCGAGCAGGCCCCAGGGGCGCAGCACCAGCACCATCGCCATGACCACGAACTCGGCGACCAGCGTCAGCTTCGAATAGCCCAGGCCGATGCAGAACGCCTTGATCACGCCGATGAGAAGCGCGGCAATGAAGGCGCCGGGGATCGAGCCCAGGCCGCCGATCACGACGACCACGAAGGCATCGGATATCAGCGCCAGGTCGATGCCGAGGCTCGCCGGCTCGCGCGGAATGGCGAGCGCGCCGCCCAGGCCGGCGAGTGCGGCGCCGACCGTGAAGACCCCGGTGAAGAGCCAGCGCTGGTTGACGCCGAGCGCGCCGGCCATTTCCCGGTCCTGCGCCGCCGCCCGGACCAGCACGCCCCAGCGCGTCCGGGTGAGAAAGAAATGCAACGCGGCGAAGACCAGCGGTCCGAGCAGGATCAGCAGCAGGTCGTATTGCGGGAAGGGACGGCCGGCGATCTCGAGCGCGCCGGCGAAGCCGGGCGCGCGCGGGCCAAGCAGGTCTTCCGGGCCCCAGGCCCAGAGCGCGAAGTCGCGCACGATCAGCACCAGCGCAAAGGTGGCAAGCAGCTGAAGCAGCTCCGGCGCGCGGTAGATCCTGCGCAGGAGGAGGATTTCGATGCAGGCGCCGAGCGCGGCGACGCTGACGGCCGCCAGCGGCACCGCCGCCCAGAAGCCGATGCGCCCGGCGAGCCAAACCGCGACGTACATGCCGAGCATGTAGAGCGAGCCGTGCGCGAAGTTGACGATGCGGGTAACGCCGAAGATCAGCGACAGGCCGGCGGCCACCAGGAAGAGCGAGCTCGCGCTCGCGAGCCCATTCAGGAACTGCAGCAGAACGGCTGAGCTGCTCACTCCTTGCGGAGCTTACGGATTTCCTCGTCGGCAGGCTGGAACTTCGCGCCGTCGGCGTAGCGCCAGTTGACCATCACGCCCTTGCCGTCCTTGCGGGCGAGCTGGCCGACGTAGGCACCCATCGTCGACTGGTGATCGAGCGCCCGCCAGACCACCATGCCGAACGGCGTCTGCATGTCCAGCCCTTTCAGCGCCTGCACCAGCTTCTCGGTTTCCGACGAACCCGCTTTGCGGATCGCCGCGGCGACGGCGTGCACCGCCGTGTAGCCGACCACCGAGCCCTGGCGCGGATAGTCGTTCCAGCGTTTCTGGTACGCCTCGCGGAACTTGCGGTGCTCGGGCGTGTTGATCTCGTTCCACGGATAGCCGGTGACCCACCAGCCCTCGGGAGTCTCGTCCTTGAGCGTGTCGAGGTATTCCGGCTCGCCGGCGAGCAGGTTGAAGACCGCGGTATTGCGGAACAGGCCGCGCGTATTGCCTTCGCGCACGAACTTCTGCAGGTCGGCGGCGAAGAGCGAGCTGAAGATCGCGTCGGGCTTGGCGTCGGCGAGTGCCTGGACCACCGCACCGGCGTCGATCTTGCCGAGCGCGGGCGCCTGCTCGGCGACGAACTCGACGCCCGGCTGCGCCTGCGCAAGCAGCTTCTTGAACGACGCGGTCGCCGACTGTCCGTATTCGTAGTTGGGGTAGACGATCGCCCAGCGCTTCTTCTTCAGCTTCGCCGCCTCGGGGACGAGCATCGCCACCTGCATGTAGGTGGAGGGGCGAAGGCGGAAGGTGTAGCGGTTGCCGTTCTCCCAGACGATCTTGTCGGTCAGGGGCTCGGAGGCGAGGAACACGACCTTGCGCTGGCTCGCGAGGTTGGAAACCGCGAGCCCGACGTTGGAGGCGAAGGTGCCCATCAACACGTCGACCTTCTCACGTGCGATCAGCTCCTCGGCCACGCGCACCGCGTCGCCGGGCGTGCCGCCGTCATCGCGCACCACCAGCTCGAGCTTGCGGCCGAGGACGCCGCCGCCGGCATTAATCTCGTCGCGCGCCAGCTCCATGCCCTTGCGGTAGGGGTCGAGGAAGGCGGGAAAGACCTTGTAGCTGTTCAGCTCGCCGACCTTGATGGGCTGCGCCAAGGCGGACGAGATGGAGGAAACACTAAATAATATAAACAGTAGCTTGTGCATTATTCATCACCTGTAACTTTAGCGCCGCGGTCGGGCCGGATCCGGTCGGTCCCGCCCGGGAAGGCGCGCCAGAACTCCTTGCGCACCAAGCTGACGAGCGTCGCGCTCTTGTTGAGGCCGTGATAACGGGCGACGACCTCCAGCATCTCGAGATCGCGCAGCGTTGCCGAGAACGTGGTGACCTTTGCTTTGGTTTTCACCATATACAAATCTTATATAAGACTTGTATAGCGCGTCAAGCGGCCTTTCGTTCGACGGGAGGCGGGAGTTTCTTCAGGCAGCGGCCGATCCAGAGGGCCGTGAGCTTCTCCTGCACGCCGTTCTGGGCGAGACGCTGCGCCAGTGCTTTGAAATCTACTTGGTCGAGGGGCTGGTCCTGGTTGAAGCAGGAGAAGACGTAGGAGGTCTTGCCGGTCTGCGGGTCGACGTGCGGCTGCAGGCACTGGGCGCAGATCTCTTTCATCATGCATTGCATCGGGCTGTTGATCGAGCCGATGGCGACGTGCTCCTTCTTGAGGTACTTCTCGAGAATCGCATGCCGGGCCTGTGCGACGGCCGCCATCATGCGGTCGGAGCCGATGGCGATGATCCGGTCCGTTGCCTTGAAGGGAATCGTTTGCGCGCCTAGGGCGTCGGACGCGTAGGCGTGCATGGCTTGGACGATGTTGCCGACGAACGACCGGTCCTGGGGCCGGCGCGGCTTGAAGCCGGGCGCTTGGTCGCAGCACCAGATGACGACGTCGGAGGAGGCCTCGATGTCGTCGACGCGATAGCGATCCGCGAGCTCCTTGTAGCCGGCGAAGTAGATGACTTTGCTTCCCGCCGCGCGCAAAGCGCGGCCGATCGAGAAGAGCACGGCGTTGCCGAGGCCGCCGCCGGCGAGCACCACCGTCTCGCCGTGCGGGATCTCGGTCGGCGTGCCCGTCGGGCCCATGAGCACGACGGGCTCGCCGGGGCGGAGGTAGGCGAGGAGGTCTGCCGAACCGCCCATCTCCAGCGCGATCACCGAGATCAGTCCCTTGTCGCGATCGACCCAGGCGCCGGTGAGCGCGAGGCCCTCCATCGCCAGGATCGTCCCTTCGACGCGCATGGCGAGCGCTTCGAAGTTCTGCATGCGGTAGAACTGGCCGGGGTTGAAGCGGCGCGCGGCGATCGGCGCGCGCAGCACCACCTCGACGATGCGCGGCGTCAGGCGCTTCACCTCGTGAACGACGGCGCGCAGGTCGCGGTTCAGCCGGGTGAGGAAAGCAACGTCGCTTTCCCGTGAAGAGGACTTGAGCGTCGCAAGGACCGCGCTTACTACCGGATAGCCTTGCTTCGCGCTGCCCATCGCCTTGACGACGTTGCCGAAGTAGGACGGGTGCAGATCGCCGAAGAAGCTCATGAAGCGTCCGTCGGGGCGGCGGTGGAGCAGGACTTGCGGCGTGGCGGGCTTGGCGGTGTGCCGCTCGGGTTTCACGGGCGCGCCGCTCTCGTCGCAGGCCTGGAAGTACTTGCCGTCGAGCGCCAGCGTGACGCCTTCCTCTCGGGCGAGGACCGTGTTCGGCTGCGTGCCGGCGGCGATCAGTACGCTTCTTGCCTTCAGCGTCACTTCTTTTTCGTTGGCGGAGAAGCAGACGGCCTGGGCATGGCCGTGCTCGTCGACCTCGATGCGCACGGGGGTCAGGCCCTCCGCGAAGGTAATGCCTTCTTCCAGCGCCTTCTCGACTTCCTCGTGGTTCAGCGTGTAGGAGGGACTGTCGACGAGCCGCCGCCGGTAGGCGATGGTGACGCCGCCCCAGGACTTGAGCAGCGCCAGGCGCTCGCCGGGCGCGGCAGCGCGCAGCGCCTTCGCGTGCTTCAGGAACTCCTGCGCGATCGCGCGCTCTTCTGCGTTCCACGACGGGTCTGCGCCGAGCGCTTCGTAGCGCGCCAGGAATTTCTCCACCTGGACGGCGTAGTAGGCGAGGGACTCGGTGGCGGTGTCGATCGCGGTGAGGCCGCCGCCGATGACCACCGCCGGCAGGCGGATCTGCAGGTTGGCGATCGACTCGCGCTTCGCCGCGCCGGTGAGCTGCAGCGCCATGAGGAAGTCGGAGGCGGCGCGCACGCCGCGGGCGAAGCCGTTCGGAATCTCGAGTACGGTCGGCCGCCCGGCGCCGGCGCAGAGGGCGATATGGTCGAAACCGTCGGCGAACGCCTCGTCGATGGTGAGCGTGCCGCCGAAGCGCACGCCGCCGAACATGGCGAACTGCGCGCGCCGCTCCACCAGCAGGCGGATGATCTTCAGGAAGTTCTTGTCCCAGCGCACCGTGATGCCGTATTCGGCGACGCCGCCGAAGCCCGCCATGGTGCGATGGTCCAGGGGCTCTTGAAGGTCGGCGATGTCCTTGACGGGACGAAACGCAACGCGATTTCCGAGTGGATCAACGCCGCTGATTGCGGCATCGAGCGGTTCGATCTTCAGGCCATCGATACCCACGACGGTGTGCCCGTCGTTCATCAGGTGGTGCGCGACGGTGAAGCCCGCGGGTCCCAGACCGACGACCAGGACGCGCTTGCCGGTCGGTTCTTTCGGATAGGGCCGGCGCAGATTGAGCGGATTCCAGCGCGTCAGCAGCGAGTAGATCTCGAAGCCCCAAGGCAGCTCGAGCACATCCTTCAGCGTGCGGGTCTCGGCCTGCGGGATGTCGACCGGCTGCTGCTTCTGATAGATGCATGACTTCATGCAGTCGTTGCAGATGCGGTGGCCGGTGGCGGCGGCCATCGGATTGTCGATGGCGATGATGCCGAGCGCGGCGAGCGGCTCGCCGCGCGCCTTCACCATGTGGAACTCGGAGGTCTTCTCCTCGAGCGGGCAGCCGGCGAGCGGCACGCCGAACACGGTCTTGCGAAACGCCGTGGCCGGGGCCTTCTCCTTCAGTCCCTTCGAGCAGGAATCCTTGCCCTGCTCGTGGCACCAGATGCAGTAGTTCGCTTCGTCGAGCGCGCCGGCGAGGTCCGTGCCCTTGTCGGTGAGCTGAAAGCCTTCGCGCTGGCGAAGGTGGGTCGAGGTGTGCTCGGCGAAGCCGTGGGCGGTCTCGGTGTGGACCGGAACAAGGCGCATGAAGTCCAGCTTCGCCGGCGTCTTGAACAGCACGCCCGAGCGGTGCTTCTTCTTGCCCTCGGGGGTCGCGGTCGCCCAGGCGGCATAGCGCGCGGCGGCTTCCAGCTTCGCCGCATTGGCGGCCTCGTCCTTGAGCCAGGCGCTGACGCGCTGCGCGAAGTCGAGCTCGGTGGAGAAATCGAACGCGTCCGGGCTTGCGTCCTCGGGCTTGACCTTGTGCAGCGCGCGCCGCTGCACGAACAGGCGCTTGACGGAGTAGAGCGGTGCGAGCTCGTTGTGCCGCGCCGCCAGCGCGCGTGCTTCATCCTCTATGCCGAACAGCCTGGCGATGAAGTCCTCGACGTGCGGCGCGAGCGCGACCAGCAGGTCGGATTCCTCGCGTCCCGGCGGCGGCGTCTTCCTCGCCGCGATGACCTTGTCGCGTAGCGCGCCGTCCGCTTCGCCGAGGAAATTCAGGAACGCCGCGTCGATGCGCAGCAGTCCCGCGCGCTCGTACAGGTCGTTGAAACGAAGGCCAAAACCAGGCTGCATGCCGTTAGAATTATCGGCGAATTTCACCGCGGAGTTTCCGATGCAGATCAGAAATAGCATATTCCTCGTTACAGGCGGCGCGTCGGGCCTCGGCGCGGCCACCGCGCGCATGGCGGCCGAGAACGGCGGCAAGGTCGTCATCGCCGATCTGCAGGTCGAGGCGGGCGAGAAGCTGGCGAAGGAGCTGGGCGGCCGCTTTGCGAAGACCGATGTCTCGAACGAGGCCGACGGCAAGGCAGCGGTCGCCCTGGCGGTGAAGGAATTCGGCGGCCTGCACGTGCTGGTGAACTGCGCCGGCATCGCGCTCGCCGAGCGCACGATCGGCAAGGACGCGCCGCACGACCTCGGGCGCTTCATCAAGGTGATCACGGTGAACGTGGTCGGCACCTTCAACATGATCCGGCTCGCCGCCGATGCCATGGCGAAGGCGGGGCCGAACGCCTCCGGCGAGCGCGGCGTGATCGTAAATACCGCTTCGGTCGCTGCCTACGACGGCCAGATCGGCCAGGCGGCGTACTCGGCTTCCAAAGGCGGCATCGTCGGCATGACGCTGCCCATCGCCCGCGACCTGTCGCGCAACGGCATCCGCGTCTGCACTATCGCGCCGGGAATCTTCGAGACGCCGCTGCTCGCCGCGCTGCCGAAGGACGCGCAGGAGTCGCTCGGCAAGCAGGTGCCGTTCCCCTCGCGCCTCGGCCGTCCGGCGGAATTCGCCCAGCTGGTGCGCTCGATCGTCGAGAACGAGATGCTGAACGCCGAGACCATCCGGCTCGACGGCGCCATCCGCATGGCGCCGCGCTGATTACTGCTTTTTGAGGTTCGTGTTGTAGTACTTGCCGCGCTCGATGTAGCCGCGCGCGATGCCGGCGAGATAGTCCTTCTGTTCCTGCGTCAGTTCGCGCACCACCCGTCCGGGCGAGCCGAGCACCAGCACGCCATCCGGAATCTCCTTGCCTTCGGCGATCAGGGTGTTGGCGCCGATGAGCACGCCCTTGCCGATGCGAGCGCCGTTCATCACCACGCTGTTGATGCCGATGAGCGTTCCCTCGCCGATCGTGCAGCCGTGGAGCATCACCTTGTGGCCTATGCTCACCATCCGGCCGAGAGTCAGCGGGTAGCCTGGATCGACGTGGAGCACCGAGCCGTCCTGGACGTTGCTGCCTTCGCCGATGACGATGCGGTCGTTCTCTGCCCGGATCACCACCTGGAACCACACGCTCGCCTCGGATTCGAGCGTGACGTCGCCGACGAGCGTCGCGTCGGGCGCGACGAAGTGATCCTTGCCGACGAGCTTCACCCGCCGTTCGCCGATGGAGTAGAGGGGCATGCGGCTATCATAATGCAGTGCAAATCGTCGTCCTCGGCGCCGGAGTGATCGGTGTCACCAGCGCCTGGTACCTCGCCGAATCCGGTCACGAGGTCACTGTCGTCGAGCGTCGCGCGCAACCCGGGCTCGAGACGTCCTTCGCCAACGGCGGCCAGATCTCGGCGGGTCACGCCGAGCCCTGGGCGAAGCCGGCGGCGCTGCCGAAGATCCTGAAATGGCTGGGCCGCGAGGACGCGCCGCTCCTTTTCCGCCCGCACCTCGACCTGGCGCAATGGCGCTGGGGGCTGGGCTTCCTGCGCGAATGCATCCCGGGCCGCTTCGAGCGCAACAGCCGCACGCTCGCCGGCCTTGCCGCCTATAGCCGCGATTGCCTGCGCGCTCTGCGTGGCAGCATCGGCATTCACTACGACGAGCTCTCGCGCGGCATCCTGCAGTTCGCGACTCGCGAAGCCGACCTGCAGGTCCTCGAGCAGCAGGCGAAAGCGATGAATGAGTTCGGTGCGCGCAGGGAATTCAAGAGCGCGGCCGAGTGCCTGGCGCTCGAGCCGGCGCTGCAGCACTCGGCCGAGCCGGTGGTCGGCGGCCTGTTCGATCCGCACGACGAATCGGGCGACGCTTTCAAGTTCACGGGCGCCCTGGCGGAAAAGGCGCGTGCACTGGGCGTGCAGTTCAAGCTGGGCTCGACGGTAGAGGCCATCGAGGTCGCGGGCGGCCGCGCCCGGTCGGTGCGAGTGGATGGCGCGCGCGTGCAAGCCGATGCGTATGTCGTCTCGCTCGGCAGCTACAGCCCGCTCCTCCTGCGGCCCCTCGGCATCCATATTCCGGTCTATCCGCTGAAGGGCTACTCGATAACGCTGCCGCTTGGCCCGGCCGAGCAGGGCGCCGCGCCATCCGTCAGCCTCACGGACGAGGCGGCGAAGATCGTTATCTCCCGCCTCGGCAACCGGTTGCGCGCGGCAGGCACGGCCGAGCTCACCGGCTACGACACCAGCATCAATGCGACTCGCTGCAACGCCATCCTTCAGCGCATCCGCACGCTCTTTCCGGGGCTTGGCGCGGTCGCGGTGGCCGAAACCTGGGCCGGACTGCGGCCGGCGACGCCGAGCAATGTGCCGGTCATCGGCCGGACGGGAATCGGCAACCTCTTTCTCAACACCGGCCACGGCACGCTCGGCTGGACGCTCGCCTGCGGATCAGGGAGGGCGCTCGCCGACATCGTCTCCGGCCGCAAGCCGGACGTGGATTTCCGCTTCGCGTGAGAGCCAACGAATCGCAGTTCCTGCAGATCCGCGAGCTGCGCTATCACGTCCGGCGCTGGCCCAGGCCTGGCGCGCCGAAGATGGTGCTGCTGCACGGCTGGATGGACGTGTCGGCATCGTTCCAGTTCATGGTCGACGCGTTGCAGCGCGAGTGGGACGTCTACGCGCCGGACTGGCGCGGCTACGGCCTGACCGAGTGGGGGAAGGGCGATTGCTATTGGTTCGCCGACTACATCGCCGACCTCGATTTCCTCTTGCAGCAGATTTCAGAAGGGCCGGTGAACCTGGTCGGCCACAGCCTGGGCGGCAACGTTGCCGCGCTGTATGCGGGCACGCGTCCGGAGCGCATCGCCAGGCTCGTCAACCTCGAAGGCTTCGGGCTGCGAGCGACGCGGCCCGAGCAGGCGCCCGAGCGCTACCAGGAATGGCTGGAAGAGCTGCGCACGCCGCCCAAGCTTCGCGCCTACGCGAGCTTCGACGAGCTGGCGGCCCGGCTGCGCAAGGGCAATCAGAGGCTCTCGACGGAGAGAGCGGATTTCCTCGCCCGCCACTGGGGCCATGAGAAGGACGGCAAAGTCGTTCTGCGCGCCGACCCTGCCCACAAGATCGTCAACGCGACGCTCTACCGCTACGAGGAGGCGGTCGCGTGCTGGAAGCGCGTGACGGCGCCGGTCCTGTGGGTCGAAGGCGACGAATGGGACACGCTGAAGCGCTACGGTCCCGACGCCTCGCAGCTGGTCGAGCGCCGGGCCGCCTTCCCCAACCTGCAGCATGTCTCGATCGCGCAGTCGGGCCATATGCTGCACCACGACCAGCCCGAGGCGCTGGCGCGCGCGATCGAGGCGTTCCTGGGCTGATGGCGCAGCTCTTCGCCATCCATCCCACGCATCCGCAGCCCCGGCTGGTGCGGCGCGCGGCCGACATCGTGCGCGGCGGCGGCCTAATCGCCTACCCGACCGATTCCTGCTACGCGCTCGGCTGCGAGCGCGGCAATGCGAAAGGCGTGGAGCGGCTGCGGCGCATCCGCGGCATCGACGAGCGTCATCAACTGACGCTGATGTGCCGCGACGTCTCGGAGATCGCGCGCTACGCGATGGTGAACGACGCGCAGTTCAAGCTCCTGAAGGACATCGCGCCGGGCAGCTATACCTTCATCCTGCGCGCGCGACGGGAGCTGCCGCGCCGCGTGACGAAGAAGAAGACGATCGGCGTGCGTGTTCCCGGCCACCCCGTAGCGCATGCGCTCCTGGCCGAGCTCGACCAGCCGATGATTTCCGCGACGCTGCTGCTGCCCGGCGCGGCGACGCCGCTGTCCGATCCGCACGACATCCGCGCCGCGCTCGAGCACCAGCTCGACCTCGTCATCGATGCAGGGCCGTGCGGCGTCGAGGCCAGCACGGTCATCGATCTCACCGGCGACACGCCGGTCGTGCTGCGCAAGGGCAGCGGCTCGCTCGCGCCGTTCGCGGTGGAAGCGGTCTGATAAAATCGGCTTGAAGAAGATGGACGTCAACCACGCACTCCAGACGTTCGCCATCTACGCCCTCCCGGTGCTGTTCGCAATTACGCTGCACGAGGCGGCGCACGGCTATGTCGCGCGCCATTTCGGCGACATGACGGCGCACGCCCAGGGGCGCATCAGCCTCAACCTGCTGCGGCACATCGACCTCGTCGGCACCGTGGTGGTGCCGCTCGCGATCCTGCTCGTTTCCGGCGGCAAGTTCCTGTTCGGCTGGGCAAAGCCGGTGCCGGTGAATTTTTCGGCCCTGAAGAAGCCGCGCCAGCACATGGCGTGGGTCGCCGCCGCCGGTCCGGCGGCGAACCTCCTGATGGCGATTCTCTGGATGGCGGTGCTGCGCATCGGCGTGACAGCCAGCGACCGCGCCGACGCCTGGGCCGATCTCGCCAAGGAAGTCGGCACCAGCGGCCTGGTCGACGTGGTGCTAAAGCACGGAAACGGTCCGGCGGAATTCCTGATCGGCATGGCGGCGGCCGGCGTCATGGTGAACCTGATCTTCATGCTGCTCAACCTGGTGCCGATCCCGCCGCTCGACGGCGGCCGCATTCTCACCAGCCTGCTGCCGAGCCGCGCGGCCTGGCGCTTCGCCAAGATCGAGCCCTGGGGCCTGCCGATCCTGCTGGTGCTGCTCTTCACGAATGTCCTGGCCGGCGTGCTCGGCCCGCTCGTTTTCGAGTCCGAAGCGCTGCTGCGCGCTGTCGTGCTCCTCTAGAGACCGACTTGTACGAAACCCGAGTCCTCTCCGGCATGCGGCCTACCGGCAGCCTGCACCTCGGCCATTACCACGGGGTGCTGAGGAACTGGGTGCGGCTGCAGACCGAGTACCCGTGCCTGTTCTTCGTCGCCGACTGGCACGCGCTCACCACCGATTACGAGAAGCCGGGCGACCTGCAGCAGAACGGGCTCGACATGGTGATCGACTGGCTCGCCGCCGGCGTCGATCCGGGACAGGCGACGATCTTCGTGCAGTCGCAGGTGCCCGAGCACGCCGAGCTGCACCTGCTGCTCTCCATGATGGCGCCGCTCGGCTGGCTGGAGCGCGTGCCGACCTTCAAGGACCAGCAGGAGAAGCTCGCCGACAAGGATCTTTCGACTTACGGCTTCCTCGGCTATCCGCTGCTGCAGTCGGCGGACATCCTCATCTACCGCGCCAAGTTCGTGCCGGTGGGCGAAGACCAGGTGCCGCACGTCGAATTCACGCGCGAGATCGCGCGCCGCTTCAACCACCTGTACGGGCGCGAGCCGGGGTTCGAGGACAAGGCGAAGGCGGCGGTGAAGAAGATGGGCACCAAGAAGGCGCGCCTGCTGAACGATCAGCGCACCAAGTTCCTGGAGCAGGGCGATACCGGCGCGCTGTCGCGCGGCCAGGCGCTGCTCGACGAGCAGCAGAACCTCGCGCGCGTCGATCGCGAGCGCCTCTACGGCTGGCTCGAAGGCACGGGCAAGAAAATCCTGGTCGAGCCCGAGGCGCTCCTCACGGAGTCGCCGCGCATGCCGGGCCTGGACGGCCAGAAGATGTCGAAGTCCTACGGCAACACCATCTCGCTGCGCGAAGAGCCTGAGTCGGTGGCGAAGAAAATCAAGACCATGCCGACCGATCCGGCGCGCGTGAAGCGCAACGATCCCGGCAACCCGGAGAAATGCCCGGTCTGGGACCTGCACAAGATCTATTCGGACGATGCGCGCAAGGAATGGGTCAGGAAGGGCTGCACGACCGCGGGCATCGGCTGCCTCGAATGCAAGCAGCCGGTGATCGAGGCGATCAACGCCGAGCTGGCGCCGATGCGCGCCCGTGCGCGGGCTTACGTCGACGATCCGACCTTGGTGCGCAACGTCATCGCCGACGGCTGCGAAAAAGCGAAGCGTCTTGCCGCCGAAACAATGCGCGACGTGCGCGAGAGCATGGGACTTTCATACCCATGATGGCCGCCAAGGTCTACGGTGAACTGGTCGTCGAGCTGCCGCACGACCTCTATATCCCGCCGGACGCGCTGGAAGTCGTCCTGGAGGCGTTCGAAGGCCCGCTCGACCTGCTGCTCTACCTGATCCGCAAGGAAAACCTCGACATCCTCGACATCCCGATGGCGCCGCTGACGCGCCAGTACCTCGAGTACGTCGAGATCATGCGCACCAAGAACCTGGAGCTGGCGGCCGAGTACCTGGTGATGGCGGCCATGCTGATGGCGATCAAGTCGCGGCTGCTCCTGCCGCGGCCGCCGTCCGCCAATCTGATCGAGGACGATCCGCGCGCCGAGCTGGTGCGCCGCTTGCTCGAATACGAGCGGATGAAGCAGGCGGCGCAGAAGCTGGACGAGCTGCCCCAGGTCGGGCGCGACGTGGTCGCGATTTCCGTCTGGATCGAGAAGACCATCGAGCAGCGCCTGCCCGACGTCCATGCCCAGGACCTCGCCGAGGCCTGGCGCAGCCTCCTGCACCGGGCGCGCCTGACGAAGCATCACCATATCTCGCGCGAGGAACTCTCGGTGCGCGAGCACATGAGCGGCATCCTGCGCCTGCTGCGCGAGAAGCGAATGCTCGAGTTCACCGAGCTGTTCCAGCCCTCGCGCGGCGTGGCGGTGCTGGTCGTGACCCTGCTGGCGCTGCTCGAGCTCGCGCGCGAGCTGCTGGTGGAGATCACGCAGGCCGAATGTTTCGCGCCGATTTACGTAAAATTGGCCTATGCCCAGCCCGTCTGAAGCGAAGCGGATCCTCGAAGCGGCGCTGCTGGCCGCCCCGGAGCCGCTGGGCGTCATCGAGCTCAAACGGTTGTTCGAAGGCGAGCTGAACGTCGATGTCCTGCGCAACCTGCTGGCCGAGATCGCCGAAGAATGGAAGGGCAGGCCGGTCGAGCTGGTGAGCCTCGCGAGCGGCTGGCGCTTCCAGACCCGCTCCGAGATGCAGCCTTACCTCGAGCGCCTGTTCCCCGAGAAGCCGCCGCGCTATTCGCGCGCTGTCATGGAGACGCTGGCGATCATCGCCTACCGCCAGCCCGTCAGCCGCGGCGACATCGAGGACGTGCGCGGCGTCGTCGTCTCGACCCAGATCATCCAGACGCTGGAGAACCGCGGCTGGATCGACGTCGTCGGCCACCGCGAGACCCCGGGACGCCCGGCGCTCTACGCCACGACGCGAAAATTCCTCGACGACCTCGGTCTGCGCTCGCTGGAAGAGCTTCCGCCGCTCGAGGAAATTGCCAAGACCCTCTCGCTTGAACCCACCCCCCCGCCAGCGTCTGTCCATAGCGAAGAAGCCGAAGCCAGCGCGCGGCAACCCGAACCCGCTACCGGCACCGACGGCTGACCCTCGCGGGGAGCGGCTGCAGAAGCTGCTCGCCGCGGCCGGTCTCGGCTCGCGCCGCGAGATCGAAGGCTGGATCGAAGCAGGGCGCCTCACGGTCAACGGCAGGAAGGCCACGCTCGGGAATCGCGCGCTGGTT
>JAXDQC010000145.1:0-37998 GCA_034668045.1 Betaproteobacteria bacterium | reverse complement strand
GCGTTCAATTGATAGCCCGCGCACATGCCATCGATATCCGTCGTGTGCTAATGCATGCGGGCAAATGTTTCGTATCCCCTGCCTATCGAGCGAGATGTAGTCGATCGCTATGGACTTGCGTTCCTGGATCGCTTGAAGAATTGGCTGTAGAGCGTACGGCTGTGGAGCGCGTGCGATTGGCGGTATCACGTCGGCTGGCGGTACGTCGCCAAACCAGGTATCAGCAAGCTCGATCGCATTTATCTTCAGTGCCTGCAGCTGACGTAAATAGCGCTCCGCTGACTGCAGCGAGAAAAACTTCGGCCTGAAGGTCGCGGTTGTGACGTAAGTCTTCAGCGTACCGTCGTACACGATGTTGTCCGGCGCCACCTTCAGGTAGTTCTGAAAATCCTGCGACGCCTGCGGCGTCGAGATATGGAACTGGTCCTCGAGGTCCTTGCGATTGACGCGTCCCGTCCAGTAGGCGCGCCACTCGATGAACTCGAATCGCTTCGCCAAGCCCCAGCGAACGTCTAAGTCGTCGCCGCTCATGCCCTAGGATGAACGAATAGTTTCTTGACAGGTATCATTTATGTCCGTATACTTAGTAGACGTACAAGAAATTTCCACTTGGTGAAGAGCCAGAAAGGACTAAAAAATGTCTGCAGATCAGGCAGTTGTCAATGAACACGGGCAGGGCCATAAGGTCAAGATCATAGTAGATGACGTCGCTCATCAGGTGCGCGCCGGCAGTTGGATCGTCAGCGAGCTCAAGGCGGCTGTTGGCGTCGACCCGGTCAAGGTGCTCGCGCTCATCACCCCCCACGGGCTCAAGGACCTCCCGGATGACGGCAAGATCGCCGTGCACGAAGGCGCGCAGTTCATGTCGCACGCGCGCAGCGGAGCCGCGTCGTGAGCGCGCCCGCCGATGTCGTCGAGAAAGACCCGGGGCTTCGGCGTATCGAAGCCCTCTGCCAAGGTCAAGTCTCGCGCATGACCGACGGCGGGCGCGACCTGCTCTACATGGAGGGGCTGCGGGTCCTGGTGAACGGCAAGGAGCAGAAGGTCGACGCGCTGCTCTGCCTTAACCACACCAACCCCACTTACCCGACCAAGCTCTATTTCTCCCAGAACTTGGGCGCTGGGCTGAACTGGCACGAGTCCGCCTACATTATTAGCCGGCAGTGGCACAGCTACTCCTGGAAGGATGTTCCGGCGAACCGGCCGCTCATCGAGATCCTGGCCGCCCACCTCGTCGCACTGAACCCACCCGCATGAAAGTCATCTTCCGCGCGCAGGCCGGTTTCATCAAGCGGATTCGGGCTGACCTTCGGCGGCCCCACGACTTTGCCGCCGAGCGCGTCGGCTTCATGACGATGCGCGCCGCCGCCTCGGGCAGCACGCTTCTCTTGCTACCCCAGGACTACCACGCCGTCGCCGATGCAGACTATATCCGCGACTCGTCAGTGGGCGCGATGCTCGGCCAAGAGGCCCTGCGCAAGGCGCTGGAAATCGCACTCCTCAACAAGGTCGGCATGGTCCACGTGCACATGCACGACTGGCCTGGGCACCTCTGGTTCAGCAGGACGGACCTGAGCGAGCAGCTCAAGTTCATGCCGGACTTCTTCAAGGTTCGGCGCAAGATGCCACACGCCGCGGTGGTGCTCGGCCCCGCCATCGCCGCCGGCCGCGTGTGGCTCGCGCCGGACAAGATCGAACGTATCACCGAATTCAACTTCGTTGGCCCCCGCGTCGAGGTCTTCCACTCCGACGCGAGCGGCGCCGTGGATTACGTGCAATGAACGATTTTTCTCGACAGAGCTTTCTCGGCCCTCAAGCCCAAAAAATCCTGGCCAACACTCGCGCCGCCGTTGTCGGCCTAGGTGGAGGCGGATCGCACATCGCCCAGCAGCTCGCGCACATCGGCGTCGGTGAGATCCGTATTCTGGATCCCGACAAGATCGAAGCGAGCAATCTGAACCGCCTGGTCGGAGCCACCGAGCTCGACGTCAATAGGAAACGCCCTAAGGTCGAAATCGCGAAAAGAATCATTGCCGGCGTTCGTCCATGGATCAATGTACCCACGGCAGAGAAGAAGTGGCAGGAGGCGGATCACCTGCTGAAGGACAGTCACGTCGTCTTCGGCTGCGTGGATGGCTACCTGCAGCGCGACTACCTCGATGCGGCGGCGCGGCGGTTCGGCATTCCGTACATCGACATCGGCATGGGCATTGCGCGAGTCGCTCCGGATACTTTCGCGGTCGCAGGACAGATGATCATGACTCACCCAGACGGACCTTGCCTGCGTTGCCTCGGTTTCATCACCAATGACCGCCTGAACACCGAGGAGAACCTGTACGGCGACGCGGGAATCAACCCACAGGTGGTGTGGACGAACGGCACGCTCGCCTCCCTGGCCGTCGGCGCGTTCATGAAGCTCTTCACCCCTTGGTTCCCGGTCTCGGAGCCATATACATGGCTCGAGCTCGATGGGAACTCGCAGACCGTCACTCCGAGCAAACAGCCGAGGTACATGCCGCAGCACGATCGCTGCCCCCATCACTCGGGCCCAGACGATCTCGGCGATCCATTTTTCGCTCTAGAGTAGAGTTAGACAGCTGTTCATAGAAGGCCGAATCCAGAATCCAACCATAGAAGGCGCGAAGCGTGCCCTTCCCTTTTGCAGTTGTTGCCTGAGGTCAATTTTTAAAGCGAGCCGTCGCACACTTGCGTTGCGTCAACCAAACCAAGACAGCGGCGTCAGATGCACTCTATAGAGCTGTAATTTTATTATTGCACTTTATTACAGGCTGTCGCAATATGGTGTGCATAAATGGATGCCCGCCCACGCGACAAGCTGCGTATTACGGCCGGCCCCAGCCGTGGTGAGCGAGCTGTAATCGAAGAAGTGCTTCCGGAACGGCTACTGGTACGGCTCTCAGACACCAATAAAGTTGTCCCCGTCGCGGAGGACGATGTCCTCAATTTCAGCGCGGCAGCCAGAAAGGCTTGGAAGACGATGCCTGCGCGCAACGTCGGGCGGCCCCGCGGACAAACCGTAGACCGGGTTTCGGTGACGGTTCGCCTGGACCGGGCGCTGTGGGACCGTTTCCGTAGACTTGAGGCCAAGGGGGCGATAGCAGATCGATCCGATTTCTTAGAAGCAGCACTAACGCACGCCATTCGACGGCTAGGGGGCCGGAAGAGTGAAAGCTAAGCTAACCGCGGAGCTGCGCCAGAAGATCGTATCGATGCTGCAGGAGGGCCTCGATAGGCACTCTATTGCTACCGCCCTGAAGGTCACTCCCGGTCAGGTCTCAGCCGTTGCCGCCCATCTAACGATGAAAACGTACACGGTGGCGGACGCCGTCACCGAGAGACGTTCCATTCCGTCCGTGCGCTCTCGAATCAAGCGCATTGCGGACGGCCTTACCGTGCCGCTTGGTATCGATCCGAAGTCCGGCGACGTTTGCTCCTGGTCGCCAGCCGCAGATTCAGGCACCCCTAATCCGCACCTCTTGGTCGTTGGTGAAAGCGGTTCCGGAAAGACCTATGCAACTCAATGCATTTGCGCAGAGCTATCGCAACGCGGCCTAACCACCATCGTATTTGACTTCGGCCAAGGTTTCGCGCTCGGGACCACGCCCAAAGAGTTCAATGAGTTCGCAAAACCCGTCGAAATCAACGTCGGTAAAGACGGAATCAATATCAATCCGCTCCAGATCTTCCCATCTGACGTTCATGGCCCCGTGAATGTTGCCCAGCGTATCGCTGACACGTTTGCTCGCGTTTATCCAACGATTGGCATCCAGCAGCACGCAATACTTCGAGACGCCATCCTGGAGGCATTTCAGAACGCCGGAATAGACCCTCGCTCAAAAAAGACTTGGTCGCTCAAGCCTCCACGATTCAGCGATCTCAAGATCACCTTAGAAGCGATCGCTCAAGACAAGACGCATCCTGCACGTCGTTTTGCCGGTGCTGTCGCGTCTCATATCTCGACCGTATTTATCTTTAATACGTTCCGCGCTACAGGATTGGACCTGAGCTGGGAGAAAATCTTGGGGGCTGGAGGTGCTACCTATATCGTCCAGCTCCGCGGTCTTGAGCACCTTCTTGAGCGAGTCGTAACGGAGCTTTTGCTATGGAATCTCGTTGGGTTCATCGAAAGCCTAGGACCCGGATCCTTGCGCTGTTTCGTGCTACTCGATGAGGCTCATCGCCTGTCTTTCGCTTCGAACTCGCCCGTGGAGAAACTGCTGCGCGAGGGCCGCAAGTTCGGCATTGGCGTTGTGCTCGCATCTCAACAGCCCGAAGATTTCTCGTCGGTTGCGTTCACTAATACTGCCTCGAAGCTTATTTTCAACGTCACTGACGAGCGCGGAGCCGTTGCCCGCCAAATTGCCCGCAAGTCGGGTGGTATCAATTTCCTGGACCTAACTCGTCAAATTGGAAGCCTCCCTCGGGGGGAGGCTTGTTTTCTAAGTTCCGACGTCGCCACCCTCGTTCGCATTGGCGACTTCGCTAGTCGTATCGCTCGCTGGCGTCACCAACGATAAGAACGACGTGCCGATCAATAGGGAGAAGAAGAAGCGATATCCGAGGGAGTGGGCGACGATCCGCGCCGCGACTCTTGTGCGATCCAGAGGCATGTGCGAAGGCAGCCCCGTCTACCCGGCCTGTCGCGCTCACAACGGTCTACCCCACCCCGTTACCGGGAGTCGCGTCATTTTGACTATCGCACACCTAGATCACACCCCGGAAAATTGCGAACCCAGCAATCTGCGAGCGCTATGTCAACGATGTCACCTTACTTATGACGCGCGCGCTCGAGCGAGAAGCAAGCACATTAACGGCTGAGACTGGAGCTCTGAATGGCTGCTAAAACAAACTGGAACGATCTGAGCCATGAAAACAAGCTTTCCGCCCTACAAGCAGCGTCAGTAGAGCAGATTCTCAAGGACTACCACGTTCCGGAACTTGATGAGCAAGCGTTCCGGGCGCTCCTCACTCGCGAAACTGCGCTTTGGCAGCCCCAGCAATATAAAGGCAAGCCAACCCTAGCGGGCGCACCCCCGAACAAGGAAGTAGTGCTAGGTGCTTGGCGAGACCTTGACCGCTCCGAAGCCATCCTCGAGCTAATCGACAACAGCATTGACGCCTGGAGCAGGCGTCGTGACCGCTATCCAGATAAGTCAGCTAAAGAACTCAACATCTACATCGATATCGACTCCGATACGGGCCAACTTTCATACGAAGACAACGCTGGCGGAGTGCAAGCGGAAAAACTGGTCAACCTCGTCGTCCCGGGACACAGCGAAACCGAAGCTCTAGCTGCAACTATTGGCAGCTATAAGACCGGCGGCAAGAAGGCCATCTTTCGCCTTGCTAGCGCGGTAAACATCACTACGAGGTACTGGAATCCAGCAGAGACGGGAGATCAAGCGTTATCCGTACACCTTGACGAGCATTGGCTTGCGGACGTCAACGAATATCGATTTCCGTATTTCCCCTTGACCGACAAGAGCGTGATCGAGCGCGGTCAGACTCGTTACCTCATGCAGTTACGTTCCGAACCCTTGGGAAACCCCTGGTTTAACGATCCTGCGCAACGGACCGTTATCGAGCAGGAGATTCAGAAGACATACAGTCTTCTGATGGCCCGCAACAAGGCAATAAAGATCTACTTCCCACAGCGCGGCGCCCAGGTCGCACCCACGCTGGATCTCCTCTATGACCTTTCGGGCGCGCACAACTCGAAGCTCGATATTCGGCCCCAAATAATCAAATTCAATCTAGAGCTGCCCCACGACGGCAAACTGCGTCCACTTGCAATCGAAGTGCTCATCGGATGCCGTGTTACGTCAATGGTTCGCGATGACAAGGGGCCCGGCTTCGATCTGTACGGCAATAACCGGCTCTTCGTCTATAGAGATCAACGCCTCTTCGCCGATTTTCTCCCGAAAGGCAGCATCGCGGGCTACGTGCGGGGATACGTAAACATCATTGGCCCAAACGTTTTCATCCCGTGGGATACCCACAAGCGACACCTAAATACGGACCGGGAGGTTATAGAGCTGCTACGGACTCATCCCACAATCCGCAGCCTTTTCGACAATTGGAAGGAAGCATTCAGTGGAATCTCAAGTCTCGGCGCGGGGGAAATAACCAAGACCGTTAGCCCGACGCACACTCTGTCTGTCGACCAGAAAACTGGAGCGCTCACCGTTCCACATACGTCGGAGGTCGACATCGACCCCGCTCGCAAACGCGGAGGCGAGTTGCCGCCCAGCGTACCGAAGCCGAAGGTGGGTGCCACCAAGAAAAAGAAGAACAGCAAGGGTGTCGGCATCAATATGGTCCTGGCTACGGAAGACGCACGTCAACTCGCCTCGCATTTCTCCGTCGAAGGAAACGTAGAAAGTGGCGACACGAAACGCGCGCTCTCAGAGAAGGCCAAAGAACATTTGCTCAGTCTCTTCAAGAAATCGGGCAAGAAGAAGTAGGCGACTAGCCCATGGCTGCTTCGGACAAGGACCGAAAAAAGTACGGCCATCAGAAGTACGCGGCGTTGCACTTGATGTTCTCGAGACTGCTCCGGCATGCCTCTCCACCGGCAGATACCTATGTATACGTAACGCTAGGCGGCACAGAGTTAAGGGATGTACAAAGCCTATGGTTTATCGATCCGGCGCTCACCACAAAAATCTACTCATTCGAGCAAGACAAAGAATTGCACCGGCTGGCGGCGACAACAGCGACGGTGCTTCAATCGCAGGGAATTCCCGTACAGCTCGAGTACGGAAGCTTTTTTGACTTCAAGCGACCGGATACGTCCTCGCACATTTTTTTCCTTGATCTCGAATACATTTGCGGGACTTGGGGCGGTTATGACGAGAAACTCGGTCAGATGTTTCAGCGGGAACTGATGCGAGAGGGGGACCTACTCCTCATAACAAGCAGCCTGGGCCGAGATCCGGGAATAGGCGAGATCATGAAGGCATTCAAGGGCGAGTATTCGGTGCTGAACATTACCGACAAGACCGAGGCTCGAAAGTTATACCGACGTTCCCATCCTGCCCTTACCCTCTATAGGGGATTGAACGAGAAGGGCCTTGTCGGTGAACTGCTAGTACGTTGCCTTGGCTGCATCAAATATCAAGACGCAGGCCGTTCGCCTATGGGGTTGTACGGATTCGTCATCACCCATGGGAAAACGGAGTTCAAACAGCTAATCAACGACGCGCGAACCCGCTACTACGATATGAAGCGGTTCCGCTTCTGCGCGACGGACTTCTAACCTTGCTTGCTACCTGAAAGCCTGAAGAATTCGCCGAGCAAGGTCCTCAGCCTTCTTGGGATTGCGGACCCGCTCAAACACCAAGCGCAGAATGGGCTCGACGTCCTTGCGCAAACCGGGCCGCAAGCCGCGCAGCGGGTCTCTCCCAGCAAACCTCGTTACCCACTTCCCCAGCTCCCGACCGATATGCTCATGCTCGCCGAGCACCAAGCGCCTTTCAGCTTCCCCTAAGGCTCGTCCCTTGGACATCTTAAGTAGCGACTCCAGTGCTTCAACACATTGCCACTCAGCTACCTTTCGCTGCAGTGGCGTTGAAGTACGGGACCGCAGCGCCAGGATCGCGTGGCGTCCGCGCTGCACATGTTGATTCGCTGTTTTTAACTTTTGTCGCAATTCAGACTTTTCGCGACATATCCTCGTTATCTCGGCCAATCTCGGCGCCATCTGCCCGACGAAATTGTCGTAGTGCCCGGAATGTTCGAAGTCGTCTCGCCGTCCATTCGGCGTAAGACGAGCGCTAACCACATGAACCTCTCCAACGCTCCATTGGTTGAACCTTGGTTCAACAAAATGGGGCGCAAAGAAGTCCGACCCACCTATCTGTAAGTTTCCAAGTCGCGTCCGTAAGCCGCCGACTGCGAGCCGCCGCGGCCACGCTCCGTAGTAGGAGTGCTGCAGCGTCCAACCGACCGCCGCAATCTCTTCATCCAGCCCCGGAATCTTGAAAAACTCGGGGGAGTGCAGCATATCGTTCTGCTTCTCCGTAACCGGCAGCTCATCCCTAAAAGGGCGATAAATCGATCCGGCGCCGTCGTTAAGCTCGACATCGAACGTGCCACCGATTTTGAAGTCTGCTAAGAACTCCTGGATAAACCGGCCGGCCCTGAATTCAGGGTGAAAGGGCACGGGCGCAACCTGCGCCAAGTAGTTCCGGACCGTTTCTTCGTTAAGCAATACATCATTCTTAACGCGAGCGACCTTACGAAGCTCGACTTCGAAGAAATGCGCAGGCGTTTCCTTAGGCTGGGCTGTCCGAACCTTGGCTACAGCTCGAATGGAATCCGCTAGGCCACCTTGAAAGGCGGCATCGCGGAGAATCTCTCGCAGTCGCCGCCCGTCCCAATGAATCTCAAGAACCTTCTTGTCACCCAGTGCCCGCGACCGAAAGACCACTTCCTGGCAGTAGCCCAGACCTGACAGTCTCCCCACTCCCCGAAACCCGCGCGACTGCGTACCGCGCTTCTTGCTTCCTCCTATCGCGCTCAACCTGCCGACGAACTCTGCATTCGGCACCCCGGCGCCATTGTCTCGAATAGTCACCGAGCGCGACTCTCGGTTGATGGCTATCGACACCTTCGGCGAGTAAGCTTTCCCTTCGAATCGCTCGGTCGCTCGCGCCTCGTCGATAGCATCGGCGGCATTCTGCATGTACTCCCGGTATACCGACAGCGGATCTGCATACATCGCTCCGGTGACAAGTTCGAGTACGTCCTTTCCAATGATGATCTCGTCGTCGATCGACTCGAGGGCGGCGGCACGCTCCAACAACGTGATCGGTACAGCCGCGGTATTCAAGCTACCTCAGCCAGTCCGGCGTCTTCGACGATCTCATCCAGCGGCAGGTCCGCTTGAGCTGCCTTTGCATTCTCGCGAACGCGCCTGGCTTTCCGCCAGATTGCCTGCTCCTTCTTTTCCTTGAGCGGCTCGTACCATTCAAGTATCGATTTGACCGCAGAGTTCGCTGTCTTGCCCCGAAGCGTCTTGAACTGACTAGGCTTTTCGCTGGACAAGAGGGCTAAGAGCTCTCGCCGATCCGGGCCGCTCAGCTTCCCAAACTCCTTCTTGAACTCCTCGAACTCCGATTTCCCGTCCAGCTCTTCGAAATACGCGCGATTGAAGATGTACTTCTCCGGACGAGACAGCAATATTTCAAATTCCTCGGCGGAGTGACCAAAAGCTCTCCTAAAGAAGTCCGGCGCGCCGCTTACGATTCCGTGAGTCGCCTGCAGGATGATCTGCATTGACCTGAGGTAGTACCGGTTCCAATGCCGGCCCACATGCGACCGATCCTTAAGGTCGGTCGGCTGATAGCGCATCGGAAACGAGAAAATCTTCGTCCCCAACTTTTCGTTCAGATCGATATTCAGCTCCATACGCTCATACAAGTCTTCCGGTGTGTCGTGGAAGTTGTAGAGCATGTAATTCGACAGATCATTCAGCCCGAACTGATTTGCGTACCGAATGGCCTTCTCGTATGGCTGCCTCACGCCAATGTGATCGAACGCAATGCGCAAGGGCTTGATGCAAACGGTGCTCATCTCCCGTAGGTACATCTCATCCTTGCAGAGAATCCGTGCGTCGACTCCTTGGTTGAAATCCACGCGCCGTTTCACCGGTACGCGACCACGTTTGATGGTTGCGTCCTTGTGAAAGCCGAGATCTCGTATCTCAGCAATGATGTTCTTGAAGTTCGCGGACGCTACGACGTTGTTGTCCATCAACGTCAGGTCCTTCTTCTCACCGTAGCGTGCCTTGATACCGTTGACGACTTGAGTGATGGATTGCGCGTCTCGCTGAGCACCCTCTAGTTTGGGAACTCCGCAGAAATGACACTTGCGAACGCACCCGCGCGAGGCATAGGCAAAGTAAGCGTCGTTTACTGGATATTGATATTGGCTTTCAATTTGGGGGATGATCGAGTAGTCCGGAATCAGGTCCTCAATGGGGGTTCCACTGCGATCATCCGAATACAGCTCTTCTGAAAAGTCATCGAGCTGCAGGGAAATCGCGGGCGCCTCGGACAGGAGGCCTTTGATGAACCGAATTCCCCGCCATCCCGCTTCTGCCAGGAAGGCTTCGTGCATCAGCGAGGCGGCAATGCCTCCAACAAATATTCTGTTCGGCTGGTTGTGCGATGCACGGAGCGCGAAGTCGATCGAGCGAGCAATCGTCTTCCATTCAAACGAAAACAGCGTTGTGACGTATATACGATCCCAAGCAACGCTCAGAACCGAACGGTCAGCTTCGCCCTTGATGAATTTGACGTTGTCATTCCGACCGTGCGAGCCGTGATAGGCCGCGATCTTCATCAAGCCGAGCGGCGGGTACTTGTTCTTGTACCCCGGCTCTATGAGCAGGATGTTCTTACCTGCCATGGTCAGCTGACCATGGCAGTGGGCCTTCTGGGTTCGACCTCGCTCGGTTTCCGGCCAATGAGGACTAGGACAGGACAGCCATCAACAAGGCTGAATTCTTCTTTTTTAACAATGTGTTGTGTCATAGCTTACCCCCTCCGGACAGCAAAAAAGGGTGCCAACGCACCCCCCCAGGGTGATTGTGCCGATCCGGAGCGAGGACTGCAACCGGTTTTACGACGATTAGGCGGCTCTACTAGGCCGTGCCTTCTCCAAAGCCATCATCTTTGACCGGGTGACGGCCTCGAGCCCGGAAACATGTGGGTACTCAAGCCATTGCCGACCGTCCAATGTGTTGCCACCAGCTTTGGGAGTGCGGCCGCCCCATTGCTTAAAAAAGAAGGCCACGCCCGTAGACGTGCATTGGTCGCGTAGCTCCCGAACCCATGCCGGGTCAACTGGCCGCGCTTTGTGCCCGCTCTCTCCGCCGGCAATGGCCCAATGAATCCCCGTCAGGTCGACCTCTCCGATAGGGCCTAAAAGCGGCTCGAACGAAACGAACCGCACGCTTGCGCGTGTCTGCTGCAGGTGCCGAAGTCGGACCAGCGCATCCCTGTCCTCAATCGATACACCGAGCCAGATATTGTGCGGCGCCACGCCAGTTGCGTATCGCTCATTTACGAACCTTCGAAGTAGAGAGCTACGCTTCGTAAGCACTTGGTAGATGTGCTGCGGCGTCTGCTCCATGGTTGTGAATACTTGCGCGATGTAGGAAGCCGGTATCTTCTTGTGGAAGAGATCGCTCATGGAGTTCACAAATACCATTCGAGAGCGCTTCCAGCTTAACGGCTGGCCTATCCGCTCCGGCCGCAACGTCAGATCGAAGCCTGTTTCGAATGGATGCCCGCGCACACCGCGGAAGCGCTCCGAGAATCGCTCCGCATAGCAGTGATCGCAGCCTCTACTGACCTTGGTGCACCCCGTAACCGGATTCCAAGTCGTATCGGTCCACTCGATTGTGCTTTTTTCGGCCATCGTTAGTCGCTATTAGATCAGTTCTGTACCGCTTGGTTCGAACATCACGCAGTGCAAGCGAAGCCGCAGCATCCTGCGCTCTAGAATATCCCCGTGGAACTTCCAGTGACCATTTTCCCAGCGATTGCTACTGTAACGGCAGCATTCGTTGCCGCTTTCGTTGCTTTTCTTTCCTCCGTACTTAGCAAGGAACAGAAGACATCCGAATTCCGCTACACCTGGCTCAACGCCGTCCTGGACGACATTGCGAAATTTACCGGCGCAGCAGAAAGCATCAGCGGGACTGCGTGGTCGCATTTCAAAACCGAGGGACCCGAAAAGGCTCAAGTCTTCCTAGCCGGCGCTGAACCGCAGATTAGAGACATGTTGGGTGCGTACTACCGTGCCCGCATTCGGCTTTATCCGCTGGAACACGAGGAAGTACTTAAGGCGCTTGAAAGCCTACAAGCGCTTTTCTTAAAGAGCGATATCCCCGACCCGGCAAAAGTGGACCCGTTGGTGCGGGACATCGTGCGAACAAGTCACGAGGCGCTCAAAGCAGAATGGGGGCGCGTCAAAAGGGGGGAGACGACATTCCGCTGGATCAAACACATCTCGCTATTTGTTATCGTCCTCGCACTCGCCCTAGCCATCGGCTTCGCCGGGTTCATGGCACTCGGCCATCAGTCTCCGGAAACTGCCACGCCGCGTCCAGCTGCTGAAAAGAAAGCCTTGCCTGTCGTAAAAGATCCGCAGCCGCGTCCACCCGCTGAAAAGAAGAACCTGCCTGTCGTAAAAGACCCGCAACGCTCGCGCCAGTAGAAGCGCGCTGTCACTCGGTTGCAACCCAGCGCCGTGGCCGCCACGTCGCCAAGCCACCAATCCCGGAATCCTGAAACGCCGCTTCGACTGCTGGTTGTCGCGCAGAACCATCGCAACATACTCAACGGCGCGCTTGTAGTTCCCACGAGCGATATCCGCCGAAGCGACTGGTCGAGGACGTAGACATGTTCCTCCTCGACCCGAATCACAACGTGGCGACGAGCCCTTACTACTGTACTACGCCCCTGACGCGTGGCCGAGCGGCCGCAAGGAGTTCACTGATTGTTTAGCCCGCAGCCTTCCGTCGCAGCTCGTCGACCCAAGCCATCACAGGGTTACTTTTCCGGGCGATCTCGCGCGTTCTGTTGAGCCAAAGGGCGACGGCCTCCGGCACATCTCCCTCGGCCTTGAAATATTCGGCCTCGAGCTGATCAAGGAAGCGCAACGCTGTTTCGGAGCGAGCCAGCTGGACAGCCGCTGCGACGACGCTGTCGATCTGCCGCTTTTCTTCTGCAAGCCGCGCTTGGATTTCGTAGCGCCGTCGCTCCTCCTCCGCACGCGCCCTCTCTTGACGTTCCTTCTCTTCTTTAAGCCTCTTGGCGAGTGGTACCAGCTCCACGAGCTCGGCGAGGATCTCCGGGACCCGAACCTCAAGACGCGTCTTGCCGTCCTTCCACTGTCTGTAAGTGCCCCCGATCGGCCCATCGATAGTGAATTCGAAACTGTCGCTTCCTACCCATTCGTAGTCATACGGGTACCTGCGAGCGGTTTCTCGAGCCTTTCGCTCCTCAGCGCTGAATTCGTGCCTCTTGTATCCCTCGCGAAGCGCAAAAGCGAATCCTTGGCCGTCCTTCCAGGCAGCTAGCTCATCTTCCTTTTCGCCCGCGCGTATAGCGAAACCCAGCTTCGTGACCTCCTTGGTCCAAGTGTCCAAGAAGCGAAGCGCACGGTCGAGATGAATCAACGACACGACCAGAGGAAACCCGGAGCCGACCTTGCATTCGTATCGTCCCTTTTGGTCATTGCGAACGTGGCCAAGCTCCGGCCCCCCGAAAGGCGACGTCCTTCGAGGCGGTCTCTTCAGATCCCCTTCGATTGCCCTGAAATACTCTTGGGTCTTGCGCGTCAGCGGATGCGGGTTTACGAGAACATTCGGGACCGACACTGCGGAGAAGCTCTGCTCCAGGTGCCCACGAGCCTCTCGCCGTTGGCGCTGCTCATCGGTTTCAACCAGCGCTGGAGGACGTGGCCGAATTTCGTAGCTGTGCTCCAGTGCTCTGGCAGGCAGCCGTGTTCTTGGCGGGTGCTTGCCTGCTTCGACCTTAGCCCAGTAGCCCAAGCCGGGTTTGGGTACGTTTAGGCGCCGGCATATCTTGCTCAAGCCGACGTCTGAGATTCCGTACTGCTTCGCTAGGGTCTGGGTCGGGATGCTCCAAACCTGCTCGTAAAGTTGTTCGCGGGTTACGACCACTGGCTGCGTCATGAGAGCCACCAAGAGGCTTGAGGAAACGAAATCGTACTTCTTGGCGCACCCGATACTGTCGGCTAATGATGCAAAGACGGACTGTTGCTACTTGCACACGGTGGGCCGCACGGTGAAGTCGCACTTCATCGTCTTTTTCGGATCGGTGGCGGTCTCCGCCTCAAACGACTCTACCCGCATTGCCCTGGCGCGTTCGAGTCTTGCGGTGCAGCCCGCCCACTCATCGCTGGCTGTCTTGTACCCGAGTTGCTGGCAGGCATCGCCGTGCAGCCGATAGGAACGTACCTCGCGCTTCGCAGCTTGGTTGCATCCCGACAGCACTACGAGCAGCAGGATGCAGAGCCAGCGCATTTGGCTTCCAGATTTATTTGGACTTCTTCTTCCCGCCGCGAGTAGGTGCGCTCTGAGGGCGAGCGGGTGTGAGTGGCGGGGGCGAGACCGCGGGCGATGCACGCGGGTTGTCCGGATGGTTTGCCTGACCAGGATTGCGTTGGTTGTACTGGTCCTTCAGCCACTTCTCGCCCCAAAAGTTCTTCCCGGCCATAGAAGCCTCCGGTCCAGACGACTGTTTAAGTGATTGCGTGAGCGCCTAGGGTACTCCCATGCGGCAGAAGAGAAGGCGGACCCTAGTCATTCAGGAACTCATCGACCCAAGCGCGCAGTTCCCTTAGCCCGTTCGCCTCGACTTGATAGATACGCCTCGTACCCTCCATACGAAACCGGACCAAACCCGCCTCGCATAGCAGCTTGAGATGCTGGAGACCGGCCGAGTCACCGAGAGTGCGGCGCGCGATAGCTTATTTCAGCTTTTGCCGTACGCACTGTTTCAGCTTCTCTCGTCCTTCGGATGGCGCCAGCGATTTACGGCAGCTCAGAATCGCATCGGCAATTGCGTCATCCGATTTGCTCGGAAACTCGTTCTTCATCGATTGTTTAAAGTATTGATATTCATGTGGCTGTGAAGATACGAACCAGCTATCGACGTGCTTCTTGTTCGGATCATCCGCCATAGGGAACTCCGCGTAGTCTTGGAATAAACAAGATAGCGCAGCTTGCTGCCCCTGCCAATTCATAGGACGTTGGGATAATTTTGCATTAGGTAACGCCAACGAACAGCATGTCGAAGTTCGCGAAATCTCGATTGGTTGGCGGGCGGAGAGTCACTCGAACTCTCCGTACGCCTTTTTGCGAAGACCTTACAGCCGCTTCCGGCCAGAAGCGGACATTCGCCGCTAGCCATTGCGGGGCGTGGCCGTTTCTCTCTGATAAAAGACCTTACGTCCGTTTATCGACGTATGCCTTGCTTGCGTTCGAAGTCGCGCTGATTGCGCCAGCATACGTCCGTCAGCATCATGTCGAGCGTGACGCCGAGCTTCCGTAAATCGTGATTGATCTCGCCCAGGCTGAAGGTTCCGCTGAATATATCGAAGGCCGAATATCCGAGATCGCGACCCATCGCATTGCCATGACACTCTATTCCGATCCCTTGGTTACGATTCGGGTTGCCGAGCGCCCTACGCAATTGCCGCACGGTCATCTTCGTGGCGTCGATCTCGAGCGATATGCCGCTGCGGATGGTCGAGTCGTATAACACTCCTTGGATGCGGTCGAGGGGTGCGGCAGTCGCACTAGTCACAACAGCCAGTAGGACAGCCGAAAGCCCCCGCAGAATTTGTTTCTGGTCCACTGCGTTCCCGATCCCTTCTAAGTTCCCTATTGAGAGGGCTTCGCCAAACAAGCCCAACGCCGGCCCGGGCGGTCGGCGTGTGTCCGCTTTGGGTCGATAGGAGACATTCTGCTTTGCCTTGGGCGAGACTCCTCGCTGTCAGGAATTTCTTACCTCTAACGCTTCGCGTCCGATGCGCGAACCGCGCCTAAGTGCCAGCACCAGTTCTTCGCGCCGGCGGCTCGCTGGCATTGGACGCTTCAGCTTCGATCGCGTCCAAATGTTTGCCCATTTCGTCGAGCGTCATCTCGGCTGCCAATCTAACGAATTCGAAGGTTGGCTTCGAATCCTTGCCGCACTGTGCGTGGCCATCTATGGAAAACATCGACCATGCACGCTGCATGAGCAATGCAAACTTCGTTGAGACAAGCGGCTCATCACAGTTTTCCACCGCCGCCACGCAAAGCGAGACGATCAGGTCGAGGCGCGCTTGGTCCGGCGCGTCTGACGGCGCATTGGCGATCAGCGACGCGAGGGTCGCGACAGTTGAGCGCAGCGTATCAAGTTTTTGTTTTGCTGGCATTGACACTTAATTCTTACGCGCGGCCTGAATGCAGTCAGTCATCAGTCTGTCATAAGTGTATAGCGGAAATATCGTCAACAGTGGGGATACTCATGCTCAGTGCAAGTGTGTCTGCCTTAGATCGAGAACGGTCATTCTCAGCTTCTGCGTGCCCACGCTATGACATAGGCACCAAGCAATGCGCAAGGTATCGGCAGACCAAACGCTTCGATGACCCCCAACGTGTCGGCCTTGGTTTCCCTCAACGGCGAGGCGAACAAGACGAGTGACCAGACTAGAACGACTAATGCCGACGTAAGAGAATTTGCGTAAGGGGTACGGGTGCTGAGGTTTGCTGCCGCCATGCCTCCAAGAATGCCGGCCGCAATGGAGGTTGCGACCGAGAGCGCCGTGTAGATCGGGCTCGCGGGCGCATTGGCAACTGCTTCTTCCAGCGAAAGCCCGCCGCCCTGGAAAAGCCAAGTGTAGACATTGAACAGCAGCGTGCCGAAAAATGCCGTAAAGGCAATGCTCGATGACGCTCCTAGCAGCGAAGGCAACAATTGAGGTGAATACATTTGTCTTGGCTACGTCCGCTGGGTCGATAGCGACATTCTGCTCCACCTTGGCCGCGACTCGTCGCCGTCAGGAATTCCCTACAGCGTAGGTCGTACTAGACTGATGCTGGCTTAGCCCAAAGGTCAGGGGTGTCAGTGCGAAGAACAAAGGGAGATGACATCTCCGCTGTTGAGGTGGCGTTGGTCACGCTGATCTTTTCAGGTCTCTTCATCGTTTTTTCCGTGAAGGCCGTAGTCGATGGATTTCCAGCGCCTCACCTGACACAGGATCAAGCGATCGCAATGATCGTCTATGACTCTTGATGTTTGGAATCGCTGTCCTCGTCTTGCACTTACGAGGATGGGTGTTGGACGATTTCAAATTCCGGATCACGGCGCTGTACACAGCAACAGGAGTGGCGCTTTTGGTGGCCGTTGAATTGCTACACGTGGTGAACTGGTACCTCCTGGGAGACTTGCTCGGAGGGACCGACGTCCTGGCGGAATTCGCTCAGAACACGGCATTGGGGTTGCCGTTTGCCATTCTTCTTGGCATCGTCAACGGTATTTACGAGGAATTCTTTCTGAATCGCTATCTTCTAGACACGTTAGCCTCTCTAGGAGCAGCTCTGGCAATCGGTATCAGTGTGCTTGTACGGATTTCATATCACCTATATCAAGGCCCTACTGGCGCAGTAAGCATTCTTCTCTTCGGACTGGTGCTAACCGGCTTCTACTGGCGGTTCAAGCAGCTCTGGCCTGCTGCGTTTGCCCATATGACATCCAATGTGATTGCGTTTGCGTGAAGGGCGGCTTGCGATGACCGGTGCACAACTGCCTGCGAAAGTGGACGTCTTCGCGCCTTATGAAGCAACGCTCTGACAGTGAGATCGCCGTTGCTTGGCTCGCCAATGCCCAGACATTTTGGGCCCTCGAAGAACTATCGAAGCTGTGCGACGGGGAGCCAGAACGAGCGTGGCCGGTAGTTCGCAGGCTTGTCGAGTTGGCTACCTCTGAGGACGATCTAGCAAATATCGGAGCAGGCCCGCTCGAAGATCTGCTGGCGAAGCATGGACCAGGTCTCATTGAACGGATCGAGGAGGCCGCGAAAACAGATGCTTCTTTCAAGCAATGCCTATCTCACACATGGCAGAACGCCATGCAGCCGGACATTTGGGCGCGGGTTTGCCTGGCAACAGGCCGCGAGCCATCCAATCCTTGGGGCCACCGTTAGGTCCGCTAGTGGCCGAAACCGAACGAATTGGGCCCTGGAACCTACCGCTTCGCTCCCCGAAGGGATTCCAGCCAGACCCGCACCTCACCGAGCATACTCACATCGATTTCGTAGAGACGGCGCGCGCCGACCGCCTCGTCGCGCAGGAGACCTGCCTCTTTCAACACTTTGAGGTGCTGCGAGATGGCCGGACGGCTCACGGGGATCGCCGCGGCGATCTCCCCTACCGATGCTCGCCCGCCCCGCAGCCGCTCGAGTATTGCGCGTCGGGTGGGGTCTCCGAGGGCGTTTAGGGCCAATTGGTAAGCCACGACTTACTATAAGCCGATACTTACGCGATTACAAACTCGGACTTCGTCGATGGCACCCAGAGAATTCGACGCCACAGGAGACGCCGAACACCCTTGGACAGGGTTTTTCATAGGGAAAACGGCGGAATTCTGCGGCTAAGCCTTTGAGAAATCGGGACGTTCTCCAGGCATCGGAGAACGTCCAATTTCGCAGCAGATTGTTTGGCGGAGAGAGAGGGATTCGAACCCTCGATACCGGTTTAAGCCGGTATAACGCCTTAGCAGGGCGCCCCCTTCGGCCACTCGGGCATCTCTCCGGGCAGGCGACGATTGTACTTCGCCTGATATGAACTTCGTGACGCCGAAGGTGCTACGCCTGGTCGAGCTCGAACGCCTTGTGCAGCACACGCACGGCGAGCTCGGTGTACTTCTCCTCGATCACCACCGTGATCTTGATCTCCGAAGTGGAGATCATCTGGATGTTGATCCCCTCCTCCGCCAGCGTGCGGAACATCTGCGCGGCGATGCCGGCGTGCGAGCGCATGCCCATGCCGACCACCGAGACCTTGGCGATTCGCTCGTCGCCGCTCACCTCGCGGCACTTGATGTGCGGCTTCACCTTGTCGTTGAGGATCTTCAGCGCCCTGGCGTAGTCGTTGCGATGAACGGTGAAGGTCATGTCGGTCATGCCGTCGTGGCCGACGTTCTGCACGATGACATCGACGTCGATATGCGCGTCGGCGATCGGCCCCAGGATCGCATAGGCGATGCCGGGCCGGTCGGGGACGTCCTTGACGGTGATCTTGGCCTCGTCGCGCTGGAACGCCACGCCCGAGATGACTGCTTTTTCCATCGCCATGTGCGGGTCTTCCTCGAAGGTAATGAGCGTGCCCGAGACCGCCTCCTCCGCCACCGGCAACGCCGGATCGGTGAGGCTGGAGAGCACGCGTGTCGGCACCTTGTACTTGCCGGCGAACTCGACCGAGCGGATTTGCAGCACCTTCGAGCCCGCCCCGGCCAGCTCGAGCATTTCCTCGAAGGTGATGGTGCGCAGGCGCCGCGCCTCGGGTACCACGCGCGGATCGGTGGTGTAGACGCCGTCGACGTCGGTGTAGATCTGGCATTCCTCGGCCTTGAGGGCCGAGGCGAGCGCCACGGCGGAGGTATCGGAGCCGCCGCGGCCGAGCGTGGTGATGTTGCCGTGCTCGTCGACCCCCTGGAAGCCAGCGACGACGACAACGAAACCATTTGATAGATCTGTCTTTATTTTTTCCTCGTCGATCGAGACGATGCGCGCCTTCGTATGGGCCGAATCGGTGAGTACCCTCACCTGCCAGCCGGTGTAGCTGAGCGCCTTGACGCCGAGCTCCTGCAGCGCCATCGCCAGCAGGCCGACGGTCACCTGCTCGCCGGTGGCGCCGACCACGTCGAGCTCGCGCGGGTCGGGATGCGCCTGCACCTCCGCCGCGAGCGCGAGCAGGCGGTTGGTCTCGCCCGCCATCGCCGAGGGCACGGCGACCACGTCGTGGCCCGCCGCCTTCCACTTGGCGATACGGCGCGCGACGTTGCGGATCCGCTCCGTCGAGCCAACCGAGGTGCCGCCGTATTTCTGTACGATGAGCGCCATGACGAGTAAGGCGCGGATTTTACACGGCAAATGACACACGACTCGGTGGCGACGATCATCGGCTTTGCCGGCGTCGCGCTCGTCCGGAAGGCGACCGCGGCTAGAGCAGGCGGTTGAACCAGAGCAGCGAGAGCGCAGCCGAGACGAGCGCGAACGCCGCGGCGATGGCCGAGAAAAGCGCCGTGACCTCGGTCTCTTTCTTCTCCAGGACCAGGCGCTTGGTCAGCATTTCGTAGACCTTTTTCAGGTCGGGGGCGTTGCCGGCGAAGAAGTACTCGCCGCGCGTGAGATCGGCGACCACTTTCAGCGCGTCCTCGTCCAGGCGCACACGGATCGACCAGCCCTCGCCGGTGAGGATCTGTCCCTCGGGCGTGCCGACGCCGACCGTATAGACGCGTACGCCGCGCTCGGCGGCGAGCCGCGCCGCGTCGACCGGATCGGGGCCGGTGGTCGTCTGGCCGTCGGTCAGCAGGATGATCGCCGCCGAGCCGTAGGAGCCGGGCGGCACGGGCTTCGCGCCGGGCTGCTGGGGTTGCGGCGGCCGCGTGCCGCCCGCTGCGGCGATGGCGAGTGCCCGCGGCGGACGCACGTCGAACTCCTGCTCGGGAAAGATGGCCTTGAGCGAAGTGAGGATGCCGGCGCCGACGGCGGTGGCGTTCTGCAGCTGCAGCCCGTCGATCGCGGCGTTGATCGCGTCGCGGTCGCTGGTCGGCGTCTGCACCAGCGCGGCGCTTCCGGCGAAGGCGACGATGCCGATGCGCGTCGTGCGAGGCGTGTCCTTGACGAAAGCGCGCGCTGCAACCTGGGCGGCGGCGAGCCGCGTCGGCTTGACGTCATCGGCGCGCATGCTGCCCGAGACGTCCATGGCGAGGATGACCATGTCGTGCTGCGAAGGCAGGCTGATCACGGCCGCCGGCCGTGCGACGGCGAGCAGCATGCCCATCACGGCGAGGAGGAACAGGAGCGGCGGAACGTGGCGGCGCAGATTGCGGCCCGGCATCGCCGCCTTCAGCAGCGACAGGCTGGCGTAGCGAATCGCGGTCTTGCGGTTTTTCCTCAGCACCAGGACATAGGCGGCGACGAGCAGCGGCACGACGATAAAGAACGCCAGCATCTCGGGCCAGAGGAAAGTCATGGCTCTAGAAGGGGGGCAGGCCCGCCGCCGAGGCGGCGGACTCGATCGGCACCGCGAAGGCGATGCCGGCGTAGGTGCCGCTGGCGCTGAGGATCGCCGTGACGATGCCGATCACCTCGCCGGCGGCGTTGAGCAACGGCCCGCCCGAGCTGCCGGGATTCGCCGCCGCGTCGAACTGGATGAGGTTGGTCATGGGATGGGTGCTCTGCGGGACGCGGTACTGCCGCCCCAGGCCGGAGATGACGCCCGCGGACACCGAAGGCCCGATGCCGAATGGAAAGCCGACCGCGGTGACGTGCTCGCCCTCGGTCAGCTCGCGGGCGGAGCGAAGGGTTGCGGCGCGAAGGTCGTCCGGAATTTCCCGTGCCTGCAGGACCGCGAGGTCGTTCTCGGGCTGCGTCGAGATGACCGTCGCCTCGGACTCCAGGCCGGTGAAGAAGGTCACGAGGATGCGGCTCGCGCCGTTGACGACGTGCAGGTTGGTGAGGATGACGCCCTTGTCGATCACCACGACGCCGCTGCCGACCGCGCGCTGGGTGGATTCGTCCTGCTCCAGGCCGTCGCCGATGGCGCGCACACGCACGATCGAGTCGCGTACCGCCTGGTAGGCCCTGGTGGCGGGCGATGGCAGCGGCTTCGCCTGCAGCGTGCGCGCGATGGCCGCTTCCAGGTCTTCCTGGGTGAGGACCGGCGGCGCCGGCTGGAACGCGGCGTTCAGGGAGACCATGCAGAGGCCGACGACGGCGCCGGCGGCGAGCAGGACGGCTTTTTCGTGCCCCTTGTAGAGCTTCGGCGACGGCGCGACGGCCTTCTTTTCGACCGGCGCCGGCTTCTCCTCGACCGGGGCGGCTCGCCGTCGCGCGCTGCTGTACAGGGAATCGCGTTTCATGGGCAGCCAATAGGATCGACTGCTCAATGCAGTGGCGGTTCGTGCCCGGGCATGGTCCAAGCACACTACAATCCGGTAGGACGTAGAGATAATCCCGGCATGCCGAACGAAAACGAAACGCTCCGCTGGCCCACCAACCTCGATCGCGCAGGCATCGAGAAGCGGCTGGTGCAGGTACGCGATGCCGGCGTGCAGGAGCTGGCGCGCTTCTTTTCAGGCCTGGAGACAATGACCGCGGCGCAGCTCGGCACCGCCGTCGTCACCGCGATGACCTGGATTCAGGACAAGCCGGAGCACGGCGCCATCGCCACCCAGCTCGAGATGGTGGCGATGAACCTGAAGAACCTGAAGAAGCCTAAATAATTCTGTTGAACCAGGCGAGCGAGAGGCCCGCCGCAAGCAGGACCAGCGCTGCGCCGACGGCCGCGAATAGCGCCGTAACTTCGGTCTTCTTCGTCTCCATCACCATGCGCGAGCGCATGGTCTCGTAGATCCGCTTCAGCTCGACCGCGTTGCCGGCGTAGAAGTACTCGCCGCGCGTCAGGTCGGCGATCGAGCGCAGCGTCTCCTCGTCCAGGCGCACGTGCATCGACCAGCCTTCGAAGCCGATCGTCGCGCCCGCCGGCGTGCCGACGCCCACCGTGTAGATGCGCACGCCCCGCTCCGCCGCGAGGCGCGCCGACATCACCGAGTCGGGCCCCGTGGTGCGCTGCCCGTCGGTGAGCAGGATGATCACCGCCGACTGGTAGGAGCCCGGCGGCACCGGCTTGAAGTTGGGCGGCCGCTGCGCCTTCTTCTCCGAGGCATAGCTGAACGAGGCGACGTCGTAGCCGCCGTCGGGGAAGAGCGTGGCGAGCGAGACGATGATCGCGCTGCCGATCGCCGTGGCGCGCTGCAGCTGGAAGCGGTCGATGGCGGCGACGATGTCCTCGCGGTTGCGGGTTGGCGCCTGCGCCACCGTCGCCGTGCCGGCGAAGGCGACGACGCCGATGCGCACGTTCTCGGGCTGCTGCGCGACGAACGCCTTGGCGGCGTTCTGCGCGGCGACCAGGCGGTTGGGCTCGACGTCGGTGGCGCGCATGCTGCCGGAGACATCCATCGCCAGGATGATCGTTTCATGCTGCGAGGGCAGCGTGATGACGGCGGTCGGGCGGCAGATGGCGGCGATCATGACGACGAGCGCGAGCAGCAGCAGCGCCGGCGGCACGTGGCGGCGCCAGGCCGCGCCCTGCATCGCCTCCTTCATCAGCGCCAGGCTCGCGTAGCGGATCGCCGTTCGTTTTTTTCTGTTCAGGAGCCACAGGTATGCGGCGACGAGCAGTGGAATGACCAGCATCAGCCACAGCATCTCAGGCCACTGGAAGCTCATGCGGCGGCCTTCGCCCCGGAACGGCCGCGCCGGCGGCGCAGCTCGATGAAGCGGCTGATCTCCTCGACCAGATCGACCTCGGTCGAGAGC
The DNA here is from genome assembly GCA_034668045.1 of Betaproteobacteria bacterium. GTDB lineage: Bacteria > Pseudomonadota > Gammaproteobacteria > Burkholderiales > SG8-39 > SCGC-AG-212-J23. The sequence continues at coordinate 14,847 of JAXDQC010000145.1, read as the reverse complement.
TCCATCGCGTCGACGCCCGCTTCTCGGAACGCCGCGCGCAGCATCTCCTCGCGCTTGGCGGCAGCGGCGGCGAAGCGCTTGCGGAACTTGGGATCGTGCGTGTCGACGAACAGCTGCTCGCCGGTCTCGGCGTCGCGGAACAGCAGCATGCCCAGGTCGGGCAGCTCGCTCTCGAGCGGATCGTGCAGGCGCACCGCGACCACCTCGTGCCGCAGCGCGAGCTGGCCGAGCCGCGCCGGCCAGCCGGGCGCGCTGATGAAGTCGGAGACCACGAATACCACCGAGCGGCGCGTGATCGCGTTCGCGCCCGCCAGCAGCAGGTCGGCGAGCTTGGTCTCGCCGGCGGCGGGGACCGCCGGGCGCGACTGCATGCGGTGCAGGATCTGCAGCAGGTGGCGCCGGCCGCCGCGCGCGGGGATGACCGTATCGACGCTCGAGCCGTAGAGCAAAGCGCCGACGCGATTGCCGCGTCGTGTGAGCAGGCGCGCGAGCAGCGCGACGAACTGCGTCGCCACGGCCTGCTTCTTGGTTTCGCGCGAGCCGAAATCGATCGAGCCCGAGAGATCGACGAGGAACCAGGCGGTGATTTCGCGATCCTCGTGGTACTGCCGCACGTAAGGCGTATCGAGGCGCGCGGTGACGTTCCAGTCGATGTGGCGCACGTCGTCGCCATATTGATACTCACGCAGGTCGGCGAGGTCGAGGCCGAAGCCGCGAAAAAGGGTCCGGTAGTCGCCTTGCAGCACGCCGTCGAGACGGCGCAGCGCCGTCCATTCGAGCCTGCGCAGCAACGCTTCAGGACTGGATTTGGACATGCGTCTCCAGTGGCTTCTCCGGCGCGCGCACGACCGCCATGATCTTGCCGATCACCTCGTCGGCGGTCAGCCCCTCGGAGAGGGCCTCGTAGGAGAGAACGAGGCGATGACGCAGCACGTCGGGGACGAGATCGGTGAGGTCCTGCGGCAGCGCGTAGTCGCGCCCGCGCAGGAAGGCCAGGGCGCGCGCCCCCTCGATGAGCGAGATCGAAGCCCGGGGACTCGCTCCATAGGTCACGTACTTCTGCAGCCCCTTGATGCCGTAGCGCTCCGGGTCGCGCGTCGCCGCGGCGAGGCGCACCGCGTGCTGCACCAGCGCGGGCTCGACGTAGGTCTTGCGGCATATTTTCTGCAGCTCCATCAGCTGCTCGATGCTCGCCACCGGCGCGACGTCGTGCGCCTGCCCGGTGACGCGCTGCACGATGACGAATTCCTCTTCCTCGCTCGGGTAGCCGACCAGCACCTTCATCATGAAGCGGTCGACCTGCGCCTCGGGCAGCGCGTAGGTCCCCTCGGTCTCGATCGGGTTCTGCGTCGCCATGACGAGGAAGGGCAGCGGCACGCGGTGGGTCTCGCCGGCGATCGTTACCTGGCGCTCCTGCATCACCTCGAGCAGCGCGCTCTGCACCTTGGCGGGCGCGCGGTTGATCTCGTCGGCGAGCAGCAGGTTGCAGAACACCGGCCCGAGCGAGGTCGAGAAGTCGCCCGTCTTCTGGCTGTAGATGCGCGTGCCGACGAGGTCCGCCGGCACGAGGTCGGGGGTGAACTGGATGCGCCGGAAGCTGCCGCGCACCGCCGCGGCCAGCGTTTTCACCGTCAGCGTCTTCGCCAGGCCGGGCACGCCTTCCACCAGCAGGTGCCCCTGCGCGAGGATCGCCACCAGCACCCGTTCGAGGAAATGGTCCTGGCCGACGACGGTTTTCTTGACCTCGTAGAGCAGCCGCTCCATGAGTTGCGACACGTTGCTGGTTTCCATGACTTCCCTATCAGAAAGGCGGCAGGCCGGCCGCGGCGGCGGCATTCTCGATCGGCACCGCGAAACCGATGCCGACGAAAACCCGCTGCTCGGTCGGATTGAGCAGGCCGGTGACGATGCCGATCACCTGTCCGTCGTTGGTCACCAGTGGGCCGCCGGAGTTTCCGGGGTTCACCGCCGCGTCGAACTGGATGAGGTTGGAGAGGATGCGCTTGCCTTCCGGCGAGCGGTACTCGCGGCCGAGGCCGGAGATCACGCCGGCCGAGGCCGAAGGGCCGATGCCGAAAGGAAAGCCGACCGCGACCACCGGCTCGCCGGGCCGCAGGCTGGCCGTCGAACGCATCGTCGCCGGCTCGAGGTCGTCGGGCACCGAAAGGGCCTTCAGGACCGCGAGGTCGTGCTCGGGACGCGCGCCCATCAGCTCCGCAGCGGCCTCCATGCCGTCGGCGAAGACGACGCGGATGCGCTTCGCGCCGGCGACCACGTGCAGGTTGGTGAGGATGATGCCGCTGTCGACGATGACCACGCCCGTTCCGGTGGCGTCAGCCTCCTTGCCCTCGACCTCCTCGGTGCCGTCGTAGGGCGAGCCGCGCACCATGACCACCGAGCCGCGGATCTTTTCGTACGCATCCGCGGCGGTCATTTCCTTTTGCGGCGGCTCTTCGGCCATGACCGGCGTCGGCGCCGCCGCGGGGACCACGAGCCAGGCAGCGATACCGATCAGTATTGCGGCCGCGGCAGCCGGGAGAGCCCAGCGACGGCGCCGGGGAGGCTTGGCGGCCAGCTTCTTAGGGGGTGCGGGAATGGCCACGGGCGCCGCGACGACCGGCAAGCGCCGAGAGCTGCTGTAGACTGCGCCCCGCTTACGCATTCTGGGGCCAGTGTACCAGCGCCATGCGCCGCCAATCAGCCTCGAAACCGAACTTCCTGGTCATCCTGATCGACGACCTGCGCTACGACGAGTTCGGCGCCGGCGGCCATCCCTACATGGAAACACCCCACATCGACCGCCTGGCGCGCGAGGGGGCGATTTTCGAGCGGGCGTTCCACACCACGCCGATCTGCTCGCCGAACCGGGCCTCGATCATGACCGGCCAGTACGCCAGCCGTCACGGCATCATCGACAACGTCGCGCGCGACGCGATGAGCCATCGCCTGCCCAACTACCACCTCGCTTTGCAGAAGCTCGGCTACGAGACCGCGCACGTCGGCAAGTGGCACATGGGCAACGACGGCAAGCCTCGGCCCGGCTACGACCGCTGGGTGTCGTTCGACGGCCACGGCCGGCTCGCCGACCCGAAGCTCAACGTCGACGGCAGGTACGAGCAGCGCTCGGGGTACATCACCGACCTGCTGAACGACGAGGCGCTCGCGTTCCTTCAGAAGGATAGAACGAAGCCCTTCTCCCTTTTCCTCGCGCACAAGGCCGTGCATCCGGACGCCGAGCAGGCGGCGGACGGCACGCTGAGCCTCATCGGCTACGTGCCCGCCGAGCGCCACCGCGACCTCTACAAGGGCCGCCTGTTCCCGAAAACGCCGAACATGCTGCCGCCCGAGCAGGTGGCGAAATCCAAGCCGGCGTGGGCGGAAGCGTTCGAGCTGAAGAAGTCGGAAAAGTCGCGCGCCCTGCTCGCGCCGATCCAGGCCGGCTCGCAGGAGGAGATCCGCCTGCGCGCGGCGATGATGGCTTCGGTCGACGAAGGCGTCGGGCAGATCCTGGCCGCGCTCGAGAAGAGCGGCGAGCTCGACAACACGCTCATTCTCTTCCTCGGCGACAACGGCTACTTCTTCGGCGAGCACGCTCTCGGGCCCGAGCGTCGCTTTGCCTACGAGGCAGGCATCCGCTCGCCGTTCGTGCTGCGCTATCCCAGGATCGTCAAGGCTGGCAGCCGGAACAAAGATCTGGTCATCTGCCAGGACATCGCGCCCACCTTGCTCGAACTCGCCGGCGCGAAGCCCGGACCGCACATCCAGGGCCTTTCACTGGTCTCTCTTTTCCGCAATCAAAGGCGCTCCTGGCGAAAATCGATCCTGATCGAATACTGGGCGGAGCAGGCGCTGCCGTGGCTGGTCGGCATGTCCTACAAGGCGGTGCGCACCGACCGGCACAAGTACATCCGCTGGCTGAACCGCAGCAGGAACGGCGAGCTCGACGAGCTCTACGACCTCGAGCGCGATCCATGGGAGCTGAAGAACCTCGCGGGAAGCCGCCCGGCCGCGCCGGTGCGCGCGAAGCTGCAGCGAGAGCTGAAGCAGCTCGTTGCGCAAGCCGCCGGACTCTAGCGCCCTTCGGCACGCGGATTGCACGGTCAGAGCATGAACTCGCGCATTCTTCTCGTCTCGTTGCTCGTGCCCGTCGCCGCCCTGGCGGCGACTCCCTTCACCGCCCTGCATCCCGAGGATGCCTATCCGGACAATGCCCCCGCGCTCGCCGCGCCCGGCGCCCACGCCGACCTGTTCAAACAGGTGCAGGAGAAGCTCCGTGCGCAGGGGTTTGACGCGGGCCCCGTCAACGGGGATTTCGGCGCCAAGACCCAGGCCGCCCTCGCTCAGTTCCAGCGCGCCCGGGACTTGCCGGCCAGCGGTTCGCTCGACGAAAAGACCCGCGCCGAGCTCGGCGTCGACTAGATCGCTTCCCGAAGGGGTGTGATCAACCGCCTGCCAGCGCTTGCTCGCGGACGGTAGTGGTGAGAAATTCCATCGTGTGCAGTCCGCCGCCTTGCCGACCGCGCTCGCCGGACTCGCCGCCCTAGCCCTCTCTCAGGGGATCGGCCGTTTCGCGATGACGCCCATTCTGCCGATGATGCAGGAAGACGGCCTGTCGCTCGCCCAGGGCGGCTGGCTCGCAGCCGCCAACTACCTCGGCTATCTCGCCGGGGCGCTATCGATCATCTGGCTGAACGTCGGAGCGTCTCTCGCCATCCGCGGCGGGCTGCTGGCAATCGCGCTGTCGACGCTGGCCATGGGGCTCGCGGACGGGTTCGTCCTTTGGCTCGTGCTGCGCGCGCTCGCCGGCATGGCGAGCGCCTGGGTCCTGGTGCTGGTGTCCGCGTGGACGCTCGAGCGGCTCGCGGAACTGCGCCAGCCGCAGCTGGGGGGCGTGCTCTACGCCGGCGTTGGCGCCGGGGTGGCCGTCGCCGGAGTCGCCTGCCTGGTCGTCATGCAGCTTGGCTCGAGCGCCGATGCGGCCTGGAACGCCTTGGGCGCCCTCGCGCTTGCGATTGCAGGCGCGATCTGGCTGCCGTTTTCTTTCGAACGCAAACCCGCGGCGGAAACAAGAGAGACAGCGCGGCGTGCGCCCGTCAACTGGCTTCTCATTCTTTCCTACGGCGCCTACGGCTTCGGCTATATCGTCCCGGCGACGTTCCTGCCGGCGATGGCCCGGCAGATCATCGTCGACCCCCTGGCGTTCGGCTCGGCGTGGCCGATCTTCGGCATCGCCGCCGCGCTCTCGACGCTCGCCGCATCGAGGTTCGGCGCTTCGACCAGCCCGCGGCGCGTGTGGATGATCTCGATGCTGGTGATGGCAGCCGGGGTCGCCGCGCCCCTGCTCGTGCCGGGCCTTGCGGGAATCCTCGTCTCCGCGGTTCTCGTCGGCGCGACCTTCGTCACCATTACCCTCGCCGGCATGCAGGAGGCCCGGCGCCTCTATGGCGCGGCGGCACGTCCGGTGATGGCGGCGATGACGGCCGCTTTCGCCGTTGGGCAGCTGGTCGGCCCGATTCTGATAGCGCTGCTGCAGAAGCTGCCGCACGGCTTCACCATGGTGCTCCTCGCCGCAGCGGCCGGTCTGGTTGCGGGCGCGATCGCGCTAAACTGCGGGCAACCCCGTTGACCATGCGCCTCGCCGACTACGAGGATCTCGTCTTTTCGCCGCTCGCAATGCCGCCGCCCCCGGATGTGGACACTGCGCGGCTGATCGAATGGATGACGTGGGCACGAGCGGAGGGTCACAAGCGCGGCCTCAACGTTCCGGAGCGGGGATACGAGGCGGCAACTGGGCGACCGTACCCCTGGCTGATGGCGAATGTGTTCTATCCCCGTCCCAGCCACGTAGAAGAGTCCTTCGAGCGCGAGTTCCCGGACCTGCTGCGATACGCTCACAGCTTCCCGCTGAAGGACCTGAAGCTGGTCGTCCTTCTTGCACAGCGGGGCGACATCGACGTTCACCTGCATACCGATTCCGACGGCCATTGGGGTTTCCGCTTTTACCTGGCCAACAAGCGGCAGGACGCCCTCTACTTCCACATGGCCCGCGAGCGGGCCGGCGCGCTACCGCCCAGCGCCTCGGATTGGGCGACGCTCGTCGAGCTTGACACCCGCCACTACGCCCGCTGGCCCGAGGGCAACCGGCCGTACTGCCTGAACTCCATCCGGGCGGCACACGCCGTCGAGGCCAACACCTGCCGGCTCGGCGAACGCATTGCCTGCCTGGTCATCCCACGCGACGGCCCGGACGAGACCCGGCTGCTGCGCTTGCTCGAGGAAAGCTCCGCTGCGTTCGGGTCGTATCAGATTTGGTACGGGCAAGGTGCGCGCACACGACTTTGTTGACGGCATCGGCATGCGTGATCGCCGACATATGTCCTGCACCGGCGATCTGCGCGAACTCGTGGCGGCGAAACACTCCGCGCAGGACCTGCATCAGGCATCGCGAGGCATACGTCGTCTCGGCCCCCTGCACGAGCAGGATCGGCATGTCGAGCGCCGCGTAGTCTTCGAGCGTCGGCTTCTCGCGCTCCAGCGAGAAGGGCCATTGATAGACGAGCTTGCGCACATTTCCTGCCGCCGTCGCCTTTCGCTCCGGCGGCATCGCATCGAAGGTGCCGTCACCCATCCAGTAGTCGACGAAGACGCGAGCCGCCTCTGCCAGGCGATCCTGAGCGGCGAAAGCAAAGAACGCATCGGCGACTCGACGCACTTCGGCGTAGGCGGCACTCTCGCCGGCGTGCGCGAGCAGATAGCTCATCGACGGCTCGATGAGCGTCAGGCTCAGCACGCGCTCCGGCCACTCGAGCGCCGCCCGCATCGCGACGTGAGCCCCGTACGAATGCGCGACCATGTGCACTGGTCCGCCAGCGATGTCCGTCATCGCGCGGGCGATGGCCGCTTCGTCCTCGATCAGGTCCGCGCGGCCGCCGGGCCAATGACCGGTGCCGCCATAGCCGAACAGATCCGGGGCGAGCGCGCGATGGCGCCCGGCCAGGCATTCCATGAGCTTGCGCCACTGCCCGCTCGTGCTGCCCGCGGAATGCAACAGGACCACGCCCTGCCCCTCGCCCGCCTCGCGGTAGTGCACTGGAACGCCCAGGACCGCGGTCTCAGGCATGGCAGGCATCGACCAAACGGTCTTCGAAGATGGTGGGATCGATCTCGCCGAAAATCCGGATCGTGATCCGTCGCCCGCGCGTCATCGGCACACCATGCCAGTTCGAGTCGTCGAACAGCAGCGCGTTGCCGCTCAGCTCGCGCGCGCGGCGCCGCGTGCGATCCCAGATGAGCATGCCGACGTCCCCGGTGCGCGGGATCAGCGAGAGGCCCACCGCCTTGCTGCGGTCGTAGTCCGGGTTCGCGTCCGGGTCGGTGTCGCGGTGCGTCGGCATGAAGGTGTCGTCGCAGACGAAGACGCGGATGAGGCCCAGGGTGCGATAGGGGAGCGATTCGATGCACTCGATCGTGTAGGGGATGCGCGACGCGAGCTCCGGCCGCCAGGACCAGCTCGCATGCGGCAGGGCCTTCGTCACCGCGAAGCTCGACCGCTCGACAACATCGTTCTCGGTCGAATTGCGAAGGTAGAAAATGCGAACGCCGCGCAACTCACGGCGCCGAACATCCCGCTCGACCATCGTGTCGATGCGCGCATAGTTCGCCGCCGACTCGCTGCGGAACGGAATCAGTCCCGAGGCAACTCCGTCGACTTGCCGCTGGTACGGCGGCGTATCGATGAAGAATTCCTCGCACGCATCGATCTCCGCGGCCATGCGGGCGTAGTCGAACTCCAGGGCGAGCGCCGCGCCGATGAGCGGCCCGCGCCGGCGCGCGGCCGGCGATCGTTCAGCGCTCGCGGGCCGCATCGTGGAACGCCTTCTGCACCGGCGAGAGCAGGTATTCGAGGACAGTGCGAGTGCCCAGGTGGATCTCGCTCACCACCTGCATCCCCGCCTGCAGCGGATAGCGCTGCCCGTCGGCGGCCAGCTCCTGGGAATCGAGCTCGACGAGGGCACGAAAGGAAAGCGGACCGGCCGGGCGGTCGCGCCCGGTCTGCTGGTCGGTTCGCCCGCCGCCGGGCGACGCGTCGCTGGAATCGGCGTTGACGTGCAGCACGCGGCCCTTCATCAGACCGTATTTCTGGAACTGGAAGGTGGCGAGCTTGACCTTCACGTCCTGGCCGGTACGCACGAAGCCGACGTCATCGTTCGATACCCAGACCTCGGCGACCAGCTTGTCGCCCTCGGGTACCAGCGTCATCAGGATGGTGCCAGGCGACGCCACCGTACCGGCGGTATGCGTGGCGAGGTCCTTGACCACGCCCGCTTGCGGCGCGCGCAGCTCGAGCAGGCCTTGACGGTGCGAGTGCTTGGCCAGGTCCTGCTGCGCTCTTTCGAACTGGGCGGCGACGTCGGCACGCTCGGCCTGCAGCTGCCGGCGGTAGTCTGCAGTGATCTGCTCGAGCCGCTGCTGGGACTGCGCGATCAGCGACGCGTTGGAGCGGATGGTGAACTCCTGCACGCGCAGGTCCTGTTCCTTCTCGATGCGCTCGCGCTGCTTGTCCGTATACATGATGCGGCCGGCGAACCCGTCCTTGGTAAGCTTCTCGAACGCCTGCTCCTGGGCGATGTAGTGCGGCAGCACCTGCTCGAGCTTCGCCTTGGTCGCCTGCGCGCCGGCGAGATCGTGGCGCGCCTTCTCCAGCACGCTCCTTTCCTGCGCGAGGGCGCTCTGGTAGGCACGCACGTTGGCGGCGTGCTGCGCCTCGACCCGCGCGTACAGGTCGGCCGGATCCTCCTGTTCGCGCGACAGGAGCTGGCTCGAGAGCTGCGCGTCGATGCGCCGTAACGCGAGCCCTTTGGCGAGGAACTCCGCGCGCACCGCGTTGACGTCAGCCTCGGTCAGGACGGGGTCCATGCGCGCCAGCACCTGGCCGGCCGCCACCGCTTCGCCTTCGCGAACCAGGATTTCCTTGACGATGCCCTGCTCGGCCGGCTGGACGATCTTCAGGTAGCCGGAGGGCACGAGCTTGCCTTCGGCGACCGCAACGATATCCAGCTGGCCGAACACGGCCCACAGCAGCACGCCGGCGAGTAGCGCGAGCAGCAGGCGCAGCGTCCAGCCGGCGAGCGGCGGCGGCGGCCGCTCGCGGATGCGGATCAGGTCCGGCGCGAAGTCGAGCGCATCCACTACTTGCCGCCGCAGCAGGAGCAGCCCATCGGCACGGCCGATCGACCGGCGCGCCGGGGCTTCACCGACACCTTCCAGGAAAGGGACTTCGCCTTCGTCGAACGCGTACGCTTGCTGCTGCTCTTCACTTGCTTGCTCATGACACCTCCTTGGTGAGAATCATGCGAACGGATGGGGAAACAACACTTCGTCGAAGCACGGCAACGACAGCAAGCCGAGCGGCTCGCAGCCGTAGCCGAACGTAATGGGGAGCAGTCCCGGCACGAGGGCGCGGACCACATGAAGCGGCCGCGAGTCGCCCGGCAGGCGGGCGCCTTCCGGCGTCAGATCGACGCAGAGGAGTCGGTGCCCACGAGACAGAAGGAGGCTGCGCAGCCCGCTCCAGCGGCGCGGCAGACCCTCGCCGACAGCCGCAAGTGGACGCTTCGCCGAGCCGACCGCGAGGTGATCCGCGCGGCGGAAATAGCGGCGCTGAGCATAGAGAGCGCCGTGGTCCAGCGGCGCGCGCACCGCGTTCGGCGTAGTGCGCGCGGGTCGCGCCCCGGCCAGCCACAGGTAAACCATCGACTCGAGCTCGCTCAGCGCATGATCGGCCGCGGCCTCCGGGTCGAACGCCGCATGGGCCGTTACGCTCGTCATGCCGCGCCCGATATGCTGCCCGAACGCGAGAACCACCGGCGCGAAGCCGCGACTGAGATCCTTGAGAACGACACGCCAGCCGATGCTCTCCAACGCCGCAATGCGCGCGCGCAGCGTGCGCGGCAGCGAGCCGCGCGCGATGACCGCGGTTTTCCGCCGCTCGAGCCAGGCCGCCATGAACGCATCCCTCTCGACGAGCTCCAGCACGGCGCGCTCGAGCGCCTGCTCCCGCTCGTGCGCCGCCGCGACGCCGGAACTGTTCGCCGACGTGCAGGAGCTGCGCCGCAGCTTCGCGGGCAGCCGATCGCGGTAGTAAACGCACTCTGCCGGCACAGGAACGGGATTGCCCGTCTCGCAGTCGGTGGCGTCCTTCCAGCCGTGCAGTCGCCCATCCGAGTAGGGTCGGAACGGGAAACCGTGGCGCGCATGCTGCGCCGGTCGATACGAGACGATCTGCCCCGGATGCTGCCGGTCGCGAAGCTCCGCACCGCGCGCCAGGTAGACTCCGCCGGGAGTTGCGCATCCCCGGCGCTCCCAGGCCTCGGCGAAGGTCTTGTCGTGGGCGAGCAGCGGATCGCGGGCTCGCCCCCAACCGGCGTCGGTCTCGTCGATCGCATCCGAGAACTTCGCCATGCCCAGCGCGAACGGCGGCTCGCCGCCGCCGGCATCGAAGTCGATCCATTTGAACTCGATCGCCGGAAGCTCGGCGCTGGTTGCGTTTCCTTCCGTTCCGAAAGCGATGCTCGAAAGCGGCGTTAGCGCGGCGTCACCGCGAATCAGCGCACGCAGCCGCGCATCGATGAAGCCTCCGATCTGCCGGCAGGCGAGGCCGAGGTCGGTCGCGGCGAGCATGGCATTCTGGGCGGCGTGCCCTGCCTCGAGCGGCACGTAGAGCAGCGCCCGGTTGCCGTATTTCCGGGCGGTCACGTCGAACCGGCCCGAGACGACGATGAGGCCTTGCGCGTTGCGCAGCAGGCCCGGCTCGCCGAACGCGCGAAACGCCTGCTCCGCGGCACCCGCGACGAGCCGCAGCCCGACGGCGCCGTCGAGCGCGAAGTCCACCGCGTAGATGCCCTCCGCAAGGCCCGCCGTCGGGCGCAGATTGACGAGATGAATGGAAAGAGGGAACAACGCTCCGCCGGAGGCGACGGTCCGATGCGCTTGCCGCGAGCCGTTGACCCGGCCGGCCTGCACGCCGTAGCACGCCCACAGCAGCGCGCGGATGCTCGGGAGCGTCACCGCCTCGCCGGAGAACGCGTGCGCGCTGCTGCGCCGCTCGAGGAGTTCGCGCAACGGAAAGCGCGGCGGCTGCTCCAATTGTCCGCTGGCTTTCGAGGCGCGAGGCGAATCAAGCTGCGCAGCGGGCGCCGGTCGCCGCGGCGGATTTTCCACGTGCCGCCATGAGTGCAGCGCCGCGCGGTCGGCGTCGATGAGGGCGCCCTTCGCGACCAGCATGGAGAGGAAGCGGTCGACGTCGCTTCTCCGCCAGCCGATGGAAAGCTCGCGCCGGATGTCGTCGAGCGGCGTATCGCCGTCGCAGCGCGCTGCGAGCTCGCTCAGCAGCCGGCGGGGCGCCTGCACCGTGGCCGTACCACGCGCGAGCTGGAACGTCGCATGGCCGCCATTGATGACCGCGGGTCCGGCAAACACCGGGAAGTGGACGAGAGCCCTCATCGTGATCCGGGCCTCCTCGCAGCGTGAATGACAGTCCGGGCAATCACCGCGCGAGACCTCCGGTCGAAATCGCGCCGGCCGGTGCAGCGTACGGCGAAGATCGGCAACGCGTGCCCGGAGTCGTAAGGCTTCCTCGGGTCGTAGTGGAACTCGCTCACGACCGGGATCGCGCCCGGGCCGAAGCTCACTTTGCGGCGTCCCGGCCGCAGCGGCAGGTGCATGCGCCGCGCGCCGAGATAGCGCGACGGCCAGCGGAAGCGCATCTTGCGATGGCGCCCGAGGAAGAAGGAGAGCGCCTGGGCGTAGAACGGAAGCCGCAGCACTCCGACCAGCAGATCGAACATGGTGCCCGGACGGAGATTGAAATCGATGGGATAGAGCCGTCCGCCGCGCGCCACGCACTGCGTATAGAGCACCGTGCGGCGCAGGCCGAGCGCGGCGAACGCCTCCGCGATTCGCGCGATCGCGCGCATGTCCTCATGCTGCTCACCGAAGAGCGTCGTCTCGATCAGCATCGAGTCGGGCATCGTGGCGAGGCCGTGGGTGTCGTACACCGCGACCCGCCCGTCGGCGATCGCGGCCGCGACGCCATAGAGCCGCCCCGGAACGTATTCCATCAGCAGGTAGCGGCCCCACCAGTGCGATGGCGCCCTCTGGTAGTCGAGGAACGCCTGCAGCTGACGGGTGCGCCGCAGATAGTCGAGAAACGCCTTCGCGCTGCGGAAGGCCTGGTATCCCCAGGGATGATCCGAGCGCGACCCGCTACCGCGGTCCGGCTTCACGATCACCGGCTTTCGCAGGCCGTCGCGCAGATCCGCTTCGCTGAGCGGGACCTCCCAGCGCAGCGTGCGAAATCCACGGGACTCGATGAAGCTGTAGGCGAGCGACTTGTTGGTGGCGACGGTCGCCGCGACGGGATCAGATCCGGGAATACCGTGCTTGTGGCACAGCCAGGCGGCATCGACCGCGCGGTGGTCGCTGCAGGCGATGACGCCAGCGGTACGCCGGTCCGGATGCTCCTCGCGAACGTCGAGCCCGAGCTCCGCCGCCGCCGCGGCGTACTGCCGCATCTTCGAGCGGCTTTCGCGGCTCCAGGTGGTGAGCAGCACGATGTTCTCCCGGCTCACGCGCCTTCCAGCCGCAAGGCGGGATGCAAGCCGCCCTCGCAGAGGATGTCGAACGGGTGCCGGTGCCCGTAGTGCTCGTTCGGCTGCCAGGCATCCCGCGCGCCGTCGTAGCGAAACCAAGGCGAAAATCCCAGGACCAGGTGCACGCGATCCGCGGTGCTGCGCCGCGCCTCGTGGACGCGGTGCGGCAGGTGCGTATCCCACGTGTAGGCGTACCCGGGCTGCAGATAGTGCGAGCTCATCGAGCGCGATCGCGGCCTGGGATGCGCCTGGCGATGCTCGATCTGCAGCCGGTACTCCGGGGAGCCGACCAGCGGGATGTTGATGCGCAGGTTCTCGAACACCGGCTCGTCGCGATGCCAGCCGGCCGCGAAAGGCTGGCGCCGCCCCGAGCCGCTGCGCACGATGGACAGGCGCGAGCGAACGAGCGAAAGCCCGCACTGATCGAGAAAGCGGGCGAGGAAGCCAGTGCGGGCAGCCGGCGTAGGCCGACGAAAGCCGTAGGTGTCGAAATACGTGTTCTTCAGCCCGGCAAACTTCTGCGTCGAGCCCCAATAGAACTCGTCCTCGCGGTTGACCGACGACCCCAGCGTCGACTGGTGCACGTTCGTAATCTGCGGATCGTGCAGGTCGGGGTTGTACGTGAGCGAGAGAGAATCGTAGGCGCCGGCGGTCACGCGCCCTTCGCTCGACAGCCAGCCATGAACGCCGTGGCGCCCGATCGCCTGTTGTGCGGCGACCCGCAGCTTCTCGACCATCTCGGCTGGCACGCGCAGCGCGAGCAGGCGCGGATACTCCCGCGCCGGCCGAACGCGCTCGCAGAGCCGCGCGAAGTCGCTGCACTCCTTCGCGTAGTGCATGAACGTCTTCGCCGCGGGAACGGCGGCGACGGCGATCGCAGCTTTCATTGGCTCAGCCTCGCCACGTCGGTCTGCAGCGTCGCCCAGTCGTGGATGGTCTGCGTCTGCTGGGCGAAGCCCGACGCGCTCAGCACGTCGACCGTCTTGTCCATGCCCATGCCCGCTAGCGTGCCGTTCTTGCCGAGGTAGTAGGCAAGGTCGCCGCCCAGCGCCGCCGTGTCGCTGCCGCCGAGGTGGAACGTGGTCAGCGCGTTCGACAGCGCCCATTCGGTGAGCGACGGATTCGCCGCCCGCTCCTGGTCGAAGCGATTGGCCAACCCGGTGAGATCGAAGCGCTCGACCTTCTTGTTGAGCGTCGCGTCGCTCGAGCCAGCGTTGTAGTCACTGCTCGCTTCGATCACCACCTGCAGCGTGCCGAACGACTTGGAACCCGCGTACCAGTTCTTCAGCGTCACGCTATCGCTCGCGCTCGCCGCCAGCACCAGGTCGTTGCCCGACTTGCTGAACTTGAGGTTCGCGTAGGTGATGCCGCCGCCAAGCGAGAGCACGTTGTCCTGCGCCGTACCGGTGCTATCGACGTTGTCCTGTCCGTCACCCGCGTTGAAGGCGACGATATCCGAGCCGTCGGCGGCGTGAATGGTGTCGTTGCCCGTGCCGCCGGCGAGGAACTGCCGCCCGTTGCTGCCGCTCAGCGTATCGCTGCCCGAAGCGCCCGCCAGGAAAGCGGCCTCACTGCCGCTCGCGTCAGACAACGTATCGTTGCCGGCGCCACCTTCGAGCGCGTCGATGCCTGCGCCGCCCGTGAGCGTGTTGTCGCCAGAGTTGCCGCGCAGATAGTTATTCAGCTCGTTGCCAGTGGCGTTGATGGCACTTGCACCGGTGAGGATCAGGTTCTCCAGCCCATAAGGCAGCGTGAAGCTCACCGACGAATTCACCGTGTCTAGGCCGTCCCCGGGCGTCACGGTCGTCGTGCTCGAGTGGCGCGACACCACGTTCGGCGACCACGTTGTGTTGCCTTCGCCGTCGTTGACCCAACTGCCAAGGTCGAAGTTCGAGTAGCCGTAGGTCGTGCCGCCCGAATACACCGGCGCCATGCCCGCGGCCGGCGCGAGCGTCGACGTACCGGTATAGGTCTGTACTTCCTGGGGCACCCAATAGGGATTGCCCTCGCCGTCGTACGCGTAATACCCGCCCATCGACCACGTGTAATTGGCCGTGGTAGTGACCGCCTCCATCACGACATCGCCGGCGTTGTCCACGGTATAGCAGTCATTACCCGCACCGCCCCAGAGCTGGTCCGCACCCGTGCCACCATCGAGCACGTCCGCTCCGCCAAGTCCCTGCACGATGTCGTTGCC